>JBKJKJ010000359.1:0-6606 GCA_046597455.1 Burkholderiales bacterium
CGAGACACTTCGCCCCGTCCTGGGGCTGTGCGGGCGACTGCGACGCCAGGCGCTGCAGATATTTGGCGATGCGGCGCGCCATGTAGTAGTTGATCGCGGCAAACCCGAGGAAGACGAGCATGATGAGCGTGAGCGTGCCGCTCGCGGTCTGTCCCGCGCCCGCGGACAACACCCACACCGCCATCAGCAGGTTGACCCCTGCCGCGAAGTAGAACACCAGCATCCGCTTGCGCAGCTGCTGCGGATCGATCTGCCGCATCACTTCAGGTTTCTGCTGATTCATCCACCGCGCTCCGCTCGAACCTCGATCTCCCGCAGCCGGGCCGCGAGCTTGTCCAGCACACCGTTCACGTACTTGTGACCGTCGGTGCCGCCATACACCTTCGCGAGCTCGACCGCCTCGTTGATCACGACCCGATACGGGACTTCGAGCTCACGCATCAGCTCATAGCCGCCGAGCAGCAATATGCCGCGCTCGACCGGCGAGAGCTCTTTCACCGGCCGATCGAGGAAGGGCGCGATCAGCGATTCGAGGTGCGGCGCGTTATCAATCGCCCCATTGAGCAGGGTGCGGAAGTACGGCACGTCACTCTTGTTGAAATCCTCAGTCTCCGCAAGCTCGGTTGCGATGACCACCGCATCGGCGTGTGCGAGCAGCCATTGATAAAGGCCTTGCAACGCGAATTCGCGGGAGCGGCGGCGCGTGCTCTTGCGCGGCGCGGCGTCGCGCCGTTTGGGTGTACGGTTCTTCGTTTCCACGGCTACCCGCCTATTTTCTTCAGCAGGTTCGCCATTTCGATCGCGGCGATAGCGCAGTCGGCGCCTTTTTCCATCATGCGCTCGAGGGCCTGATCGTCGTTTTCCGTCGTCAATATCCCGTTCGCGATCGGCACGCCGGTCGCGAGCTGCACCGCCGTGATTCCGCTCGACGACTCGTTCGATACGATCTCGAAATGATAGGTTTCGCCACGTATTACCGCGCCCAATGCGACGAGCGCGTCGAACTTCCCGCTCTGTGCCATCTTCTGCAGCGCGAGCGGTGCTTCAAGTGCACCCGGCACGGTCACGACACGGATGTCGCCGGCCGCTACCCCCTGCTTTAGAAGCGCCGCAGTACAGCTCGAGAGCAATCCTTCGCCAACGTCGGTATTGAAACGGCTCATCACGATGCCGACGCTGAGGCCGGCACCGCGATGGTCCGGCTCGATTTCTTCGATGTTGTCGTTGTGCGGCATGATTTGAGGAACTGTGTCGAGTGTGAGGGGTGAGTGTTGAGTATGGAACGCCGGATGAAAACCCGGATGCGGCCGATGTTAATTCATCGTTCCGCGTTGCGCATTCTTCATTTGACTCTGTCGTCCGGCTGCATGTACCCGACCACTTCCAGATCGAAACCCGCCATGCTGGGCATGCGCCGGGGCAGTGCCAACACGCACATTTTCTTGACTTTGAGGTCCTTGAGTATCTGCGCGCCGATACCGTAATTGCGCAGGGTCATTTTTGGAGGCGCCGCATCGAGCTTCGGCGGCTTGGCGCGCTCGAGCAGTTCGGCGGCCGTTTCTTCGCGGTGAAGCAGGAGGATCACGCCGTAGTCGGCGGCGGCTATCGTCGCCAGCGCGTCGTAGAAGTTCCACGAGTGACTGGTGCTGCCCGCGTCGAGGAGATCGATCAGGGAAACCGGCTCGTGCACCCGCACGAGCACCTCGTGCGCAGGACTGATGTCGCCTTTGACCAGGGCCAGATGCGTCTCGCGCCCGATGCGGTCGGTGTAGGCTACGAGCCGGAACTGACCGTGCGCCGTTTCGATGTCGCGCTCGGAGACGCGCGTGATAAGCGTTTCAGTGCGGCTGCGGTACTGGATGAGATCGGTGATCGTGCCGATCTTCAACTGGTGCTGCGCCGCGAACTCCACGAGGTCGGGAAGACGCGCCATTTCGCCGTCGTCCTTGAGGATCTCACAGATCACCGCAGCCGGTAGCAGCCCCGAAAGACGGGCCAGGTCGCAGCCGGCTTCGGTATGACCCGCCCGCACCAGCACGCCGCCCGCCTGCGCCATCAGCGGAAAAATGTGACCCGGTTGAACGATATCCTCGGGCCCCGCGTCGCGTCGAATCGCGGCCTGAATGGTGCGCGCACGATCGGCTGCCGAAATCCCGGTGGTGACACCTTGCGCCGCTTCGATCGACAACGTGAAATTCGTTCCGAGCGGCGAACGGTTGTTGGACACCATGAGCGGAAGATTCAGCTGCCGGCAACGGTCCTCGGTCAACGTCAGGCAGATCAGGCCGCGGCCGTAACGCGCCATGAAGTTCACGGCGTCAGGTGTGGCGAATTCCGCGGCCATCACCAGATCACCTTCGTTCTCGCGATCCTCCTCATCGACGAGCACCACCATCCGCCCCGCCTTGAGCTCGGCGACGATGTCAGTCACCGGACTGATCGCGGTCTCGGGCGCGAAAAGCTTCATGGCCGCACCGCCAGCGCGCGAAGTGCGCCGGTGTAGAGCGTGGACGATGGATGATGGGTGAAGCAAGTCATCGATTGAATGGCGCGCGAGAACGCCAGAAGCAATGGAAAGCGGCGCGGCTGAGGCGACCAGGCCCGATTATAGCCGCGCGGGACGCTCGCCAGTGGATCGCCGGAACCGAAGAGGCATTACCGCCGGGCGCGGGCCGCACGACCTAAACGCGCCGCCGCTCCTGGAGCGGCGCTAGGCCCGGGACGCGAACAGGCGTTCGACTTACCGCGCGATTATGTTGAACCTTGTTCGGCGCTCGACGGAGATCTGCGGTCGGCCTGCTTGCACCCGCGGTCAATACCGTCAGCGACATGTTAGCGTCCGGTATTGTCTTGTGCTGTCGTTTTAAGTGCGCACGCTAGGGCTTCCAGTCACGATTTTAGTTGAACTCCCCGAGAATACCCTCGCTTGTCGTACGTGCGTGCGCTGGAACCCTATGGCCCGGCCGAAGTCTCACGGCTCCATGTCAGCCCTCCCGAATGTTCCAGTCCTTCCTCGCTGCACAGATCTGATGCTCGCCAGTCCAGGCAAGCTGTTTTCGACCAAAGGATGGGTTTACGAGCTTAAACACGACGGGTTTCGAGTCCTCGTCACGAACCGCGGCGGGACGGTTCGCCTAGAGTCGCTCAACGACAATGACATGAGCGACCGCTTCCCTGAACTGGTCGAAGAAATCCGCCCCATCCGGCACGACTTCGTAGCCGACGGTGAACTAGTTATCCTCGACCATGAAGGCCGGTCGGTATGGGCGCGTCTTCACGGACGGGACCGGCTTAATTAAGGACCCGCGGCGGATCGCACAAGCGGCCGCCGCCGACCCCGCGGTGATTTTCGCCTTCGATCTACTTTGGCTCGACGGCACCGATTTACGGCAGCGCCCTCTGCTGCAGCGCAAAGACGCGCTGTATCGCACGCTCCCGGCGAACCGGCGAGTTTGATACGCGACGCACATTCCAGAGAGCTCCAAGGACCTGTGGCAACTCGCCAACACCATGGACCTCCAAGGGATAGTCGCGAGGCGGGCAGACTCGGCGTACACGGCCGGGCGCTCAGACTGCTGGCAGAAGGTAAAAACCGCCGCGGGCGCAGAGCGCGAACGCAATCGCCGTCCTAAGTCGATGCCTCGGGTACTGTCGAGCGCGATCCGCAGATACCAGTAGAACCTTCCGAGTAAGCGTTGTTCCGGCGAAGGCTCGCGAACCTGCGCAACGCAGGCACAGCAACCACCAGCGCAATCACGAAGACAGCGCCTAACGCGGCGAGCAGGTCGATTTCCAGCATCGGCGAGCTGACGCTCGTTGGCTGAAGTTCAGCCTAGCACATCAGTGTAGTGGCGATGTGCGCAGGGCTTCGGCAACCGCCTCGATGCTTCGCAAATCGTCGTCGTTTCGTCCGAGCGTGCCACAAAGGCTTCTGGCTGCCCGGATAGCATCTAGCAAGTCCGTAACAAACTCGGAGGAGTTAATACGTAGCTGGGATGCTCGGCGTAAAGCTCCACAGCCGCCGTCAGAGCTTTGACGACGCCTTCTATGTGCTGCTAGCGTATGTCGGTTACTGCGGCCCTCATGCTTTCGGCCGCCTGCGCGGCGACTAGTGCAGCTGCTCGTCCATGTTTGGAGGCGATTCGCTCCAGTCGCAGACTCTGTCACCGATTTCAGTTCGGCTTTGCGCCTATCGCCTTGAAGATCCTAGTGCGAGAGACGATTTCGTCGCGGACCATCTTGTCGAACTGCTCTGGCGACAGCGGCCGCGGTGTCGCCCCCTCGCGCGTCATACGCTCTTGGATATCCGGTGACAGCACCGCGCGTCCGATCTCCTGCGAGAGCTTGTCGATTATGAGCCGCGGCGTGCGGGCGGGTGCGAACACGCCATACCAACCTTCGTAGGTAAAGCCGGGCAACGCGGATTCGGCCACGGTCGGCACCTCGGGGATCATCGGCAGGCGCTGCGGGGATGTGATGCCGAGTGCTACGAGCCGTCCGCTGCGTACGAGCGGCATCGCGGGCAGCACCGGCGTCATGTAGAACTGCACGCGGCCGCTCATCGTATCCGTCAGCGCTTCGGACGTGCCGCGATATGGCACGTGCGTAACATCGATCCTCGCCGCGAGCTTAAAGACCTCTCCGCCGAAATGCGTGCCGCTGCCCACACCCGACGAACCGAAGTTGAGCTGACCTGGCTTCTGCTGCGCCAGCGCGATCAGCTCTTTCACCGACTTCACGCCGAGCGAGGGCGGCACCACCAGCAGGAATGGTGTAACGCCCATCAGCGTGACACCTTTGAAGTCACGCAGCGGATCGTAAGGAAGCTTCGGATAGAGTGCGGCCGCAGTCGCGAAGCCCGAAGAGGCAAACATCAGCGTGTGACCGTCAGGCGCGGCGCCGGCAACGATGGTGCCGGCGATGGTGCCGCCAGCGCTCGGCCGGTTATCGACTACAACCGGCTGCCCCCATACTTCCACGAGCTTGGGCCCGATCATGCGGGCAAGCATGTCGGTCGCGCTGCCTGCGCTCAGCGGAATGATGATGCGGATCGGCCGTGTGGGGTAATTGGCTGCGGCGACGGACATAGACAGTGAAACCGCGACAACCATCGCGGCGATGCGTTCGACCATGCGTATCTCCTCCTCTGCGGCCACCAAATTCGCTGGATCGCGTCACTGCCTGCTGTTTATACGCCAAAGTTTTAATCTCTTGCACCCTAAAAGCACCGTCCAATAAGCTGAATTCAGCCATCGCGAGCTTGACAGCACGCGATGCGCCAACGGCAGCAGCGGCCATCGTACGGCCGCGCCCCTGCCGCCGCCCCTTCCTGACGCCTCCGTAGACCCGCGACTTAGCGCTGATCCAGTGCTACGGCTTCGCTCGCCTTCAGGAAACCGCGGCGGCGCCATCACACATTCATAAGGGTCTTACATGGCGTTCGATCATCTCTCGGACGCGCAGCTCCTGGCTCACGCTTCAGGCGCGAAGTGCGGTGCGGTACACCCGTACGTTTTATGACCTGGTCTCGTGTTAGCAGCTTGTCATCGTCTTCCATTCGGCTCTTTCTCGTCTGCCGGTGACCTTCGATCCCGCGCAAATCGTCAATGATGTCGCTCCATGCCTGCAACATGTCCCGTCGTTCGCTGAGGTAACGCGCATGATTGTACGCAGCACGAGTTCCATTATGCTCGACATGCGCGAGCTGCCGCTCCACTAGATCACCTCGAAACCCGCACTCGTTCAGGATGGTGCTCGCAGTCGCGCGAATTCCGTGAGGCGTTAGCAACCCCCCATACCCCATGCGCGTGAACATCACGTTGAGCGTGCTGCCGGACATCGGCTTTTTCCGCGCTGCTGATGCTCGGAAACAGGTAGGCTGATTCAGCGACGAGCCGAAAGATGTCCCCGATTTTCGCTAACTGCTCAAGCTTTTCCAGTTTTTTGACGTGGCGCGGATCAACACCTTGCGACAGATGCTTTCGAGCAGCTAAGTGGCGTTCGCGTGCCTCGTCCGGCGAAAGCTCGGGATATTTACCATAGGTGAGGGTCAGCCGATTACCGCCATGGCGGTAGTCGTGCCGCCACGACTTCATTCCCTCGGCGGGGATATATAGGTATAGACCCGTTCCATCGCGAAGCTTCTGCGGCTTGTCGCTAGGGCGGACGAAATCGATTCGGCGCTTTGTAAACATTCTGATGACGGTATCGTTGGTTGAGCGGCCGAACAACACCGACAAAAAACACCGTAAGCGCAAAAAGTGCAGTGCTGTTCCGAGCTGTCTAAGATTCTGTTTTCGAACCGTTTTCGGGGCTCATCTGTACACCAGAAGACGCCAAAAGTATCCTTTCCGCATACCGCGCGAGCAGATCGATCTCGATGTTCACGCGCGCGCCTGGGCTCAGGCGTGAGAAACCAGTATGCGGAAAGGATACTTTTGGCGTCTTCTGGCGTACAGATGAGCCCCGAAAACGGTTCGAAAACAGAATCTTAGACAGCTCGGAACAGCACTGCACTTCTTGCGCTTACGGTGTTTTTTGTCGGTGTTGTTCGGCCGCTCAACCAACGATACCGTCATCAGAATGTTTACAAAGCGCCGAATCGAT
>JBKJKJ010000456.1:0-17813 GCA_046597455.1 Burkholderiales bacterium
CGCACGCATGCCCCATGACCAGCTCACCACATCGATCTCGGTTTTGTGCTTGTCGTCGCTCGACTCCCCCTTGACCACACCTTGTCGGGCGGTTTCGACCTTCAGGAACATGTCACCGATAGCCATGGCGTGAGGAGAGATCGTTTCCCAGAAAATTTCCAGCTAAAAGGACCGCAACATGCGGCGAACCCGGGGCACTATGCGCAAGCCCGGAACCACGCCGACGATCGGCGGCGTATTGAAGGTTGCCCCTCGAACGCCGCCGCGTCATACAGGCATGCTCAGATCTTGACGTTCTTGGCGATGTCCCACTTGGCGAACACACCGGCGTCGCCGCTGCCGTCTGGCTTCTGCGCTTTGTATTCGGTAATGAAGTTGCCGAAATTGAGCGTGACGTTTTCCGTCAGGCGATCTTCACCCCCGCTGCCCCCGGTGCTGACTGCGGTGACCAGAACGTCCTTCATCGTAATCGTCAGATACTCGAGCGGCTTCTCGCCGGCTTTGCGAACGGTCAGCTTCGCTTCCGGATAGTGCTTGCCGTTGCAACACGCCATGATCAGGTTGACGCTCGACTTGTCGATATATTTCGTGAACGACAGATCCTGGACGCTCACCTTTCCTGCGCCTCCGCCGGTTCCCAGATGGGTCGTACCCGACTGGCTCATTCCCCAGCTCCAGGCAAGAACGTCGATTGATTCCTTGTGCTTATCGTCCTTCGACTCGCCCTTAATGTCGCCCACCTTCAAAAACATATCGACAGCCATTTCGGTCTCCTTTTTCGTCGTTACTCGCGCCAGCCCCTACGGCCGGCGCCTTGTGGCCCATCATTCGCCGCGTCGGGGATGCCTATACTTACGCGGCTTTCGCCGAAGGCAGCTTCGACACCAGCCGCAGTGAAACGGTGAGCCCTTCGAGCTGGTAGTGCGGTCGCAGGAAGAATTTAGAGGTGTAGTAGCCGGGATTGCCTTCGACTTCCTCCACGACCACCTCGGCCGCCGCCAGCGGCTTGCTCGCCTTGGTGCTCTCTGATGAGTGCGTTGGATCGCCGTCAACGTAGTTCATGATCCAGTCCTGCAGCCAGCGCTGCATTTCGTCACGCTCCTTGAACGAACCGATCTTGTCGCGCACGATGCACTTCAGATAATGCGCGAAACGGCAGCACGAAAACAGATACGGCAGGCGAGCCGCCAGATTAGCGTTCGCCGTTGCATCGGGGTCGTCGTACTCGGCAGGCTTCTGCAGCGATTGCGCGCCGATGAATGCCGCAAAATCCGAGTTCTTGCGATGCAGCAGGGGCATGAACCCGTTCTTGGCGAGTTCCGCTTCGCGCCGGTCGCTGATCGCGATCTCGGTCGGGCATTTCATGTCCACGCCACCGTCGTCGGTCGGAAAGTTGTGAACCGGAAGCCCTTCGACAGCACCGCCGGACTCGACGCCCCGGATGCGCGAACACCAGCCGTACATCTTGAAGGACTTGGTGATGTTGGTTGCCATCGCATATGCTGCATTCGCCCAGGTGTAACGGTTGTGATCTGCAGCGCCGGTGTCTTCCTCGAAGTCGAACTCTTCCACGGGACTGGTTTTCGCGCCATAGGGAATACGGGCTAGGAATCTGGGCATAGCCAGGCCGATATAGCGCGCGTCGTCGGACTCGCGCAGCGAGCGCCATGCGGCGTACTCCGGTGTCGTGAAGATCTTGGTAAGGTCGCGTGGATTCGCGAGCTCCTGCCACGATTCCATCTGCATCACGCTTGGCGAGGTTCCCGCGATGAAAGGCGTGTGAGCGGCGGCCGAATTCTTGGCCATCTCACCCAGCAGCTCGACGTCAGGCGGACTGTGGTCGAAGTAGTAATCGCCCACGAGACAGCCGAAAGGCTCGCCGCCGAACTGGCCATACTCCGCTTCGTAAATCTTCTTGAAAATGGGGCTCTGGTCCCAGTTGGTGCCTTTGTAGCGCTTGAGTGTCTTGCTCAGATCGCTCTTCGAGATGTTCAAGACGCGGATCTTGAGCTGCTCGTCAGTCTCGGTGTTGTTGACGAGGTAGTGGAGTCCCCGCCACGCGCCTTCGAGCTGCTGGAAATCAGCATGGTGCAGGATGAGATTCACCTGCTCCGAGAGCTTCTTGTCGAGCTCGGCAATCATCGCCTCGATCGACTTCACCACGTCGTTGCCGATGAGCTTGGTCTGCGACAGCGCCTGCTCAGCGAGCGTGCGAACCGCCTGCTCGACTGCGCCCTTGGCCTCGTCGGACTTCGGTTTGAATTCTTTCTGAAGCAGCGACGTGAGCTCGCTGCCTTCGAGTGTCAGGCCCTCGGCCTGGGTGCCCTGGACTTGTGACTCAGCCATAATCTATCTCCCGTATTCGTGATACTGCAAGGCGGATCAGGCCTTGCCTTCTTCGTCCGCAGGTTTTTTCGCAGCCGCCAGCGCCTGCATGAGCGCAGGATCCTGCAGCACCTTGGCAATCAGCTCCTCGGCGCCGGTTTTGCCGTCCATATACGTGACGAGATTGGACAGTTGCTGTCGCGCCTGCAGCAGCTTGTTCAGAGAGTCGACCTTGCGCGCGACCGCCGCGGGCGAAAAATCGTCCATGCTTTCGAACGTGATATCGACACTGATGTTGCCTTCGCCGGTGAGCGCATTGGGCACCTGGAAAGCTGCGCGGGGCTTGATCGCTTTCATGCGGCTGTCGAAATTGTCGACATCGACCTCCAGGAACTTGCGGTCAGCCACCGGGGCAAGCGGCTCGGTGGGCTTGCCCGAAAGATCCGACAGCACGCCCATGACAAATGGAAGCTGAATCTTCTTTTCCGCGCCGTAGAGCTCGACATCGTATTCGATCTGAACGCGGGGCGCACGGTTTCGCGCGATGAACTTCTGACTGCTCTGTGCCATGATTTACCTCGCTATGGGGTGGGTGTGATTGCCAGCGCCGCGTGGGGCCGGTGATACCGCTGCCGGGTTCAGAAGCTCAGTGTGCTTCATTTCATCTCGATTATTTTGGTCGTACGACACAGAAAAACAGCGACGAATTTCCGTTCGCGAAGCGGGAGCCTGAATAATTAGTATGATCTATTTCTCTTCCAAACCGGCAAGTTTCTGGATCTGGCCCAGGATGTCGGGCGCGAGATCTGCGATGATCTCCATGAAATTCCGACTCATCAGACGCTGCGCGCGCCGGATGAAAAGCGGCGCCGGATTCGACGGCTCCGCCTGCTCTATGTACTTGCAGACCTTCTCCAGCAAGCGGATGGCGTCTTCCCGGCTCGTAATCTGCCCCGAGCTTTGAGCGCGGCCTTCCTGTCCCGGCGCGTTATCGTCGCCCGCCCCATCGCCCGCGGCTGAATCCGGATCGTTCATGTGCAGCACTTCCGCGCTCACGCTCGCCGCAGCCTGCAGCAGCTCCATCAGCGGACGCAGGTCAGGCGCCTGCGAGAGCACGCCTTTTTCGCCGAGGAGCGCCTCGAGTGTCTTGACCGTCTCCACGCACTGCAGCGCGGACTCAAGCGGCGCGCGGTTTTGCGCTGAGGCCACTTCCACGATCGCGGCGATCTCCGCGGTGCTGAACACCTTATCGCCGGAAGGCGGCAGCTTGCCTTCTGAGATCAGGATGTCGCGGATGGCGACCCGGCCGTGCTGAGGCGAAGAGACGAGGTACGCATTGCGCACGTCGCGCAGGAACGATTCGGGATCGACCAGCGGCGCCAGCGCATTGAGCCGCATGGTCGGGTCGTCGCCATCGTCGTGGTCGAGATCGGGATGAACCGAGTCCCAGTAGCGGGTAGTGACTTCGGTGATGAGTTGCAAACCCGACGCCAGCCCCTCGATGTCGCGTGTCTTCATCGCAGCGCGCGCAGCGAGAATCGCCACGCGCAAGTCCTTCGATCGGCCGAGCAGTGCCTCCGCCCGCTCGCCGATGTCGCGCCAATTCGGCTCCTCGGCCGGGATGACCGTGTCCCCGAACTGCTGTTCCGACTTGCCGCGCGCCGCCGTGTCCAGCTCGATGAATTCCGGATCGTACTCGAGGTCGGGACCGGCTGGCGCCTCTTCGGAAACAGGCGCGAGTAGCGCTTCAAGATCCATCGGCATGGGCTCTACTCAGAGAGAACGATGTAGCCATGTTTATTACGTTCTTTTTTATTTGTCCGCAGGGTCTATTCCCCCATATCTGCGCCGACGAGTCAACTGGGGAAAGCGGCAGCGGCGAGGGCCATGCGATTCCGACCGTCAAATCGAGCGCCTGAGTGTTACGCTGGGCCATTCTGTCAGGCCAGCGTGCACGCGTGGCGTGGTACCTGCGGCGACGCTGGGGCCGGGGCCGAAGAACCCCTCTCGGCGTGTACACTTCAGGTCGTGAACCCAGACAAACGCCAGGAAATCTTCCGCCGACTGCGCAAATCGGACCCCGACCCCAAAACGGAGCTCGAGTACCGGACACCGTTCGAGCTCCTCATTGCAGTCGTACTCTCCGCGCAGGCCACCGATAAAAGCGTCAACCTTGCGACCCGCGTGTTGTTCAAAGACGCCAGTACGCCGGCGCAGATAGTCGCGCTCGGACAGGCGGGGCTCGAGGGTTATATCAAGACAATCGGGCTGTATCGGGCCAAAGCGAAGAACGTGCTCGCAACGTGCGGCCTGCTTCTGCAGCGCCATGGTGGAGAAGTGCCGCGCACGCGCGAAGAGCTGGAGCAGCTGCCCGGCGTGGGCCGCAAGACAGCGAACGTCGTGCTGAACGTTGCGTTCGGGGAACCGACAATCGCGGTGGACACTCACATTTTCCGCGTTTCCAATCGCACTGGGATCGCTTCCGGGAAAGATCCGCTCGAAGTCGAGCAGCGTCTGCTCAAATTCGTTCCTGAGGAATTCCGATTGCACGCCCATCACTGGCTCATTCTGCACGGGCGCTACGTCTGCGTCGCGCGCAAGCCGAAATGCCCCGCGTGCGTCATCCGGGATCTGTGCGAGTACCGGGACAAGACGAAGCCCGACGAGACGAGCGAGAAGCTGCCGACTTTGGCTGCCCGCATGAAGCGGGATGATATGAGCGACGCGCCGCGCAAGCGCGCGAGCGGCAAACGCTAAATGTTCAATCCCTCCCGCGACCAAGTCCGCAGCTTCTTCTTCGAAACGTGGGCCAAGTACCAGCAGGGGGGCGCGCTGTCCGCGATCGAGCAGACGGCGCTGAGCGTAATCGTGCTGCACCCTGAATATCACGCGCTGCTCGGGCAAAGCGAGCGCAGCCAGGACCGGGACTTCTCACCCGAAGACGCAGAACTGAATCCGTTCCTGCACCTGTCGCTGCATCTGGCGATCGAGGAGCAGCTTTCGATCGACCAGCCGCCGGGTATACGCGCCTGCTTCGAAGCGCTTACGAGGAAGACGGGATCCGAGCACGATGCCAAACACCAGGTGCTCGAATGCCTCGGCGAGACGGTCTGGGAGGCGCAGCGAAGCGGCGCGCCGCCTGACCAGGCGCGCTATCTTGAATGTCTGGAGCGAAAAGCCGGTCGCAGGTAGCGAACAGTCCAAGCCCCGCGCCCAGGTCGGGCGATCGGGGTGGGTTCACTCCACCGCTTAGTGCTTGGCGCCCTCGCCCGAAGGCACGAGGTAGGGAACCCTGCGCACGACCAGTCCCTGCTGGTGGGAGTAAAAGGCCGCAAGGTCTTCCATGTCCCGCGTGCTGAGCTGTGCCGCCTGCGGCGCCATGATCGCGTTCTTGCGCTTGCCTGACTTGTAGTCGTGGAGGGCTTTGACGATATAGTCGGAGTGCTGGCCGGCAAGCTTCGGAAAATCACCCGTCGCGCTGTTGCCATCGGCGCCGTGGCACGCCGCGCAGGTTCGGGACTTCTCCTTGCCTGCTTCGGGATTTCCGGCGTGCGCCGCGCCGGCAAGGCCGAGGACGACGGTCATGAGTACGAGCTTTTTCATGCGGTGATCCTCGTGCCTACTTGGATGCCGACTGCGTCGGCGCATTGGAATAAAATGCCGCAAGATCCGCCATGTCCTGATCGGACAAGCCCGCGGCAATGGCGCGCATCGAAGGATGCTGGCGCTCACCTGCCTTGTATGCACGCAGTGCGCTCACGATGTACGGCGCATGCTGCCCGTTGAGCTTGGGCACGCTGTAGACCGTAGGAAAAGCGGTCTTGTACCCGGGTATGTTGTGGCACCCCACGCACATGGAAGCCTTGTTGTGCCCGGCGTCTGCGTTGCCTTGAACCTGCCCTTGTGCCGCGGCAGGCCACACCGCGATCATTGCCAGCGCGGCGCAGACGACGCCGAAAATGCTTGAAGTTTTCATGTCTGCCATGTTTTATGACTCGTCCACTAGAATGCCCCCGGATCCTGCTGTCGCCGCCGTGAAAAGCCCGGGCTCGAGGGTCACGCGTCGTCGTGCAGGCCTGCGCTGCAACCAGAAGCTCCGCTGCGGCCAGGCTCGACGCGGGATTATACCGAAAAGGCATTCGCGTTGCTGCGGCACCGGGCATCACCGATAATCGCTCTGGTAATGCTAAGCCCAACAAGTCAGTGAGTTTCAAGGACTCCTACACGGCGCAACTCGCACCGCATCTGCTGCGCCTGCTCCCTTTCCTGCATTGGTGGCCGCGTGTCAATCGGGTGACGCTGCGCGCGGACGCGATTGCCGGCGCCATCGGCGCCATCGTGGTTTTGCCTCAAGGCGTCGCGTTCGCGACCATCGCCGGGATGCCCCCCGAATACGGCCTGTACGCCGCGATCGTTCCCGCAATCGTCGCGGCGCTGTTCGGCTCGAGCTGGCATCTGGTCTCGGGACCCACGACGGCGATCTCGATCGTCATCTATTCGACGATGAGCACGCTCGCGGAGCCTTTTTCGAGGGCTTACGTGGATCTCGTGCTGCTTTCCACGTTTCTGGTCGGCGTCTTCCAGCTCGCAATGGGGATCGGCCGGCTCGGCGTGCTGGTCAATTTCATTTCGCACACCGTCGTGGTGGGCTTCACCGCCGGCGCCGGACTGCTCATCGCGGGGACCCAGATTCAGCATTTTTTCGGTATCCCGATGTCGCGAGGCATGTCTTTCGCGGAGTCGATCCACGCCTTCTTCACGCGCTTCCACGAGCTCAACTGGTACGTGACCCTGGTCGGTCTGGTGACTCTGCTCGCCGGCATCAGTGTGCGTCGGCGCTTTCCCAAATTTCCCTACATGATTGCTGCGATGCTCGCGGGCAGCCTCACCGCGCTCGTCCTCGGCCTGATTCCAGGGCTCGCCGATACGCACAACATTCCCATGGTTGCCGCGCTTTCGGCAGCGCTCCCGCAGTTTGCCGCACCGCCGTTTACGCTCGAAGCTTTGCGCAAGACCGCGTCGATCGCGGTGGCCATCACCATGCTCGGCCTGACCGAAGCCGTGTCGATTTCGCGCGCGATCGCGTTGCGTTCCGAACAGCGTGTCAACGGCAACCAGGAATTCATCGGCCAGGGACTTTCCAATATTTTCGGCAGCTTCTTCTCGGCTTACGCGTCCAGCGGCTCGTTCAACCGCAGCGGCCTGAACTACGAAGCGGGCGCCAAAACGCCGCTGGCCGCGGTGTTCGCCGCGGTGCTGTTGATCCTGATTCTGCTGCTGGTGGCGCCGCTTGCACGCTATCTGCCGATCCCTGCCATGGCCGCCATACTGTTCCTCGTGGCGTGGGGTCTGATCGACTTCAAGGCGGTGCGCAACATCGTTCGAACCAGCCGCTCGGAGACCGCCGTGCTCGGCGTGACGCTCGTCGCGACGCTGACCGCCCAGCTCGAGTTTGCGATCTACATCGGCGTGCTGCTTTCGCTGATGCTCTATCTCAGCCGCACTTCGCGTCCGCGAATCGACGACGTCAAGCCCGACCCGAGCGAGCATAGCTATCTCTTCACGACGCGCAGTGGTCTGCCCGACTGTCCGCAGCTCAAGATGGTGCGGATCAACGGATCGATTTTCTTCGGCGCGGTCGATCATGTGCAGCGGATACTGCAAAACATCGATATCGACAAGCCTACCCAGAAGCACCTGCTGATCGACGCGACCGGCATCAACTTCATCGACATCGCCGGCGCCGAAATGCTCGCGGTCGAAGCCAAGCGCAGACGCAGGCTGGGCGGAGGACTGTACCTCTACCGGGTAAACAGTGAAGTCATGCAACTGCTGGAGCGCGGCGGATATTTCGACGATATCGGCAAAGACAATATCTTCCCGGTGAAGGCCCGCGCCGTGGGCTTTATCTATAGCAAGCTCGACACCGAAATCTGTCGCCGATGCGAAGCCCAGATCTTCAGGGAGTGCAAGGCGAGCCTGCCGAACACCGAGCCTCGCGAAGCCGTGCGGCCCGTCGCAGCCGTATCGGGCTGACATGGGAAAGCGGCTCACCCGGATTTACACTCGTACCGGCGACGGCGGCACGACGGGTCTCGCCGACGGCTCTCGCGTCGCCAAAGACGCGCCGCGCATCGAGGCCATCGGCGACGTCGACGAGCTGAACAGCACGCTGGGTGTGCTGCTCGGCGAGACCTTGCCCGAATCCACACGCGCGATGCTGGTCGCCGTGCAGCACGATCTGTTCGATCTCGGCGGAGAGCTGAGCATACCGGGACACGCAATCATCAGCGATGCCCACATCGCGCGGCTCGAGCGCGAGCTCGACGCGGCCAATGCGCCGCTGCCGCCACTCAAGGAGTTCGTGCTGCCCGGAGGGTGCCGCGCAGCAGCGGCTGCTCATGTCGCGCGGGCCGTATGCCGGCGTGCGGAGCGCAGGCTCGTCACGCTGGCACGCGCAGAAACGGTGCCCGCGCCGCTGCTTCGGTATCTGAACCGGCTCTCCGACCTGCTTTTCGTCACCGCACGCGCGCTCAATCGTCACGCGGGCGAAGGCGACGTACTGTGGGTGCAGGGAAAAAACCGGGAGGGTTGAACGTTTCAGGGGTCGTACGACGACCGAGACGATCCGGAAAAAATCGGAACGTGCCTGGGACCGGTCAGTCGGGCGTACCGCTCAGCGCCGAAGGGTGCCCCGCAGGCTTTCCAGCTGTCCGCACACCGCCCGCGCCCCCAGCGCGATGCGCGGCGTCTGGCGTTGAATCAGGTCCGGCGGAATGTAGCGCACCGGTATTGTACGCAAAGCTCCGACACGCGCGTGCCGCCACTCGGATTCGAGCTCACCGCGCAGGGTTGCCGAGCTGCCGCCCAGCACGACGTCCGGTCTTGCCGCCAACACCGCTTCAAGTGAAACCGAAGGTGTGAGCACCGGCGCATCGGAGAACACGTTGCGACCGCCGCATAATGCAATCACATCGCTGATCAGGTGTGCGCCGCTGACGGTCAGCAGCGGCCGGTGCCAGATTTCGTAGAACACCCGTATTGGCGGGCGCGTGCTGTACCGCGCTCGCAGGGCCCCGAGCTCGCTTTCGAAATCAGCGGCTGCGGTATCGGCCGCGCGCCCGGTGCCGGCAAGTGCGCCGAGCGCACGCACCAGCCTCGGGATATCGGACAGGCGTCGCGGCTCGGTGATGAACACCGGGAACCCCAGGCGCTCGAGGCGCGCCAGGTCACCCGCCGGGTTTCCGCTCTGCCACCCGAGTATGAGATCGGGTTTGAGGGCGATGACGCGCTCCACGTCGACACGCGATGCGTCGCCGACCTGCGGCAGCCGGGTGGCGATTGCTGGATAGTCGCTGTAGCGAACCACGGCCGCGAGCTGCGACCCCGCGCCGGCGGCGTAAACCATTTCGACGAGATGCGGCGAAAGCGCAATGATGCGCACCGGAGGGGTTTTGAGCTCGACGACTGAGCCGCGATCGTCGGTAACCTGGATGGCCTGCGTCGGCGTAGCAGCGATTGCGGCAACCAGCATCGCCGCGCCGCGCAGACATCGCAGCACTGAAACCGGGCAGATCAGTGGACTACAGCGCTGGCGTCACTAGTGCACGCCTTCCATATAGCGCATCAACTTCGCACTGGTCTGGCGCAGGCGCGCGGAAAGCATGGTGACCAGTTTCACGAGGATCTTCGAGCCCAACTGAGGACGCTCGAGGATGATTTTCGCCATGTTGTCGCGGGTGAGGACGCTGAACGTGGTGGCCTGCGTGGTACGGCATGTGGCGAACCGCGGCTCCCCGTCGATCATCGACATTTCACCGATCGTCGTTCCGGCACCCACGGTGGTCATGTGCTGCTGCTCGCGCTGGAAACCGCGCTTGAGGATGTCGACTTCACCGCGAACGATCAGGAGCATGTAGTCGCCCACATCGCCTTCCCGAATGATCGTCTCGTTCGCCTGGGCACGGTATACGCCCATGTAGTCGGCGAGCGACTTGACGTCGTCGCGTGAGAATTCGGAAAACAGGGGTGCCCTTCCGAGCAGACTCGAGAGCTCCTCCGCCACCGCTGCGTTATCTGCAATGCGCTCGAAGCGGGAAAGCGTATCGGACTCGGCCGGGAACTTCAGGTCGTCTTGCACCATTTCCCACCCCCCTGGGGAGCGTCCCCAGTTTTACAGTTTAGCAGCAGGAGCGGGCCTGAATCGCCGCTCAATGACTGGTTACCCCGCTTCGCGGCTTTTTATTGCGCTTCTGCTTCGGCCTTGGTCCGCCGGCTGCGAACGGCGTCGGCGAGCTCGGTCAGGACGTCCAGGCTCTCTTCCCAGCCCAGGCAGCCATCGGTGATGCTCACCCCGTACTGCAGCGGCTTGCCGGGAATCAGATCCTGGCGGCCTGCCTTCAAATGACTTTCCATCATGATACCGAAAATGCGCGCATCGCCTGCTGTGACCTGGCGCGCCACATCGCGGCCGACCTCGACCTGCCGCTGCGGATCCTTGCTGCTGTTGCCGTGGCTGAAGTCGATCATCACCCGCGCCGGTATGCCGGACTCGGCAAGCCCCTTGGCAGCGGCGGCAACGTTTTCAGCGTCGTAGTTCGGCTGTTTCCCGCCTCGCAGGATGAGGTGGCAATCCTCGTTGCCGGTCGTCGACACGATCGCGGAGTGCCCGCCTTTGGTCACCGAGAGGAAGTGATGCGGCGCTTGCGCGGCGCGAATCGCGTCGACGGCGATGCGGATGTTGCCGTCAGTGCCGTTCTTGAAGCCGACCGGACACGACAGCCCGGACGCGAGTTCGCGATGCACCTGACTTTCGGTCGTGCGCGCACCGATCGCTCCCCACGCGACGAGGTCGCCGATGTATTGCGGGGTGATCATGTCCAGAAACTCGCATCCCACCGGCATGCCGCTCTCGTTCAGGTCGAGCAGCAGCTGACGCGCGATCTTCAATCCTTCGTTGATGCTAAAGCTGCCGTCCAGGTTCGGATCGTTGATGAGACCTTTCCAGCCCACGGTGGTGCGCGGCTTCTCGAAATACACGCGCATGAGGATGAGGAGCTCGCCGCTCAACTTCTGCCGCGCATCAGCGAGCCGCGCCGCGTAATCCTTGGCCGCTTTCACGTCGTGGATCGAGCACGGCCCGGCGATGACGACGATGCGATCGTCCGCGCCGTGAAGCACACGATGGATCTGCTGGCGGGCCTCAACGACCGTCTTGGCCGCTTTTTCGCTCAAGGCGAATTCGCGAAGGACGTGCGAAGGCGGAACCAGCTCCTTGATTTCCTTGATCCGCACGTCGTCGGTTCTATAGTGCATGTTACTTCCAAACCCTTGAAATCAATGCATTATACCCGTGACTGCCAGAGGCTGCCTAGGTGTGCAGCCACCTTCTTAGGGTCAATCAGGCTCTGCTCGGGGCGCCGTTTCGCGCGCGGTGAGGACTCATGCCCGGGGCGATGGGACGCCGGGCGTCAACTGCCGGTGCCGCCCACCGTCAACGCGTCGATGCGCAACGTCGGCTGACCCACGCCGACCGGCACGCTCTGACCTTCCTTGCCGCACGTGCCCACACCCGTATCGAGCTCGAGGTCGTTGCCGATCATCGCAACGCGCGTCAGGGCATCGGGGCCGTTGCCGATGAGCGTCGCGCCTCTGACGGGATGGGTGACTTTGCCGTTTTCGATCGCGTACGCTTCCGACGCCGAAAAAACGAACTTCCCGTTCGTGATGTCGACCTGGCCACCGCCGAAATTGACGGCATACAGCCCGTTCTTCACCGAAGCGATGATCTCCTGCGGATCCTTGTCGCCGGCGAGCATGTACGTGTTCGTCATGCGCGGCATGGGAATGTGCGCATACGATTCGCGGCGGCCGTTGCCGGTGGGGGGCATGCCCATCAGGCGCGCATTCAGGCTGTCCTGCAGATAGCCCTTGAGCACGCCGTTCTCGATGAGCACGTTATGTTGCGTCGGATTGCCTTCGTCATCGACGTTGAGCGAGCCCCGGCGCTGCGGCATCGTCCCGTCATCGACCACCGTTACACCGGGGGCGGCAACCCGCTCGCCGATGCGACCGCTGAACGCGGAGGTACCTTTGCGATTGAAGTCGCCTTCCAGCCCGTGACCGATCGCTTCGTGCAGCAGTACGCCGGGCCAGCCCGGCCCCAGGACCACCGTCATCGGACCGGCCGGCGCGGGACGTGCGTCCAGATTCACGATCGCCTGATGCACCGCTTTCTGCGCGTAGTCCTGCAACATCGCGTCGGTGAAGTAGGCGTAATCGAACCGCCCGCCTCCGCCAGCGCTACCCTGCTCGCGCCGCCCGTCCTGCTCGACGATCACCTGCACCGAGAGACGCACGAGCGGGCGCACATCCGCGGCTAGCCCCCCGTCGGAACGCGCCACCAGAATCACCTCGTACTCGCCGGCGAGCCCCGCCATCACCTGCGTGACACGGCTGTCGAGCGAGCGCGCATAGCGCTCGAGCCGCTCGAGCAGCGAGACCTTGTCCTGATCTTGCAGGCTCGCAAGCGGGTCCTGCGCCTTGTAAAGATTGCACGTAAGACTGCCGCGCTTCACCACCTGTAAGCCGCCGCTCTGTCCGGCACGCCCGATGGCGCGCGTCGCTTCCGCAGCCGATTGCAACGCGGTCAGGCTGATGTCGTCCGAATACGCGAAAGCCGTCTTCTCGCCGCTGACGGCGCGCACTCCGACGCCCTGATCGATATTGAAGCTTCCCGATTTGACGATGCCCTCTTCGAGGCTCCAGGACTCGCTTCGGCTGTACTGGAAGTAGAGATCAGCGTAATCCACGCGGTGCGTCATGATCTGGCCGAACACCGTCTGCAGGCGCTGGTCGTCGAGCGAGTACGGCGCGAGCAGAATTTCCTGCGCGGTCGTGAAAGGCATATCCAGCAAGGCTTTGCCGGCGAGGTCCTGCGTCTGCGTCTGGAAAGTCACGGTGAGGGTTCGCTATTCAAAGAATTCAAAGGGCACTTCAGAAAGATCAGGGCGGGCGCCCGCGTTTGCAATGGGTGCAAGCTGGGGGCCCGCTACATCAAGCCAGTGTGCGATGGGTCAAGGCAGGCAGGCTCAGGCGCAGTTTTCGGGTGTGCGCGTGGTTGATATCGCCGATCACCACGCCCGAACCTCGCGGCAGCCGGTCGATTATCACACCCCAGGGATCGATAAGCATCGTATCCCCATGCGTTTCGCGCTTGTTCACGTGGTAACCGCCTTGCGCCGGGGCCAGCACATACGCCAGGTTTTCGATGGCGCGGGCGCGCAGCAGCGTCTCCCAATGCGCTTTGCCGGTGGTTTCGGTAAATGCCGAAGGCACAAGGATCAGATCGACGTCTTTCATCGCCCGGTAAAGCTCGGGAAAACGCAGGTCGTAGCAGATCGACAGGCCGATCCGGCCAAAAGGCGAGTCGAAAACAACCACCTCTTTCCCCGGCTCTATGGTGCGCGGCTCGGAGTAGCTCTCGTCACCCATTTCGAAGCCGAAGAGATGGATTTTGTCGTAACGCGCGACGAGGCTGCCCTTTTCGTCGTACACGAGGCTGCTGTTGAGCACCTTGTCCGGCACCGAAGCGACGAGTGGCACCGAGCCTCCCACGATCCAGATACCGTGGCGACGCGCGGTGCTCGACAGGAATTCCTGGATGGGGCCTGAGCCCGGCTCCTCACGCACCTTGACCTTGTCGCGTTCGTCCAGCCCCATCACCGGAAAGTATTCCGGAAGCGCGACAAGACGTGCGCCCTGCATGGCCGCCATCTCGATCAGACGGCCCGCTTCCCGCAGGTTTCCCGCCACATTCGGACCCGAGGCCATCTGCACCGCAGCGATGCGTACGCTTCCCGGCACAGGCCGCGGCTCGCGCGGCGCGAAAGTGAAATCCCGGGGACTCGCGTGCAGCCTGCTGCTCATTGAACGATCTCTATCCTTATCGGCGCGCCCGAAGCGCCGTCGCTGCGCAATGCGATCCGGCGCGTATCGATTGCCAGCGCAGCGAGCCACGAACGCAGTTCCTCGGCCTGCAACAACGCTTCCTGGCCCGATGCGTGGTGGATGACGATAGCCGCGTCCGGTTTCGCAAGGGCGACAACCACTGCGCGCTTCACGTTCTCCTGCTCCATCACCGCACGCCCGGTTCGCGGCCGGTCCCACAGCTCGGGAGGCACGTCCACACTTTGCCCGAAAGCGGACACTGAGAAAACACCGGAGCAAACCGCACACGTAAGCGCGATAAAAGATCTTAGCATCATGGCGTGCCTTCCGTGCTCATCAGAGCGGGGCGGTCCGGCCTGGACACGCGCGGATCGGACCAGCTCCCGGTGACCAAGTACTCGAAGGACGCCAGCTTCTCGATGGGATCCTTGAGGATTTTCTGCGCAAGGTAGGCTGCCGCGCCGATCACGGGACCGCCGATCAACGCCCCTGCAATGGAAGCGGCCTCCGACAGGTGGGGGGTCACACGCACGCGCAGCTTTTGCGATTCCTCGGCCAGGTCGACTTCGCCGCTCATGACGACGCGCGCGGCGGGGCCTGCGATGCGGAAGTTCTCGGCGTTCGCGATGCCGCGGTCGATTTTCGTCGAGCCCGCGATGCTGTCGAATGCGAAACCGTCACTGAAGATGTCGCGAAAATCGAGGCTGATACGCCGTGGCAGCGATTGCAGTGACAGGATGCCCAGAAGTTTGCCCAGGCCCGGCTCGAGCTTCACGAACTGGCCTTTCGCCGCTTCGATTCCCAGTTGCCCGCTCAACGTCGGAAAATCGAAGTCCGGCGGGCCACCCGCCCACGAGAGCTGCCCTTCTATTTTTGCCGTCCCGCCGCGCACACCCCCCGGCAATTGCCAGCGCGCGAGCGTTTTGCCGATGTCGGTCACATCCATCCGGACATTGAGGTGAGTGCGCGGCTGAGTGAGCCAGCCCTGCCACAGGCCATCCGCGTTGAGCACATTGTCAGGGCTCGACAACCGCAGCCGCTCGATCCGCCAGTCGCGCTCCTGGTGAACGGCGTTCAACTCGAGCTTGCCGAGCTGCTTCTGGCCGTACTGGAACTGGTCCACGATCACGTCGAGCGCGGGCAGCTCGAGCAGTTTGCCCGCCGGCGGTTTGGTGGTGGGCACCAGCGGTTTGCCTTCGGACGACGGAAGGGTCAGTTTCTTCAATCGCGCCGTCAGCCGGCCCTTGCCTTCGCCACGCCACGTCACCGCGCCCTCCACCTCGCGTCCGGCGAGCGCGAGCTGGGTCACGCCGTTCTGCGCCAATGCGCTCACGCCGAGCTCGTTGAAACGGCGGCCGAAGAAATCGACCTGACCGAACTTCACCTCGGCACCCCCGACTGAATAAGTCGGTTCCGCGTCCGCGCCGCCTCGGCTGAAGGCGAGCCACTCGTCGAAATCGAGGCTTTTCAGTGCGCCGCGGATCCAGATGCCCGGCCGATCGAGCTCTCCCGCCTCGCCGCCGCCGAGCCGTACCGCGCCACGTTCCACGATCATCTGCTTACCGTCGTTGCGGCGCGCGAACTCCGCCTTGACGATCTCGCCGTAGCCGAACGAGATACGGTCCTGCTGCGCACTGATGAAGCGCCGTTCGATCCGCAGCGGCACCGTCTCGGACGCGGTTTTGGAGAAAGGTGCCGGCAAACTGGAGGCGATGCCCTGGAGACCCGATTCGATGACGAGATCGGGAATTTTCTTGCGCAGCGTGAGGACTCCGCGCCAGTCGGTGGCGCCGCGCAGGTTCTGCATCCACGCAGGGCCGCCGGCCTTGCGCACGTTGTCGGCGTTGATGCGCCCCTGCAGGGTCGCACGCATGGTGGAATCGCGCTGCGTCGTCGCCGCGATCGATATCGGACCACCGAGAAACACACCCGACACCGCAGGCAGGCGCACGGCGTTCTCGGTGAACTCGATGCGTCCGTTCGCCTGCTCCAGGGGCGGCAGGTCACGCTCGATGACGAGGTGGTTATTCGTGAAGACGTACGTGCCGGCGACCTTGATGCCCGCCGGCTGCCCGAGCGGAAAAGAGAACTTCAGCGCGAGCTTTCCCGCGCCCTGCGCCTGCATGCTTTCAGTGAAGTGGTCGGTCATTTCCGTCAGCGGGCTTTTGGCGATGAACGCAAGGAAGTCGGACGTCGGCCCTTCAGCCTCTCCGCGCAGATCGAGAACTTCGGGATGCGCCTTCATATCCGTGATCTCGCCCTGCACAGGACCGAGCTTCACGCCGTATATCGTCCCCTGACGCGCCGTGAAATCCATGCGGATGCCGCGAAACTGCAGATCGCCCTCGATGTTCGCGATTTGCGGCCAGCGGTCCGCATAATCGAGCGTGCCGCCCGCCACCTTGGCCGTCACGTGAAATATGCCGCGCTTATCCTGCGGAAACGGAAAGTCTTCGAGCTTGCCTTTGACTCTGAAGCGCACGTCGTTCGACTGGCCTGCGACGATCGCGCGCTCGAGCCAGGGCCGCACTTTCTTCAATTCCGTGACCGGCATGTAGCGCGGAACGGCGCGCGCGTCGGCGTGAGTAAGGCTGCCAGTCAGATCGATGTCGCCGCGGCCCTGGACAGCGGAACGGTAACTGCCGAACACGGTGCCCACGGCATCCGCGTTCGCGAAGGAAGCATTGCTGAGCCGATACTCGACGCGATCGCCTGCACGAGTCCACGCGAGCTGAGCGGTCAGCGTGTCGAACGCAAGCGGCGCGCTGAAAACCTCAGGCATGTCGAACCCCGCGCGCTCCCCGACGAGGTGCAGCGTGCCCCCTTTCTCGGTGCCGTCGATGTTACCGCTCAGGCCCGACACACCGGGGTGCCTGCCCCATCGATCGATCGCAACGTTCTCGAACCGGCCGCGCGCGCTGTAGCGCTCGGGGGACGGCAAGGTGCCGTGCCATTTCAGCACGAGGTCATGAACGCTGCCGCGGGGCGAATGCCCGAGAAACCGTGCACGCACCGCGTCGTCGAGCGGCAGGCGGTCGGCGATCATCGCGAGCGGCGCGAGGCTGAGCGCATTCGCGTGGACCTCGCCGTGCTGCGTCCCCGCCTTGTCGGACGTGATGCGCACGAGCAGGTCGGCCGGCGCCAGCGCAGCATCGCCGCCTGCGAGCGCGAGCTTCACCGCCGAGAATTCGAAGCCGGAGGGGACCTGTTTCCACCCCAGACGGCCTGCAAGCACATCGAGGTCGAGCTCGGGCAAATCCTTTCGCAGCCGCGTCTGCACGCCCGAAAGCCGCACGTCCGCCACGACCTCGGAGAGCTGGTTTTGCGCGTAGGTGAGCCAGGTACGGAGCGCGCCTGAGCCGCGCATGATCTCGACGGGAATGTCGAACCAGGCTTTCCAGACCGCCAGATTTGCCGAGTCGAGCTGCATGAAAAGCCGCCCGTTCCAGTTAGACACCACGTCGGCGCCGTCGCCGCGCACGTCGCCCCGCACATCGATTCGGCTTGCGCGCGCTGCCGCCGGCGGACCTCGCGGGGCC
>JBKJKJ010000479.1:0-2704 GCA_046597455.1 Burkholderiales bacterium
CATCCACAATGAAAATCCAAAGCCATTCGTCTGGCACAAGACTGCTGACGAGATCATCGATTCAGTAGGACGCTTTTGTAAACGAATTAACGACTCGGTACACTAGCAGCGTGTCGGACTTGATCTCATGAAGCAGCCGCGTAGGGTCTTCGACTCGCTGCGATCAAGGCTGGAGGACGCGCTGCTTATAAGAAACCCCACTTCACTTATTGGGGTCTTGAGAGCGTTGTTTTTTGCGCGCTTCGTTCGTGATGCTTTTCAGTTAAGGAGTTTGTCGCACACAAGTCGGACAAACTCCTGGGGGTGCCGGTGGAAATCCCTTAATCGATTTTCGCACCTGACGTTTTGACGATTTTCGAGTTTCGATCGTATTCGCGCCGGATCAGCGCACCGAATTCGGAACCGCTTCCGGATCCGGGCTCCGCACCCTGCGCCTCGAGCTGCGCACGCAGCTCGAGCGCCGATATCACTTTCACGAACGCATCATTGATACGCGCGAGCACGGCTTTGGGGGTTTTGACAGGGGCGAGCATCCCGAACCACGTGATGGCCTCGTAACCCGGCACCCCCGCTTCGCTGATCGTGGGCACATCGGGCAGTTGCGGCGAACGCTTGCTGCCGCCGACGCCCAGCGCGCGGAAGCGATCGGCCTTGATGTGCGCGAGCACCGGCGGAATCGAGTTGAACATCATGTTCATGTGCCCGGCGAGCACGTCGGACACCGCCTGCGGCGCGCCCTTGTAGGGCACGTGCGTGATATTCACTCCGGCCATGCTCTTGAAGAGCTCCATCGCCAGGTGGTTGGCGGCACCGTTGCCAGCCGAGGCGTAGTTGAGCTTGCCGGGCTGTGACCTGGCCAGCGCGATCAGTTCCTTGAGCGTTTTCGCAGGGACCGCGGGGTGAGTGATCAGCAGGAATGGATTGCTCGCGATGAGACCGATGGGAACGAAATCGCGAAGCGGATCGTACGCGATCTGCCTTTGCATATGCGGAAGTATGGTCAGCGGGCCCGGGCTGCTGACCAGCAGCGTGTAGCCGTCAGGCGCTGATTTGGCGGCGACCTCGGTTCCGATCAGTCCGCCTGCACCGCCACGGTTGTCCATGACGAGCGGTTGTCCCAGGATTTTCGACATGCCGGTCGTCACCGAGCGGGCCATGACATCCGGTGTGCCGCCGGCGGGCACGCCGACGACCACACGTATCGGCCGGTCGGGATAGGATTGGGTATGCCCTGCGCACGACACTATCGCGACTGCAAAGGCTGCTGAGGCTGCGGCATAACGGCTGAGCATGTTCGACTCGCTTCGTATTTTTTGAAGCCGCGATGATAGCCGACCGGGCGGCTCAGTCCGCGCGCAGGCCTGCCGCCCGGGCCACTTTTGCCCACTTCGTGATTTCATTGCGGATGAATTCCGCAAACTCGGCAGGCGTCGACTGCACGGCTTCCGCCCCGAAAGACACGAGCCGCTCGGTGGCATCCGGCTCCAGCAGCGCACGATTCACTTCGGCATTGAGCCTTTGCACAATGTCGGCCGGCGTGCCTGCAGGCGCGAGCAAGCCGTACCACGAAACCACTTCGAACCCTTTCAATCCGGCTTCCGCCATCGTCGGGACGTCGGGCATCTGCTTCGAGCGCCGGAGGCTGGTGACCGCGAGTGCACGCATGCGCCCCGCCTTGCTGTGGGGCAGCGCGATCGCGACGCCCGGGAAAGCGGCCGAGATGTGTCCCCCGAGCAGGTCGACACTGGCGGGCGCGCTGCCTTTATAGGGCACATGCGTGATGCTGGTTCCGGCCGTCATGTTGAAAAGCTCCCCCGCCAGATGCGATGCTGTCCCGTTTCCCGCCGAGCCATAAGTCAGATGGCCCGGCGCCGCCTTGGCAAGTGCGATCAAGTCACTGACCGACCGGGCCTGCACGGACGGATGCACGGCAAGAACGTTGGCGGCCGACGAGAACATCGCGACCGGCGCGAAATCCCTCACGGTGTCGAACGGCAGATTCGAAAACAGCGAAGGATTCACGGCGTGGGCGAAAGCCGGCAGGAGCAGCGTGTAACCGTCAGGCGCAGCCTTGGCAACGTACTCCGCAGCGATGTTGCCGCCGGCGCCAGGGCGCACATCGACGATCACCGGCTGGCCCCACCGCTCAGTGAGCTTGTGGCCGACCAGCCGCGCAGCGGTGTCGGTCGGCCCGCCCGCCGAAAAGCCCACGATGATGCGTATCGGCTTCACCGGATAGTGCTGGCCGTGGGCCCAGGGCAGAGCGCCCAGTGCGAGCGCGCTGAACAAGAGCGGACGTAGCGTTCTGATCATGGGCGTGCCCCGCAATGCAAATGCAACGTTAACGCGCATGCACCGCCGGGGCAACTGTCCGGCCCTGTTGCGCCGCGACCGCGCCGGAACAAAGCGACAGCCACGCTCACCTTCGGCCGCACCGCATCGCCGCGAACCGCGGCTGGCGCCAGACATGAAATCGGATAAGCTTCGCTGCGGAAACACGGAGGATCACATGGCAACAACACACACTCAGGAGCTCGCCGGCACCGTCGCCCTCATCACCGGCGGCGCCAGAAATATCGGACGCGCCATCGCACTCGAGCTTGCAGCTGCGGGCGCGGCCATCGCAGTCAACACACGGGGTTCCGTCGACGACGGCAATCAAGTCGTGCAGGCAATTCGAAGCGCGGGCGGGCAGGCCGAGCTT
>JBKJKJ010000204.1:0-3421 GCA_046597455.1 Burkholderiales bacterium
TCTCACCGAAGATCGCGTTCTTGATCGGGCTGTTCGCAGCCTGCCCGAGCGGCTTGAAACCATACTTCTTCTGCATGTCTTCGGGAATTTCCATGCGGCGCAGGCCCTCGATCTGCCACTGCGGTGCACCGGTCCACACCGCGTCAGTGCCCCAGACGACGTGGTCGTATCCAAGACCTTTGCCCAGAATGCCCATCACGGCCGCGCCCAGTCGCGGTTCGGACACCACGGTCCACGCGAAGATCTGGCCGAGATCGCCATAGACGTTCTTCACGCCATACTTCTCCGGAATTTCCGCGAACTCCGACACCCACTCGAGGCGCCCGGTCTTCTGGAACTGCGCCCATGCATCTTCGGGCTTCCCGCCGCCTGCCCACCGATACGCGGAGTGATAGATGATGAAATTCAGTTGCGGCCAGTCCTTCGCCGCCTTGCCCACGTCGCGCACGTCCGAATACGCGAGGAGGTGCGGGAACTTCTCTTCGACTGCGGGCGGGAACAGGCCTTTGTGGACGCAGACATTCTTGATCCCGGCTTTCAGAAACTTCTCATAAGCCGGATAGACGAGCTTCTCATCGTCCAGCCGCCAGGGGTGTTTCGACAGATGCTTGTTGGTGTTGTCGCCGATCGTGTAACCCTTCATGGAATCGGGCTTGAGGTCGGCCAGCGCGTGATCGATCTGCTCCATCCAGCCCGGATAGCCCGGCGTGAAGATCGCGTGCGCCAGTGCGCGGCGTGTCCCGGCTTCCTTGTTGATTTTGGCGCGCGCCTGCGTTTTCATTTCGTTGGTGAGGAACCAGTCCCCCGGCACTTCCGACGGCGCGCCGGTGATGCAGGCGACCTTGGTGTCGCTGTCCAGATAGACTTCCTTGAAGTAATTCGGAAACTTCAGGTCGTCGATCGTCTGCTCCTTCTCCGCGAGCGCTTTGTTCCAGCCGAGTTTGCCCACCGCAGCGCGCTGGGCGATGAAGCCTTTGATGTTGGTGTCGTCGCGCAGGAAATGGGTATGCATGTCCATGATGAACTGGCCTTTCAGCCCTTTCGCGCGCTCGTCGGCCATTTCCGGCGTCGCAGCTTCAGCGCGCGACACGGAGAAGATCGGGCCGTATACGTCGTTCATCGCGAGATAGGCCGCGGCCATTCCGGATGCGCTCTTGAAGAACTTGCGCCGCGTGGTTCCGTGCTTTTTCGCAAGCTCAGAGCCCAGCGCCTTGATTCGCGCCTCGTACTCGCGCTGTTTCGCCGTCTGCGGCGAGGGCATGTATTCATCATTGGAAACGATCTGTGTCGGGACCGGCGAGGGAAACGACGAGGTTTCAGCCGGTAATACGCGGGCAAGCTCTTCTGGGGTGAGCATGGAAATTCTCCGGTGGCGAAAATGCTTTTTGACCGCGTGCCCCCTCGTGCAGCGGCGTCTATTTATTAACTGCGCAACGATTCTGTCCGCCAGCATCGCACGTGTCAAACTGTTCCTTCCGGGCGTGAGGTAAAGCCCTGTGCATTTCGTACCCGTTCGTTGCGGATGACGCTCGACCATACGCGCGACTTGCCCGAGGCGAGCCCGCGTGACGTGTAACCTTGTTATGATGGGCATCAATTCATGCGCGCCGCCCGGCGCTCGCGATCAGCGCGACGGCGGGCAGTAAGAGCGCAACCGCTGTCAGACGCGCAGCGGGCCGTTCCCGGTCGTCGAAATCGCTGCGGCTTACGTCTGAGCCCCGTTGCGACGGCTAGCGGGCGGATAGCGGAGATCACGAATGGAATTACTCTCGCAGTGGCGTGACGCGCTCGCCGGCGTGCTCGATCAGACCCTGGAGCGCCTCGCCCTCGATCTGCCGAATGTGCTCGGCGCGTTCCTGCTGCTGCTCGCCGGCTGGATCGTCGCGCACATGCTGCGGGCTGCGGCCGTGCGCCTGACCGTGCTCGGCGAACGCGCACTGACACGCGTCTCCGGTGGGCGCAGCGCCGCGCCCGCACACTTGCCCGGGGCGTCGGCAAAGATTTTCGGCAGCGTCGTGTTCTGGGTGGTGGTGCTGTTCTTCCTCACCGCGGCGACGCAGGTGCTGGGCCTGCTCACCTTCGCCGCGTGGCTCGGACGTGTCGCCGATTATCTGCCGACGGTATTCGTCGGTGCGCTCATCATCTTCGCCGGCTTTCTGTTCAGCCGACTCGCGCGCGAGGTCGTGGAAGCGGCTGCAGCGGGCGCCGACGAGCGCCAGCGCGCATTGTTCGGGCGAGTAGTTCAGACCGCGATCCTCGGCACCGCCATCCTCGTAGGTGCGGAGCAAATCGGCATCAGGGTCACTTTCCTCGTCATCATCGCGGCAGCAGCCGTTATCGCGCTCGTGGGCACCGTAGCGCTGGCGCTCAGCCTCGGCGCACGCGATTACGTCGCGAACCTGATCGGCGCGCACTATTTGCGCCAGCGCTATAGCGTCGGCCAGCATGTTCGCCTCGCGGGTTACGAAGGCCGGATTCTGGAGCTGACGGAAACCGCAGTCGTGCTCGAAACCCCCGAAGGCCGTGCGAGCCTGCCGGCCAAGGTATTCAACGAGCAGCCGATCGTTCTGGTGGTGAGCGGCGCGCGCGATGGCTAGCAGCGACGAGCTGACCTACGCTTTTCTCGAGGCGCATCCGGCGGACGCGGCGCGCGTGCTCGAACGGCTCGCCCCGGCTTCGTCATCCGCACTGCTGCAGTCGGCGCCTTTGCGACTCGCATCCCCCGTGCTGCGGCAAATGCTTCCGCTTGCGGGGGCGCGATGCCTGGAGCAACTCGACGATGAAGCCGCAGCCGGACTGCTGCGCGGGGTCGGTGCGCAGGCCGGGGTCGCGCTTTTGCGCTACTTCGATGCCCGGCGCAGGGCACAGGTGCTCGCGCACTTGCCGACTGCGCTGACCCTCGCGTTCGAACTGCTGCTCGGCTATCCCGAGGGAACCGTCGGCGCCTGGACGGATTCGCACGCCCTCGCCCTGCCCGCCGACATGACCGTCGGCGAGTCGCTAGAGCGCGTGCGCCGCGCCGACGAGCGCCTCGTCGACAATCCCTATGTCATCGACCGCAATCAGCGCCTGCTCGGCCACGTCGAGCTCGCAGATCTGCTGCGTGCGAGTCCTTCGACTTCGCTCGTACAACTCGTGCGGCCCAGTCCGCACCGGCTGCCGGCGCAGGCGCTACTTGCCGGACTGCGCGAGCATCCGGGATGGCACGAAGCGTCCACGCTGCCCGTCGTCGAGCGCGGCGACCGGCTGGTGGGCGCGCTCACGCACGCCGCGCTGCAGCGTGCGCTTTCGATGGAGCGAAGCGCGGCGCCATCGCGCGGCGCGGAAGATACGCTCATCGGTATCGCCGGCGCCTACTGGTTCGGCGTCTCCGCGCTGATCCAGACGCTCGTCGGCCTGCTTCCGGCCGCGCGCCGCAAGA
>JBKJKJ010000211.1:0-23604 GCA_046597455.1 Burkholderiales bacterium
CAGTACGACGTCGTGGACGAACACCGCACGCGCGTCTCAGGCTCGACGTTCGAGCCGGCGCAGCAATTTACGGTGAAAATAGAAGGGGCGATGCGAGTGGGCGAGCGCGCGGTGCTCCTGTGCGGCTCGACCGATCCGCGGGTGATCGAGAATGCGAGCTCGATCACGGCAGGTGTGGAGAAGCTGGTTCGCGAGTTGACGCCGCCGCGGCCGGAGAAACCGTATTCGATAACGTGGCGCGTGTACGGCCTTGGCGCGGTCATGTCACGCGAATCGGTGCCGGATCCGCTGCCGCCTGAAATCTTCATCCTGTGCGAATGCATTGCAGATACGGCAGAAGAAGCGCGTGCCGTGGTCACGGTGACCAAGCAGTATCTGCTTCATCACGGCTTCCCCGGACGCCTTTCGACCGCAGGCAATGTCGCGTTCCCATTCACACCGCCCGAGCTCATGGCTGCCACCGCCTACCGCTTCAACGCCTATCACGTGATGGAAGTCGATGCGCTGGCGCCGCTATTCCCGCTACACATGGAGGATTTGTAGAGATCCGAGGGGACGGCATCGGGAGCGAGCGACCCCACCTTCGATCAGTAACCGGCTGACGCGTCGATGCGCATCAGCGGCCTTCGTCCAGGCTGATTCCGGTGTCGCGGATCACCTTGCCCCATTTCCTGAGATCGGCGCCAATGACGGCTGCAAACTGCTCCGGCGTGCTGCCGATCGGCTCGGCGCCGTCGTTGACCAAATGCGCTTTGACGGCTGGATCCTGCAACGTGCGAACCACGGCGGCGTTGATCTTGTCGATGATGTCGCGCGGCGTGTTCGCGGGCGCCAGCATGCCGAACCACTGCACGACCTCGAAGCCCGGCACACCCGCTTCGGCGATCGTCGGAACATCGGGCGCAATCGGCGAGCGCCGGGTGCTGGTGATGCCCAAAGCCCGCAGCCTTCCGCCTTTGACGTGCGGCAAGGCGCTCAGGAGATTCGCCATCATGAGCGAGGTGTGCCCCCCCAGAAGATCGGTGAGGGCGGGGCCCTGACCTTTGTATGGCACGTGGACCATTTTCAATCCCGTCGTGTGATTGAAAAGCGCCATCGCGAGATGCGGATTACTGCCCGCGCTGCCGGCGCCGAAATTGATCCGGCCCGGCCGTGTGCGCGTGAACGCGATCAGCTCTTTCACCGTTCGTGCCGGCAGCGATAGATGCGCTACGAGCAGGAGCGGGACTGTCACCACCTGTGAAATGGGCGTGAGGTCTTTAACGAGGTCGTACGGGACTTTCGGATAGAGATAAGGAATGCTCGTGAGCGAGCTGATGCCCATGAGCACGGTATAGCCATTGGGCGTGGCGCGAGCAACGAGCTCGTTGCCGATTATCGTGCCGCCGCCGGCGCGATTCTCCACCACTACCGGCTGACCGAGAGCCTCCGCGAGCTTCGGCGCGATCGCGCGCGCCGAGAAGTGGGTTCCGCCGCGCGGCGATGTAGGCACGATCAGGCGTATCGGCCGTACCGGATAGCTCTGCCCGTCAACGCCGGTCGATGTTGCGAACATGATTGCAGTGAGCGCGACGATCGCGGCTTGGCGGTGTGCAGCGGTGATCGAATGCCGTGTTGCGCGAAAAGCCACGCACCCTCCGTATGTTGGAATCGGAGTGCTCTGCTGCAGACCTGTGGCGGACGTGCTGCAACGGTCGTTGCCGGCACATGCCGAGCCTGTGATTATGCCTATTTCGCGCATCGACGCGAGTTCGCACTTTGGACGGGGCGGGTAGCTCCGCCGGTCAATTGGCTTTAGCATAGCGAAAAGTTCGAGGTGGGGATCAATCGATCGTAACGATCATGTTCCGAGGAGAACTGTAAGTGCCTATGCTGTGCAAATCGTGTGTGTTGGTGTCGCTGGTGGTGGGTTCACTGTCCCCTCTCGTATCTTTCGGCCAGGCCTCCGCGCTGCCGAATAAACCGGTACGTTTCATTGTGCCCAACGCGGCCGCCGGTCCTAACGATCTTGCGGCCCGCCTGATCGCGCCCAAACTGAACGAGACCCTGGGCCAGTCGGTCGTCGTTGAAAATCGCCCCAGCGCGAACGGTCTGATCGGCGCGGACTATGTCGCGCGCGCGACGCCGGACGGCACGGTCCTCGCAGTGGGCAATTCCGGCACGCACGCGGTGAATGCGACGCTATACAAGAAACCCCCTTACGATCCATTACGTGATTTCGAGCCCATCACCGAAGTCATGTTCGCGAGCCTGGTGCTGGTGGCCAATCCTTCGGTCAAGGCAAACAACGTGAAGGAGCTCATCGCCGAAGCCAGGCGCGCGCCAGGCAAGCTCAATATCGCGGTCGCAGGCGCGACGGGAGAAATAGCCGGCAACCTGATCAAGCTGCAGGGTCATATCGACCTGAACAATGTGCCCTATAAGGGCGGCTCACCGGCGGTGACGGCAGTGATGTCGAACGAGTCGCAGCTGCTCCTGACTCTTTATTCGAGCCTCAAGGGACCCATCGACGCCGGCAAGCTCAAAGCGCTCGGTGTGACGGGCTCGCGGCGGGATTCCAAGATTCCCAACGTGCCCACGGTGGCCGAGAGCGGACTCGAAGGCTTCGAAGTCGAGTTCTGGGTCGGGATATTTGCGCCCGCGAAAACGCCGCCCGCCACCGTCCAGGCGCTGAACCGCGAAATCGTGCGCATCATCAATCTGCCTGACGTGAAGGATCGCTTCAACACCGTGGGCTACGAAGTCGTGGGTAACACGCCGGAGCAGTTCGCCGAACGGGTGCGTCGTGATACGGAGAAATATCGCAAAATCATTCTCGATTCCAAAATGCAGCAGCTGGAATGAGCGCAGGGTAAGACAGACTCCAGGCGGACTGCCCGTGCCGGGCAGGTTGATCGATGCCGCAAATCGCAAACCGACGTAAAGGAGATCGAGCATGCCGAATAAAATGACTGCCGGACTGGGCCGCTTCATCGCGGATTTGCGCTACGAGGATATTCCCGCCGAAGCGCGCGAGTGCATCGTTATCGGTTTCACGGACTGCGTGGGCGTCATGATCGCGGGCTCGAAAGAGGAATCGGTGCGCATTCTGACCTCCACGCTCTCGCCTTCTCCGGGCGAGGCGACGCTTGTTTTCGGGCCGACGTCCGCTTCGGCGCTCGAAGCGGCATTGATCAACGGCACCGCGGCGCACGCGCTCGATTACGACGACGTCGCGCAAAGAGGGCACCCCAGCGCGGTGCTCGTGCCTGCGATCCTGGCCGAGGCGCAGGCGCTCGGCGCATCCGGCAAGGACATGATGGTCGCGTATGCGGCGGGGTATGAGACCTGGGCAGAGCTCGTGCGCCGCGATCTCGATCAGCACCACGAGAAAGGCTGGCATCCCACCGGCGTGTTCGGCGCGGTCGGCGCGGCTGCGGCCTGCGCGTCACTGCGCAAGCTCGATGCGGAAAAGGCCACGCACGCGATCGCGCTGGGTGCTTCGCAAAGCGCAGGCGTGATGGCCAATTTCGGCACCATGACCAAGCCGTTCCATGCAGGCCGCTCGGCGCAGTCCGGCGTGCTGGCGGCGCGTCTCGCCGCGAACGGCTTTACTGCGTCCCCCGACGCGTTCGAGCATCCGCAGGGTTTCCTTTCGGCGCTCTCGCCCAAAGGCCGTTTCGATTCCGAATCGCCGATCGAAGCCGGCACGCAATGGAAGATTCTCGGACAGAAGCTGAGCGTCAAGAAGTATCCGCTGTGTTACTGCACGCATCGGGCACTGGATGCGATGCTCGACCTGACTGGCGAGCAGAAAATCGATCCGGCGCAGGTGGACAGCGTCACGGTATCGACGAGCCGCCTCAATTCGAAGATTCTGCGTAACCACTCGCCGCAGACCGGCCTCGAGGCCAAATTCAGCATGGAGTTCGCCATGGCGTCCGCCCTCGTCGCGCGCCGTGCGGGGCTTGCAGAGCTCACCGACGATTTCGTCCTCAGCCCGGAAGTGCAGGCGCTCATGAAGCGCGTGACGGTGCAGCCGGACGATCGGGAAGACCCGGAAAAGCCGGGCAAGGCGCCGTATGACATGGTGATCGTCGAGACCTCCGACAAGCGCCGCCTCGAGAGCGCGAAAGTGAAACATATACGCGGCGGCCCCGAGCTGCCGCTGAAGCGCGAAGAACTGTGGACCAAGTTCGAAGGCTGCCTGCACGCGAGCCCCCGGCCGTTTGACGCGCGCGGCCTGTTCGACGCGCTCATGTCGCTCGAGAAGGTGCCGCATGTCGGGGAGCTACCCGGTCTGGGCAGCGAGCCGCCGCGGCGTCCGGCTGCCAACGCGCGCGCAAAGCGCAGCCCGGTCGAGATGAAGTAAGTGCGTGTGCGGCGCCGGCGGTAAGAGGGGGCGGCCACACGGGCCGGGACCGGGTGGGGCGCTGATCGCTCATGCTCGAGCCCGGCCTGTTGTTCCACGGGACGCCGTCTTCTTTTTTTGCACCGACGACGGGGCATGAGCCGTTCAGCGGCCGTCCACAGTAAACCGGCGAGCGGGTCCTTTTGAGCGTTCGAGCGGGTTCAGGATGAAACCATACATCCTCTTCATCACTTTTATCCTGAGCACGTCCGCGTGGGGCGCCCTTCCTGGCGTCACTGAGTTTCGAACCAGCCCTGAGCGAATAACCGACGCTGAACTTTCGGCATTGCTGGGTTCGCGCGTGGGCTCAGCCGACGTCGTCGCGCTCGGCGAAAGCGTGCATGGCTCTTCGGCAATGCTGAAAATCCAGACGCGACTCATACGTTACCTCGTCGAAAAGCACGGCTTCAGGCTGATCGTCTGGGAGAATCCGGCGCTGCGCAGTCTGGAGCTGGGGCGCTGGGTTTCGTCGTGCACGACAGCGAAGACGCCGGCGCCGATCGACGTGCTGTATATGCCGACCCGATCCGATCTGGCGCTGTGGAATTGGGTTTGTGAATTCAATCTCGCTCACCCGGCGGACCCGATTCTGTTTCGCGGAATGGATGTCTGGGATCGACCCTGGGAGCATTACGCGAACATCCGGACGCTGGGCGCCAATGCCGGTATCGATCCGCGCGTGCTCAAGAATATCGAAAAGCTGTGCCCCGCTTATCGAATGTCGTCGTGGGCGCAGATCGAGGGTATGTTCGGGCAGCTGGGCAGCGACGGAAAATTCCGTCCCGAAGCGGATTACGCGAAATGTCGTGACGCGCTGGCTGCGATCCTGGACATCGCCAGACGATCGGGCGTCGAAAAACGGAAGAAGAAAGACCCTGCGTCTGACGACGCGTTCGAGCTTGCGATTTCGGCTTCGACGATTCTCGGGTGGCTGGGCTTTTACAACGACAACTGGTCGAACGATATTCTGAGCTGGAACGCACGGGATCGGGCGCAGGGGCGCAATCTGATGCTGCTGATGGAAAAACATGACGCCCCACGATCCATAGTGGCCGCCCACACCAGCCACGTATCGCACAATCGGTCACCGGCAGACTGGTGGGGTTTTGGAGACATCAAATCCGGCATTTTCTTTTTTACCGCAATGACCCGGAAGACAGTTTTCAATATTGCGTTGACGGCATACGAGGCAAGCGGGACTCAGGGACACTGGTCGCTTCCGGTCGCGGGCAACTCTGTGGATAGAAAATTGCATGAATCCGGGCACACGTTCGCGTTCCTCGAATCGAGCGCCGCATTCCTGTCGGAGAGGCCGAAGTGGTGGATCCAGAACCAGAACTACCCCGGACCTTACGAAAGCGGCGTCGAGCTCACGCTGGCGGATCACTTCGACGCGTTCTTTTTCTTCGACCGTTCCCATCTCGACCAGGCGTTGTCTGCAAGACCGATGTGGCAGCCTTGAGCGACAGGACTGACACGCGCGCTGCCGAAAGCCTCGTTCGCTTTCTCAAATCAGCGAACGGCGCACCGTGAGCCCGCTCATGCTCGCCCTCGGGGCGATGTTCTGGCAGCAGACTTTCGTCGCGCTCGGCCGGGCCCTGCCTGCGGTGATCGCACCGGCGATCATCTCGGATCTGCGCATCGAGCCGGCATGGATCGGCATCTATTTCGCGCTGACTGCTGCGGCGTCGCTCGTCGCTCAGCTCGGATGCGGCAGCTTCATCGTGCGTCACGGCGCATTGCGCATGAGTCAGATTTCGCTGGCCATGGTGGCGGCCGGCACTGCATTGCTGGCGGTGGGCACGCCGTTCATGCTCGTCATGTCCGCGCTCATTTGCGGTGGTGGCGGGGCCGTGTCCACGCCCGCCAGTTCGCACCTGCTGAGCCGCGTCGCTTCCGCGCGCTACCTGCCCCTGGTGTTTTCCCTCAAACAGACGGCGGTGCCGGCCGGGCTGCTGCTGGCCGGGCTGCTCGGGCCGCAACTCACGGAATGGTCGGGCTGGCGCGTCACGATGCTCGTCAGCGCGGCGGCGTGCGCCGTTTTCGTCGTGATGCTGCAGCCCCTTCGCAAGACATTCGATACCGACCGGGTGCCGACGCGCGCATTTCGGCTGTCGGATTTTAAAGCCACCCTGATGTCGGTGATGGGCACGCCGGGCCTGCGTGCCTTGTCGTTTGCCTGCCTCGCCTTCAACGGCCTGCAGTCCGTCGTCACCGCGTATTTCGTGGTGTACCTGACGACGATCGGCTACACGCCGGTTGCGGCAGGGTTCGTTTTTTCGGTGGCGGTGGCGGTCGCGGTGCCCGGGCGCATTCTCTGGGGCTGGCTCGGCAGCAGTTATGTCCGCCCGCTCACGATGATGGCGGGGCTCGCCCTCGGCATGGCGGCAAGTGTTGGGCTCCTCGCCATCAGCAACGCGGGCTGGCCGACGCTCCTGGTCGGCCTGATCGCCTGCGTGCTCAGTGCCACGGCGCTGTCGTGGCATGGCATCCTCCTGGCGGAAACCGCGCGCGCGGCGCCGGAAGGCATGCGCGGCGGCGTCACCGGCGGGGTTCTTTCCTTCGGTCAGGTCGGCGCACTCGCCCTGCCGCTCGTCTATTCAGGTCTTCTCGATTTCACCGGCAGCTACGGAATCGGCTTCATGGTGTGCGGCATCCCGGCGCTGCTGGTCGGTGTGCTACTGCTGCGTCGGCGCGCGTCTGCGAAGCCCTGATGCCTAATCGAGGTGAGCCCCCGAAAGCTTCACGACATGGCCGAACTTGTCGTAGCTGGCCTTGATTTCCACGGCGAACTCCTCGAGCGTCATGTGCATCGGGTCGAGCGCCTGGGCTGAAAGATTCGAGGTGACGCTGGGATCCGCCACGGCTTTCTTGATCTCGGCGTTGAGCTTCTCGAGGATCGGCCTCGGTGTGCCGGTCGGTGCGAAAGTACCCATCCAGGAGCTGAATTCGTACCCCTTGATCGTGTCGCCGATGGGGGGGATGTCCGGCAACTGGGTCACCCGCTTCTCCGAGGACACCGCTATGGGCCGCACGCGGCCCGATTGAACGTGCGGAAGCACCTCCGATATCGGCGTGAGCAGCACCTGTATCTCGCCGGACGCGACCGCCACGGAGGCCGGACCGCCGCCCTTGTAGGGAACATGAACCATGTTCACACCCGTCATGTGGGTGAGTAGACTCGTCGACAGGTGCTGGAGCGCGCCGACACCGGCCGAGCCGTACGTGATCTCCCCGGGCCGCGCTTTCGCGAGGGCGATGAGATCTTTCACCGTTCGCACCGGCATCGAGGGATGCACGACGAGCAGGTTCACCAGCCTCGCAACCGGGGTTATCCCGGCGAAGTCCTTCAGTGCGTCATACGGCAATTTTTTGTAGAGGTGCGCATTCGCGAGGAGCGTCGTCGAATACACCATGACCGTATAGCCGTCCGGCGGACTCTTCGCCACGAACGCGGCGCCGATCGTCCCGCCTGCGCCGACCCGGTTGTCGATTACGAACTGCTGGTTCAGCTGTTCGCCCACTTTCTGATAGACGATTCGCCCGACGATGTCGGTCGCGCCGCCGGGCGGAAACACGATGACGACGCGCACCGGCTTCGAAGGGTAAGCCTGCGCCCACGCCGACCCGCACGCGAACATCATGAGATACACGACTGCAGCTAAGAAACGAATCGTAGTCATGCCGTTCCTCCTCGTGGTCATTACACGACACCGGAGCCTGCGCGCGGCTGGTCTGCCGCACGACAGTATCCGGATCGGACGCCGCCGTGTCTACGACTCAACGATTGGCCTCGGTGCCGGCATAATTGCAAACCGCCAGGCGCAGGCGCAACATGCTCCCTGGCGACGCCAGCACCATCGACCGGAATAGACGGCGACGTTCCCGATCTCCGGCGCGACAATAATCACCTCGTGGAGAGCCAAACCATGGCAGCGATCCTCGGCATCGGTGCGACGCACTATCCACCGGGACTCGTTCCTGAAGAGCACAAACCGTGGCCGCTGGTGCGGATGCTGCATAGCGATCGGCGTATTCCCGAGCGCATGAGGGACCCCGCCAACTGGCCCGAGCCCATGCGCCGCGAGTGGGGGGATGACGAAGGCATCACTGCGCACAAGGCGCACAGGGCGCGTGTCTTCGACGCTTTCCGGAAAATCCGCGAGGAGATCGATGCTTTCGAGCCTGACCTGATCGTCATGTGGGGCGACGACCAGTACGAGAATTTCAAGGAAGACATCATCCCGCCGTTCTGCGTGCTGGCGTACGAGCAGTTCAAATTCAAGCCGTATGCCCGCCTGCGCAGCAGGTCCAACATCTGGGGCGAACCGGCCGACAAGACCTTCACCCACCCCGGACACCACAAGGCGGGCCGCTATCTCGCCAGGGGTTTGCTGGAGGCGGACATCGACATGTCTTACGCCTACAAGCCTTTGCACGAGGACGGTCTGGGCCACGCCTTCGCCAATACGCTGCTCTACCTCGATCTCGACCGTAAAGGATTCGCGACGCCGGTCGTGCCTGTAGCAGTGAACTGTTACGGCAGCTCGGTGATCCGCTATCAGGGCGGCAGCACCGAATACTCCGAAGAACCCGATCCACCGTCCCCTTCGCCGCGCCGTTGCTTCGAAATGGGGCGGGCGACGGCTCGCGTCCTCAGGGATAGCCCGTGGCGTGTGGTACTCATGGCTTCGTCGAGCTGGTCGCATGCTTTCCTCACCGGTAAGAATCACTGGATCTATCCCGACCTGGAATCGGACCGCGTCATGCTCGAGCACCTGCGCGCGGGCAACTACGGCGCATGGCGCGATACGCCGCTCGCGCAGACGGAGGCAGCCGGGCAGCAGGAAGTCCTCAACTGGACGTGCCTCGCCGGCGCGATGTCCGAGTTGAACTACAAGGCGGACATCCTGGACTGGGTGGAGACCTGGACCTTCAACGCGCCGAAATGCATGGCGGTATTCAGAAGTCAGTGAAGAAAAATAGGAGGAACTGCGATGCCCTGGATCGAAGCGAACGGCGCGAGCCTGCGATACGCGCTGAGCGGATCAGGCAAAGAAACGCTGGTGCTGGTTCACGAAGCCGGTGGCTGCCTCGAGAGCTACGAGGAGGCTTTGCCCGGCCTGGAAAAGGACTTTCGCGTTCTGCGTTACGACCAGCGCGGTTTCGGATCGTCGGAGAAAGTGCGCGAGCTCGACTTCGAGACCGTGGTGGCTGACCTGGCTGCACTCCTCGACGCGCTGAACATCACCGCACCGGTGCACGTGGCGGGCTGTGCGATGGGCAGCGATTTTGCGGTCGGATTCGCCGCGCGTCATCCAAAGCGGGTTGCGAAGCTGGCCGTGGCCAGCCCCAACATCGGCAGCAATGCCGCGCGCAGCGGGCCGAGCGTCGAGCGTGCCGCGCTGGTCGAGCGGGAAGGGATACGCGCCGCGATGAAAGCGAGCCACGACCGCTCGTACCCGGAGAACCTGCGCGCGCTCGATCCTGACCGCTTCAATCGCTACCAGTCCCGCTGGGTTTGCAATACACCCGCATCGTTTGCGGCTGCGGCCCGCATGATGAGCGCCGTGGATCTGACGCCCGAATACGCGAAGATCAAGGCTCCGACGCTGGTCATCGGCGCGAAGCACGATACGCAGCGCCCGCCCGAGATGGCGCAGCGGGTCGCCGATGCGATCGCTGGTGCGAAGTATCTGCTGGCCGACACCGGGCATTTCATGAACGTTCAGACTCCGCAACTGTTCGCGGACACGGTGGTGCCCTTTTTCAGGGGCCGGTGAGGGGCTGGTAAGCCCTGTTCAGTCAATACCGACCACATCGCTCAGGGCTGTCCGGCCCTTCGGAGTGACTTCGATTGCCCGCGTGCCGCTTCGGCGGCGGACCCATCCGTTCTTCGGAGCGTGTGTGCAGATCGCCGCGCCGGTTGCGAGCGGCTAGTCGACTTTCAAGCCAATTCGCGACACGAGCTTCCCGATCGTTTCGTATTCGGCTTTCAGCATCGTCTCGAAATCGGAGACGCTGCCGCCTACCGGCTCGGCGCCCGACCTCGCGATGCGATCGCGCACTTCGGCATTCGAAAGCACCGCGCCGATTTCCTGATTGAGGCGCGCGATGATCGGTGCCGGCGTTCCGGCGGGCACCAGGATGCCGATCCACGTCATGTGACTGAACCCCGGATAACCCTGCTCGGCGAAGGTCGGCACTTCGGGGAGGCTCGGCCAGCGTCGCAGCGAGGTGATCGCCAGCGCACGCAGCGCACCGGAGGCGAGTTGAGGCGTCGTCGACGGCACGGCCGCCATGGCAAGGGGAGTCAGGCCGCCCACGACATCCATGTGCGATTGGGCCGCGCTCTTGTAAGGCACGTGCGTGATGTCGATACTCGCGGCAGCCTTGAACATCTCCATCGCGATATTGGTCGGTGAGCCATTGCCGGCGCTGCCGTATACGAGCTTGCCGGGGGCGGTGCGCGCGGCGCTCAGGACGTCCTGCAGCGTGCGATACGGCGTCTTTGCACCGGTGACGAGAACGGAAGGCGCCTGTGTCAGCTGCACGACAGCCGCGAAGTCCTTTCTGGGGTCGTAGCCGACGTTCCTGTAGATGAGCGGATTGATGTTGTAGCTGTTCGGCGTCGCGAGCAGCGTATAGCCGTCGGCGGCGGCCTTGGCGACGTACGCGGTGCCGATGTTGCCGCCCGCACCAGGCCGATTTTCGACCACCACCTGCCGCCCCAGATTCCGCGTGAGGCGTTCGGCGACGATGCGGCTGACCACATCGACGCCGCCGCCGGGCGCGTAGCAGATCACCAGCTGTATGGGCTTGGCTGGATAGTCGGCCGCGGATTGCGCGAGCCCGGGAATCGAAGCGCCGGCCATCGCACAGCCCGTGAACACCGCAATGAGCCTACGCACGGACTTCCTCATCGACGGCTCCCTGGTGAAAGTATGGCTGGAACCGCGATCGTATCAGTCGAGCCTGATGTTCGCGGCCTTGATGACTTTGGCCCACTTCGCCATCTCGGTCTTCATCAGCGCGCCCAGCTGTTCGGGGGTGGACGAAAAAGGGTTCATGCCTTGCCTGGCCAGGAACTCCTGAAAATCCGGCATGGCCACGATCTTTGCAATCTCGGTCGAGAGTTTGCCGATGATCGCTTTCGGTGTACCGGCGGGCGCAAGCACGCAAAACCACGGGCTCACGTCGAGCCCGGGCAGGCCGGCCTCCGTGAAGGTCGGCACCTGGGGCAGCGCCGGAACGCGGGTCTCGCCAGTCACCGCCATGGCTTTGATTTTGCCGCTCTTGATATGCGGGATCACGGTGAGCGGATTGTTGATGAAGATCTGTACTTGGCCGCCGATCAGATCCAGGAGGGCCGGCCCCGCGCCTTTGTAGGGTATGTGCTGGGTCTTGATCCCGGCGAGGATGTTCATCAATTCGTTCGCCAGGTGGCCTGATCCTCCGGCCCCCGTCGTCGCGTAATTGAGTTGTCCCGGTCTGGACTTCGCCAGGGCGATCAGCTCCTGCAAGGTATTGGCCGGGACGGACGCATTGATCACGAGGACGAACTCGCTGCGGTAGACGTTGCCGACGGGCGCGAAGTCCTTGATCGGGTCGTAGGGAAGCTTGGGATAGAGGCTGGGCAGTATGAGGTGCGTGTTGGTGGTCATGATGATCGTGTAACCATCCGGCGTGGCTCTCGCCAGTATTTCGGTGCCGATGATCGTATTGCCGCCGGAACGATTGTCGACGATCACCTGCAGTCCCCAGCTTTCGGTGAGCTTCTGGCCGACGGCCCTGGCCACGGCGGTGGTGCTGCCGCCCGGTGCGTACGGCGAAATGAAGCGTATCGGTTTCGTCGGGTAGGATGCCTGGGCCAGTGCAGCGAACGTCCATGCCCAGAGCAACGACAGCAGCAAGACTGCGCAAAGCGTGTTGGTGCGCGACATGCGTACCTCCCTATACCCGCTGTATCGTTGCGATCGGGAATGGCGTTGGCCGTGCGCCGAGGCGCTCGGCGATGCTGGCCTGCTGCGTGGCCCGGATTTCCGCGGCGCTTTCGCCCGGCGCGGGATGGAGCCGCTCGATCTCCTCGAGGATCGGCGGCGGGCGATCGTCGACCGGGACGCCGTGGACGAGCGCCCATTTCTCGACCTGATGGATGAATTCCGGCGACACGCGCGGCGGCACCAGCGCATTCATCGGGTCGGCCATCGCCTCCTCCAGCGAGACGAATTGAACGTTCGCTGCCTCGAAACGATCGAGGATCTCGTCGAGGCAGTCGCCGCCGAGCGGCGTACCGTGAATGAGCCAGATATGAACCGGATCGCGCCCGAAGACCGCCCGCGCATTAGCCGCATGCATCCGCAGCTCGTGCAGCGCGGTGCTGACGAACTCGCGCCGCAGGAATCCGATGCCTGCGTCATCCTCGGCCTTGAGCGTACGCCAGTAAGCGGCATGGAAACGCGTGTCGCGGAAACCGACGCTCACCGGCACGGGCGTATAGCCGTGCTTCGCCAGATACGCGCCGACCGTTGCCTGTTTCTCCGCCGTGTCGCCCCACATGTCGTTGCAGTAGCGGAAGTAGCGGCGCGGGGCATGCGATGCCCAGCGGCCGATGATCGCTTCGGTCCGCTCGATGTCGCCGATATACGTGGCGGCGTCGACCCAGTTGATGCTCGCATGGTGGTGGGTGTGGTTGGCGACGTGATGGCCGTGCTCGACCCAGTGATCGAACACGCGCAGGAGCTCGGGGTCGTCTTCGGCCGGCGCCGTGTTGGAGAACGCATAGACATCGGCGGCGTCATGGCGACTCAGCGCCTGCGTCATGGCGCGGGCGATGCCGAGGCAGCTATAGGTCTTCGGCACCGGCACGCCGCGAAACAGCAGCATGTCGTCCATGGTGACGGCGAGCTTCACCGGGCCCAGCGGGGAGATCGGATGCGACTCCATGGCTTTGTCTTTCGCTCGAAACCGACCTATTGAATCTTGATATTCAGCTGCTTCACCTGTTGCTCGATCTCGGCATATTCGCGTGCCAGCGTAGCCTTGAGCTCCGCAGGGGTCATACGCTCGGCGGGTTGGCTGCCGTCGGCCTCCAGCCGCTGCTTCATTTTCGGGGAATGCATGCCGTCGCTCACCACGCGATTGATCGCAGCGACGATCGGGCGTGGGGTGCCTGCCGGCGCAAAAAGGTTGTAGCGATTGGTGATCTTGAAGCCGGGAAATCCCTGCTCGGCGACCGTCGGCAGGTCAGGCATCGCGGGTATGCGCTCGAGGCCCAGCGCCGCCAGCGCGCGCACCCTGCCGGTTCGGATTGCCGCGCTCGCAGCGATCGCGCTCGCGGCCGCGACATGAATCTCACCGCCGGTGACCGCGACGATCGAAGGCGCGCTTCCCTTGTAGGGAACGAAAAGCAGTTTCGCCCCGGACAGCTGGGCGAAGTGCTCCATGCCCAGATGAACCGAGCTGCCGAGGCCACCGCCTCCGGAGTAAGTCACCGGCTGTTTTGCCGAGTACGCAACCAGCTCCTTCATCGACCGGGCGGGCAGGTTCAGGTTGGCAAGAAGGACGTAGGGCTGAGCGGACGTGGAAACGATGGGGTCGAATGTCTTGAGAACATCGAAGGGGACGCGCTTGAGCGCGCCCAGCAGTATGAGTGTGTCGCCGATGCTGAGTATCGTGTAGCCGTCGGGTGCCGATCGGGCGACCAGCTCGGTGGCGATCACGCCGCCGCCGCCCGGGCGGTTGTCGACGACCGCGTTCTGGCCCCAGCGATCGGTCATCATCTGCGCTGCGGCGCGCGCGATGGCGTCGGCGCCCGCGCCGGGCGCCACCGAAATGATGAGCCGGATGGGGCGAACCGGATATTCAGCCGATTTACCCTGCGCGACTGCGGCGCCACTGTGCGCCAGCACGGCCCCGGTGAGCCAACAGGTCAGACATCGGGTCAGAGCATTCATGAATACGCCTCCTCCGCGCTCGAGTGAATATCGGCCGGTGTCGCCCACTGGCAGACTTGCGGTTCAGCGGATGGCTGACACGATCGTCAAGTTCTTGTTCTCCGGCACCCGCACCAACTGTAGCATGTGGCGAGCTGGCGACCTGAGTCGCGAACAGGCATCGATCAACCGTTCGCCCTGAGCGGGCGCACTGCGCCTGCGGTCGAAGGGGAACGGCGGTTGTTACGTCCGGGCCAGCAACGCCGCGATGCGCGCCATATCGCTCTCGTTCTCGAGATCGGCCACGGCATTCATGATCGATCTGGCCTGCGGTTCACCGATGAGGGTGCGCGTGTAGCGGCTGAACTTCTCGCAGGCGTCCGGCCAGGTGAGCGGGTTGTGGGGCGAGCCCTTGTGGGCAGCGGTGACTTTCTCGTAGATCTTGCCGCCGCAGACGATTTTTACCTGTGCCGGAAACATCTCGTGTACGGCCGGGTCCACGATCAGTTCCATGTTCTTCGCCAGCTTGCGCACGAGCGGATCCTTTACGGCGGCATCGTCGTACACCAGCGGGTTCGACATGTCCCGGGTGAGCGCCACCGCCGCCGTGAACGGCAGGCTGTACTGGCCGCCCATCACCGTCCTGGGGTCGCGCACGGTGTGGCGGTCCTCCAGAATGCGGTGCGCGCCGCGAAGGGTGACGTGCGTGATGGCCGCGGGATCGAATTCGTGCTCGCGCTTCAGGTCCTGGATGGCCTGCACCACCGCCTGGTGGGTGACGTGCGTGGCGAACGCTTTGTGCGATGCGGGTTGGATGATCCACTTCCTGCCCAGGCCTTCGGTCAGGCGGGCGATGTCGGTGGGCTCAGAGAAGGCGTTGAAGTAGCCGTAAGGTCCTTCGATCACCGTGACGGGGCCCTGGAGCCCCTTCCTCGCGAGCAGCGCACTTTCCAGCCCCATGGCGCTGGCGCGGCCGAGATGGATGCGCTTGGTGTCGTCGCCGGCCCAGGCGAACTCGAGCAGGCCTGCGGCGCAGGAGCCCGCGAGCCCCAGGGCGCTGGCGAGCGTGGCGGCATCGAAGCCGTAGAGCTTGCCCACGGCCGCGGCGGCACCGAAAGGCCCCTGGATGCCGGGATTGTGGAAACCTCGCGTGGACTCCAGTCCGACGGCGGCCTTCTGCAGGCGCCCCGAGAGCTCGAACCCGAGCGCAAGCGAGAGCAGGAACGCCTTGCCGTCGAGGTGCTCGCGCTGGCTGATGGCAAGCGCGGCCGGGAGCACGGTCCCTGATGCATGGGAGCCCGTGAGCGGCTCGCACTCGAACGCGCCGATCATGGCGCCGTTGGCAAAAGCGGCGCGTGACACATCGGTCTTCCATGGCTGGTTGACCACGCAGACCTCCCCCGTGCCCCCCAGCTCGTGCAGCATCGCCACGACCTGCTGCGCCCAGCGCATCGAGGAGCCCACGAAGGCGGCCGCAAAGGCATCGAGCGTCGCGATCTTGCACTCGGCGATGAGGCTGGGCGGCAGGTCGGCGTAGCGGGTATCGGCCACGAATGCCGCGAGGGCCCGGGTTGCTTGCATGGGGTCTCCCTGTGAATATGCGCTATCGGATCGCGGAGAGTGTCTCTCCCTCCGGCAGCCGCTGTCCAACGCGGATCGCCCGCCAAAGCGTCACCGGGCGTTTCAAAAAGCGCTCCACGGTGCAAGCGCGCTTCAGACCTTGCGATGCCTGCCGCTCATCGCGCGTGAGCCTGTATCAGTCTGACGAGTTGCGGCGCAGCGACGTCGGCTCTCGCTTTGACGCGATCGAGGTCGAGTCCGCCCAGCGGGTGCTGAACGATGAGCAGCGGAAGATCGGGGACGCCGAATACCTTTGCCTGTGTGCGCCCCAGCTTCTGAAACGCATCCGAGCACACGACCGCGCCGATCAGGCCGCGTTTTCTGAGCTCTGACATGTCGTGGACACTCCACGACGTGCACGCCCCTCAATCGGCCATCGCCGTGACGACGACGTCGGCCTCCCTGGCAAGCCGATCGAGCATGTGCGCCGGAGCCGGCTGGTTCACGGTCGCCTTGCGCAGCAACACGACGGACTCGACCGCAACCTCGGCCCTCACGCGCTCCAGCATGAACTGCAGCAGGTGATCGGCGTTGCCCTTGCTGTTATCCAGCACGCCCAGGCGTATGCCGCGCTTGTCGATGCGCCTGTCATCGACCTCGACGGTCCTTTCCGGCGCGGGCGCCTGGGGCACGACGAGGAGAACTTTCGTTGCCATCTGAATCATCCTGTGATGAAAAGCGTTGAAGGTGCAGACATGCGGCCGGGACGGGGTCAGGTTTTTTTCGCCATCACTACGCGCCAGCGGCTCATTTCGGACTGCACGAATTTTCCAAACTCTTCGGGCGTGCTGTGCTTCGGCACCAGGCCCATCTCGATGAAGCGTCTGCTCAGGTCCGGATTCGATAGCGCAACGCCGATTTCCGCGTTCAGCTTGTTCACGATCGCGCGCGGCGTTCCCGCCGGCGCGAGCACGCCGCCCCAGCTCGAGAAATCGTAACCCTGCACCCCGGCCTCGGCTGCAGTCGGCATATCGGGAAACGACGGATTGCGCTGGGGCGTGCTCACCGCGAGGCCTCGCAGCGATCCCGCTTTGACGTGCGGCGCCGCGGCAGCGAGAGGATCGATCATGAACGTGATGCGGTTCGCCATGAGATCGGGGTGCGCGGGAGAGCTGCCTTTGTAGGCGACTTCCGTCATGTTCGAGAGCCCGCCGGCCATCTGCGCAAGCAGCAGCGTTGCCAATTGCTGCGGGCTGCCCGGTCCGGTGATGCCGTAGGTGATCTTTCCAGGATTTCCCCTGATGTACTTCAGCAGTTCCGGCAGCGACTTGACGGGCGACTGCGCGCTCACCAGGAACACGTAAGGCGTGAGGTGCGTCATCGACACCGGCGCGAAGTCCTTGACGGTGTCGTAAGGCAGGTCCGGCACGGTGATCGGATTGATCGCCATATTGGCCGCTGCCTGGAGGAGGGTGTAGCCGTCGGGCGCGGCTTTGGCCACCGTGGCCGTGCCGACGATCTGCGAGGCGCCGGGACGGTTGTCCACGATCACGGGCTTGCCAAGGGCGATGGCGAGCCGGTCGCCGAGCAGGCGGGCAACGAGGTCGCTCGGCCCGCCCGTCGGCGATGGCACGATCACGCGTATGTTCTTGACGGGGTATACCGGTTGGCTCTGCGCTGGGCCCGGCAAGACAGCGATTGCGAGTGACGCGACAGCGATCAGCAAGTGATACATCGACCCCTCCCTTTCGTTACGGGCTCTTCGCCCGGTCAGTCTACCTTCGCGATCAACCCGCGATTCGTCTTTTATTTCGCTGCCGGAAACAACCCAACCGATGATACGCGCACGCCCACGAAAATCCTCCGCTCTGCCGGCTGTGGCGTAAACGGGGATAATGGGCGCGCACTAAAACCAGAGCGCCGCAGGACACGCCACGCATCGTGCGTGGGAAAGTAGCGTCGGAGACGCGGGGCACCGTGATCTCCCCTGTTCGTACAACATTCCGGAGGGTACGCAATGGACTTGGGGCTTAAGGATAAACATGCGATCGTGACCGGCGGGAGCCAGGGCATCGGCAAAGCCATCGCACGGGAGCTGGCTCGCGAAGGCGTGGACGTGGCGATGGTTGCGAGGGGCAAAGAGCAGCTCGAAGCGGCGGCGCGGGAACTGAGCGCCGAGACGGGACGGCGCGTACTCGCGCTGACGGCGGATGTCACCAGCAAAGAGGAAGTCGAGGCCATGGTCGCCAAGGCCGCGGCGCAGCTGGGCGGACTGCATATCCTGGTCAACAGCGGTTCGTCGCCGGGGGGATCCACCACCGCCATCGGCCCCATCGAAACGGTAGTCGACGAGGATCTCCTGCATGACTTCAACGTGAAGTACGTCGGGGCGTTGCGTTGCGCGCGTGCCGCCATTCCCCACCTCAAGGAGCAGGGATGGGGCCGCATCATCAACATCAGCGGGACCAACGCGCGCAACGCCGGCAATCTGAGCGGTGGGGCCCGCAACGCGTCCCTCGTGCACTTCACCAAGACCCTTGCCGTCCAACTGGGCCGCTTCGGGATCACGGTGAACTGCATCCACCCCGGCACGACGCGAACCGAGCGCACCCCGCGCCTGCTGGCCGCGCGCGCCGCCGAGCTGGGCATCACCCCCGAGGAAGCCGAGCAACGCACGTATGCCCCCGATTCAGCGCGCGGTAACGCCATCGCCCGCATGGTCGACGCGTCAGAAGTCGCCTACGTCGCGGCATTTCTCGCTTCGGACAAATCGTGGGCCGTCAGCGGCGAGCTGGTCGCGGCGACGGGGGGCGCCGGACGGTCGGTGTACTACTAGCAGCCTGTCGGATTTACCAGTCTGGACAGGCTGCTATAAGGAGCTTGTCGCATCGCAAGTCCGACAAGATCCTTAGAAGACGCCTGCAGTCATCCAGTCACCGCGCCGCAGGCACCACCTGATCCGGGAGCGGGGCCAGCGGCAGCGGTTCCCCGTCGGGAATCGCGGTGCGCGAGACATTCATGATGAGCCCGATCATGATGTAGTAACCCGCCGTGCCCACCAGGTCCACGATCCCCGGCTCGCCGAACTGATCGAGCGCTTTCTGATAAGTCGGATCGCTCACACCCTTGTTGTTCAGCAGCTCGGTCATGACCTCGTAGACGACTTCTTCGTCGCGCGCCATGCGCGAAGGGCGGTAGCCGTCGCGGATGGCGTCGATGATCGACGGGGCGAGCCCCGACTTCACCGCGTGCGGCACGTGCACGAACCATTCGTATTGTTGCGTAAAGTGCCGCGCACCCATGAGCGCGGCCATTTCACGGATACGCATGTCGAGCGGGCAATCGAACCGCACATACGCGCCGAGCTTCTGGCACGGGTCCATGAAGCCGGGGCTGCGCATGATCGATACGAACGGGCCGCGCACACTTCCGCGCGGCCCCTTCGACAATTCGGCCGCCGCTTTTTTCTGCGCCTCGGTCATACGCTCGGGCGGGATCTCGGGCATGCGCTCGGGTGCGACGACGACGCTCATCCGGTTCGTGCGCTGGGGGGTCTCGGCCATGGCTCTCGCTCCATTGTCTGGTGCAGGCGCTGCGCCTGCGGTATCCACCGATCTTAGCTTAGACTAGTGGAGCGTAACGTTAGAACCGGTAGCAACTTAGCGGTGAGTGACGGGCCCGCCCCCGAGCGGGTGGCCGTTGCGAACGTTACTCTCGAAATCACTGATACAGGCCACTGGCGAAATAAGAGGCCGATAAAGAAGATGAGGAGGAGGCGAGATGACTTTGATTCGCGACGTGTTGCGTGCCGCGGCGTGCGCCATTGCTGCTGCCGTGCTGTTCGCCAGCGCGCCTGGGTTTGGCCAGGAGGTGTCGCGGCGCCCCATACGGCTCCTGGTGCCGTCTCCTGCGGGCGGGCCTTCGGATTTCGCGGCGCGGCTCATCACCCAGAAGTTGAGCGAAGCGCTCGGGCGCAACGTCATCGTCGACAACCGGCAAAGCGTGAACGGCATCCTCGCCAGTGAAATGGCAGCCAAATCGCCGCCCGACGGCAACACGCTGCTGATCGGCAACAACGGCACGCTGGTGATGAACGTCGGGCTCTACAGGAAGCTGCCCTACGATCCGCTGCGGGATTTCGCGCCGATCACGCAACTCGTGTCCGCCGGAACGGCGCTCGTCGCGAACCCGAAGTTCTCCCCGCAGACTTTCAGGGATTTCGTCGCTGCGGCGAAGAAAGACCCCGGACGCATCAACATCGGCGTTGCCGGCGCAAACGGCGCAGTCGGCACCGAAGTGTTGAAGCACGCCGCAGGCATCAAGCTCAACAACATTCCGTACAAAGGCAGCGCGCCCACCGAGCAGGCGATCGTCGGCGGCGAGATCGATGTCGCGCTGCTGTCGGTGCCGGTCGTCGCACCCCAGGTCAAGGCGGGCCGGATGAAAATCTACGGTGTCACGACTGCGAAGCGGTCCAATCTGCTGCCCGACGTGCCGACGATACGCGAGCAGGGCCTCGAAGGTTACGAATTCGGAAACTGGCACGGTCTGCTCGCGCCCGCAGGGACGCCGAACGCGTTCATTCGCGACGTTCACCGCGAAGTGGTGCGCATCCTCACCAGCAAAGACGTCCAGGATGTCGTCGCCGCGCGCGGGAACGAGGTCATCGCCAACACCCCCGAGGAATTCGCCGCGAAGCTGAAGCGCGATATTCCGCGCTACAGGAAACTCATTGCCGAGTCGGGGATGCAGATTCAGTAATGGGTTTCGAGCTGGGCAAAGCTTGTGAGGCTGGTGGCGGCTGCCGCGTCACGCCCCCTGCGAGCATGCGTTCGATGTCGGCATCCGAATAACCGGTTTCGCGCAACACTTCGATGCTGTGCTCGCCCAGCCGCGGTGCGGGACGAGGCTCGCCCGGCGGCGATTCTGACCAGGTGCTGGGCACCGCCATGCTGCGCAGCCGGCCTTCGGTCGGGTGCTCGATGGTCGTGATGAAGCCTGTCTGCCTCAGATGCTCGTCGTCCAGCAGGCTTTCGGGTGTGTTGAGCGGCATCACCGGGATATCGGCTGCGCTCAGTGCTGCCAGCCATTCCGCCGTGGTGCGCGTTTTAATCTGCTCGGCGACGAAGGCGTAAATCGCCGCGATGTTCTCCGAGCGCCGCGTCGGCGTCGAAAACCGCGCATCGCTCTCGAACATCGCCTCGCGCCCGATCAGTTTGAAGAAGTTGCGCCACTGTTTGTCGTTATAGACGAGCAGGCAGACATACCCGTCCCGGGTCGCATACGGGTTGCGGTCGGGCGCGAGCAGTCTGGCGTAACCCATGGGCCCGATTGCCGGCTCGAATGTCTCTCCCGCCATGTGATCGCCGAGCACGAACTGCGCGAGGCTTTCGAACATCGGTACTTCGACCGCCTGGCCTTTGCCCGTGCGTTCGCGATAGTACAGTGCTGTCGTGATCGCGTTCACCGTGTTGAGCCCGGTGATGCGGTCCGCCACGGTGGAGGGCACGAAGCGCGGCCGGTCGGCGCCCGCCTGCTGCATCAGTGTCGGGAGGGCGACTGCGCCCTGTATCAGGTCGTCGTATGCGGGCTTGGCCGCATAAGGGCCGTCCTGGCTGAATCCGTAGGCGCCGACATAGATGATGCGTGCGTTTACCGCACGCACGTCATCGTAAGTGAGTCGAAGACGCGCCATCGCCTGGGGACGCACGTTGTAGACCAGCACGTCCGCGGCGGCCGCAAGGCGCAGCGCCGCTTCGCGGCCCGCAGCCTGCTTGAGGTCCAGCACGACACTGCGCTTGTTGCGGTTCAGATGAAGAAAGATGTGCCCCATGCCCGGGCTTTTCATCGGTGCGCCGTGGCGCATGTTGTCGCCTTCGGGCGGCTCGACCTTGATCACATCCGCGCCGAGATCACCGAGGATCTGCGTTGCATAGGGGCCGAGTATGACCGACGTGAGGTCGACGACCCTCACACCCTCGAGGGGGCCGCTCATTCAGTTCTGCTGCGCGCGTGCGCAGCCGTGGCGATGATGAATTTCATCAGCCGATTGTACAAGGGTGAGGCACGAGGCGTGAGGCAGGAGACGGAGGCGGCGTTGACGATCGCTCCACAGGCATGATGGAGGACTTGCCCCCCATCCTACGATGATGTACCGATGACCGTCGCGCTGCAAGACCCGTAGGAAGCGGGTAACGGGGGGAACCTTCGGTTCTCCCCGTTCGTTCACTGCCTCCTGAGCGAAAGTCCTCGCGTTACAACGCAGACGCTCAGACAGCGCCGGCTTCGTTCAGCCAGCGCCGGGTCGTTCAGGCGAGGGCAGCTTCCTGCTCCGCCGCTTCGCGGGTCCGGCACCATCCGACGACGGTTGGCCGCGCAGCGATCCACACTTCGTAAATCCAACCTCCGAGCCGTGCGGGGTAGACGTTTATATTGTTCACGATGCCGCCTCCTTTTTTGTTGTCTTCTTCTTCAGGCTCCGCGGTGCATGCCGCGGTGGTGCTGGCGCATTCCGCCATGCTCCCGTCGTGCAAGCATACCATCGGCGATCTGCTTTTGTTCAGGCGATAGTGCCGTATAGAGCGGCTTGGCCGCGGCGATGACCTCGCTGAGCCGCGCCGAGCGTTCGGCCATGCGCTGCTGCCTGCGCTCGAGCTGCTCGATTGCAGAGACGCGGGGCCGCTCGTTCGCGTGTGCGCCACGGGCATCAGTACCTCGTCCTGCTTCACCCTGTGCCCGCGCGGCTTCGTATTGCGTATGCCGTTGCTTCATGCGCTCGTCCATATTCTGGGCGTGCTTGCGCAGCACGCTGGCAAAGCTGTCCCACTGCGACTGCTGCGCGTCGGTGATCTTCAGTGTCGTCCTGGCGTAAGCCAGTCGGGCTTCGATGCGTTCGCTCGGGGTCTGGACAGCCTGCTTCGCGTGTGGTGCGTGACGCTGCGCGTGGGTCGCGTTGGGCGCGCGTTCCTGCGCGGCCTGAGCGACGGTGGTCGGGGTGTCTGCGCCCGGAATGGAGGTCACTTGGGAGTTCACTTCGGAGCTCCCTGCGGCGTTCACATCGGCGTTCTGGGCGACGGCGAACGGCGCCGCTGCTGCAAATGCTGCGGACACGAGGGTCGCCAACATCACTTTCTTCAACATTTCATCTCTCCAGGTTCGTCTTCGAGTAGGCCTCGTGTGGAGGCGCTATAGCTATGAACGGCCCACACGACTGCGCGTTCTCACGTGAGTTGTAACAGTGTGTGTCCCCCCATGCGTTGCCGGCGACGCTGCGATGCGGCGGCGGGTCCGGCACCGCGCTTATTCGGTCCTGGTGATTTCCACGAGGAAGTCGATCATGACGCGGATTTTCCGCGGCAGGAACTTGGTCGGCGCGTATATGACGGAGATCGGGCGGCCGGGGACGCGGTGCGGCTTGAGCACTTCCACGAGCGTGCCGTCTGCGATGTCCTGGCGGAACAGCCACCAGTTGGACCGCGCGATGCCCAGTCCGAGCAGCGTGGCTTCCCGCAGCGCGTCGCCTTCGCGCACCACGAGGTTGCCTTTGACTGCGAGCTCCACGACGCGCCCGCTTTCCCTGAACTGCCACATCGCCGAGCGGCTGACGAGGCAGTTGTGCGAGAGAAGCTCGTCGATGGTCTTCGGCGTGCCGTGGTCTTGCAGGTATTGCGGTGTCGCGGCGCACAGCATGTGGCTGCGGGTCAGCGTACGGCTCGCGAA
>JBKJKJ010000006.1:0-29666 GCA_046597455.1 Burkholderiales bacterium
AGCGGTGCACGCCGTCTCGCGACGGCGCAGCATCGTCTTGCGAGCGTACGGCTCGCTGTTGTTCTGGTTTGCGCTCCGCTCCCATGCTGGACGAAACGCGCGAACCGCCGGCCCGCAGCACCGGCTCCCGATACGCGAATCGAAATGGCAAATCGAGGTCAACGGCGGGATCGAAAGGACGTTGACGAGCAGATGCGGAGAATCCGGATGCGCCGCCTGCGGGCAGTTCGACGCGTTTATGAAGAAAGAAGCCGCGAAATGGGCGGATGTCATGCGCTCCGGCGCGAAGATTGATTGAATGTGGGGGATATTGGAAACCGCCAGAGCACTCGGCATCAAGATTCCCAACTCGCTCCTGCTGCGCGCCGACAACGTCATCGAGTGGAGGCGCGAAGGACAGCTATGGAGCGAATCGACTGAACGGTAGGGGTTGACTCCGGCCCGTGAGGACACGAGCAGGGCGCTTCTCTGGTGTGGTTGCGGTCTATACGCTCGCCGCGTATAGTAGGAGCAATGGTCTTTGTCGAGCTCACGCCATTCATCGCTTTTCGCATTGAGCACTGGAGCGACGAAGATTTGCGCCGCTTGCAAATGTTTTTGCTGGCGACGCCAGATGCAGGCGATGTCATCCCAGGCAGTTCTGGTTTACGCAAGCTGCGCTGGACTGCACAAGGACGCGGCAAGCGGGGTGGCGCGAGGGTGATCTATTACCGGCATGTGCCGGAAGAACGCATCTACCTGATTTACGCCTATGTCAAAAGCGCGCAAGCGGACCTGACCCGCGAGCAAATCAAAGCCTTGGCACTACTGATGAAGGATATCAAGAATGGATAAGCAGCATTTCGACCAGCTGGTAAAAGGTGTGCGCGAAATGAAGCGCCATATGGCAGGCAAATCGGTGCGTGGCGTACGAACGACCGAGTTGCCCGCGCCGGACGTGCGCACCATCCGCGAAGCGGCCAAGGTCAGCCAGAGTCAGTTTGCGAAATTGATTGGGGTGAATCTGCGCACGCTGCAAAACTGGGAGCAGAACCGCACGCAGCCTACCGGGCCCGCCAGGGCCCTGCTCAAGATCGTTGCTTCAAACCCGAAGGCCATCGAGGCGTTGCACGGATAAATTGGATCTTTTCCGGTCTGGCAAAAACGTGGCTATTCTCGAATAGCACTGCAAGCATAATTTTCCGGAAATGTGACTTTGGCCCAAATGGCTGTACTGTCTCACCATATCAAAATTGAAACAGCGCGGAATCGAGACGCGGATGATGAAACGTCAATTCGATCGGTCGAAGAGTTCATTGGCAGAATCCGTACGGACCGAGCCGACTGGTCGCACGCGTGGTTCCGTGGAGAGCCAAGCGTTGACACACTCTGGCACAGCACGTCGGGCTTCCGACACGGCTTCTTGATTGGAGCGAGAGTGGGCTGGTCGGACTGTATTTCGCGCGTCTCAAGCCGGAGCCAGTTGTGTGGATGCCCAGCTTCCGGCAGCCGCGCGGGAGAACCCGAGCGTTAAAACAGTCTCATGACTTCCGACCAGTGCGCGGATTTACCCTGATCGGGGAGCCAAAACTTCTTCAAGGTCCATTCCGCCCACTTAGGTAACCAAGACTTAGTCGACGCCTGGTGTGGGCGTTAGCGGTTGTAGCAGTCGATAAAGCCATCGAAGCGGGCCTGCTACTGACGTAAGTTGTGAACCGGCGGCCTGGTGGCTTCGTTCTTCAAGGCGAGATGAATGCGCTCTTGACGGCCGTTCTGTTGCGAATAGCCGAGCTTAATACGGTCGATGTGGATGTCGAGGCATAGCCACTCCGCTGCGAGCCGTCGCGCATATGCGATATCGCCAATGCGCAAAGCTACCGCGCGCTGCAATCGGTGCGACTGCGCGACTGGTGCGATCGTTGCGAGCTTCGACTCAAAAGGGCCGCGAGTACGCAAGTCCGAACAAATATTGCGTCATCGAAATTGTCTCGACCGTGGTTGGCGGTGCGCCAAACGCAGTGAACAGACTCGGGCCCGTTAGCGAATTCTTTTTTGCATAGACGAACGCCGCCGTCACTTCCGAGCGCGCGCTGTTCGACCCGCGTGATAAGGCATCCCTGAAACGGTAAGTAAATCCGGCCGAATAGTGGTCTTTTGCGATCGCCGGTGCCAGAATGTTGAGCGTCACATCTGCTGGTGTAACGGGACTGCCACTATGGCTATAGCCCGCGCGCACCGTCCAGTCGGGGTCTAGCTCCCACTGGATCCCGACTTTCCAGACGTCGATGTCCCGCCAGCCGAGGCCTGCACGGGTGCCAGCCCCTAGGCAGTTGTCGCGCTGACCTTGAACGCACGCAACAAGGAGGCGGCTTGCATTACTCAATGAGTGGATCTGTTCGTAATTGATGCGCTGATAGTCCATCGCGATCAACCACTTCTTGGTTGGAGTGAAAGCGAGCCCAGCCAGGAAGCTTTGTGGAATGTCGAACCTCCCGGATTCAGCGAGCAGCCCTTCGTATTTGTCAAAGCGGCGCAGCCTGACCCGGCTTGCGTATGCGAGGCCAAACCTCAGCGCGCCGGTGATTTCCGCCACGTAGCCGACGCGGACGCCCACACCCCAGCTATTGTGGTGGCCGCGATTGGTGACGCTGGCGACGTTGTTTGACAGCGACGGATTCGACAGCGCTTGCAGGCCATACGATTCGAAGCGCTGATACGCAATGATGGGCGCAATGCCGAATGCGTGACCTTTAAACCGCCCCGCCACGTAGGGCGATGCAAGGTACTGCGGCGTGTCCACTCCGAGCTTGCCGTCGCCACAAAGCAGGTTATGCGCCGTGGAACTTGGGTTGAACGCCGCGCAAGCACTTGCCGGCGAGATTTGCCCCGACGGGTATTTAGTATTGATTGCATTACCATAGACGGATAAGCCCACGGCAATACTTTCATCCGCGTTTCGCCAATTGATGCCGAACTCGGGAATTAAAAAGTTGGTGTTTTCGCTCGCCGCTGCTCCATCGAGTCCCGCGGGTCCGGAACCGACACGAGATGCACTGCCGCGAGGACTGAACCATGCGCCGCTCAGTTGCCACCGGTTATCGAGGAAGACCATGGTAGCGGGATTCGTCGCGCCACCCAGCGGTTCCTGTGCAACTGCAGCAGCGACCCCCCCCATGCCGGCCGACTTTAGACCAAAGGCATTTGCGACGTAGCCATTAGTAGCCGAGCAGTTGGTCCATGTCGCAAACATCAGCGTTCCCACTACGTTTCGCACGACTTTCCGTAGGTGCATACTCACCTCCATAGTGCGTGTGAGAGTCAGGGTGTGATGGTCAGGGTGTGATGGTCTCGATCGGCTTGGCGAGCGCTTTCGCGGCAGTGCACGCGGTTATCGGTACCGTTTTGAAACAGCCAGCTTTTCAATCGGAGGAGCGCGTCAGCTGTCGCGAAGGAATGATGACGCAGCTTTGGCTGAGGCGCAGGCAACCGAAACCGCGTCGAGTTTTGCACCAAAAGTATGTGGCGTTCCGACGGGTCGATGTTCGAACGCAAGTGTTGGTAGGCTAGGCGTTCAGAGCCTTTTCGTTGCCGGGTATCGACACGGCCGTCCGCGTTCGCGAGATTTCGCCTGCTGGCGCACTTTCCGCCGAAGGGCCAACCGATCTGATGCGGCGTGATGTCGAACTGCGCGGCGACACGGCGATCTCTCACAAGCTCATCAGCCGTCGCAAGTGAGGCCATTCCGCCACTTAGAATGATGAACCCATGCTGGCTTGTTGGCACCTACCCTCCCCTGACGCTGGGCCGTCGACCTGTGCCGCTGTTTTCGCGACGATCAAGTTTGAGGACAATCCTAGCTGCTTCGGTTCCAACCTGTCCACCGCATTGTAATTAGCTTGCCGGGCGCGGCGATTCTTCGCGGACTACAACGAGCTCCCGCACAGCAGCTTGCATGCGAACGCCGGTCTGGCCGTGGGCACCAAACACAGCTGGCTCCCGGGCGTGTCGCAGAAGTCTGGCATGCGTAGCAGGGGGCAAGTCGTTCGCAGACGTAGCCCATGCAACGGCCAACGCTGCGGCCGATGCAATTGCGCTGGCCACGCTCTGCACTGAACATCATCGGTAACCGATCTGTCACTTCCGTGACGCCTGACGGCGTGGTGTTTACGGACTGAGAGAAACGGCGCGGTTTCAAGCACGCTCGCATTCCCGCAATGGTTTGCGACAGCATCATGCGAAAGTTCGTGACGAGGCGGGCCCTCGCTCGTCACCCCGAGCTACTTACTCAAAGCGCGGGGACAGCGCCCAGTTGTTGCAGGAGGCCGAGCGCGTCCCAGTTGACCCAGGCTTCTTCTATCTTGCCATTACCGATGCGGAAAATGAGTATTCCCGTTATCGTCACGTGCTTGCCGGTCGGGGCAATGCCGCTTAGCTCGGCTTGATGTGTGCCGAGGCATGTATACCGGACTGCTACCTTGTCACCTTCAGCAATCGTCTCATCAATGTTGAACTTCGCATCGGGGAATGCATTACGGTAGAGGCTGACAATCTGGTTATAGGCTTCGGGGCCGGGCCCGAAATCGGGTGTGGAGGGATCATGGTTGGTGAAGTTCGGAGCGATAATTTCATGGGTGACAGATAAGTTCCCCTTGCTCCAAACCTCCTCCATGAGGCGGTGAGCGAGAGCTTTCTCTTCGTCTCTTGATGTAGATACGCCTGACATCGACTATTCTCCCAATCTTGAGGGTTGCGATTATCCGACCGTAGGCTTTGCTCCTGCAACCGTTTACGGCAAGGCCCAAACCAGAGGTCGGGAACTCTCCGCCTTATGATCCAGGTACTCCCCCACTATATGAAAACACGAACAAAAAAATAAGTGCCACTGCGGCGGCTGCGTCCACGAAGGGCAATTATGATGCTATCTTGATTGTCCTGTGTTGTTAATGTCTCGCCCTTCGCGCGTATGGTCTAGCGCCGCATTGCATTGGGGAGGGCCTCGAGCGATGGCGCGTCCGAGACGAAAGCGCACGGTCGCGGTCGACCACTGGATGTGGCGCTCCATCGGGCCGAGCCCCACGCGGGTGGAACTCTCCGACTCACCGCCATCCGGGGCCGATACCGCCGCCCCGGCGTTCCCCGACCCGCATGTCCCAGCGCTCGAACCGTTACATTGGTGCGGCGTTCAAGCCGCGATTCCACGCCACTACGCTTCGCGCACCTCCCCGGTTACGATGAAAACCGAACGACCGTGCCATTCATTTCGACAGAGCCCAATTAACTGGGCTCTGATGGACGAAGCTCACGACGGACGCGTCCCAGGCAGTCTGGCAGTACCGGGAATGTCGGGCTTTCAAGCTGATGCGCTGGTGAATGCTCTTTGTGGTGAAGGCCCAGATGCCTCATCCTGACCGTGGCGCTCTGCGTCGGTTTGCGTTGGCGGTGCTATCCTAAAGGACCCGGATGATGAAGCGAAGCGCTGCACGACGGGCATCGAACCGCGAAATCACGCACAGCTTGGAATAAATGGCCAACCCGAGTGATCGGCTATGCCAAATTCGAGAATCGATAACGTGAAATCTGCCGCCTCGGAGCGCGTGATGAACTGCCAGTCATGCGCTCGAAAGAGCTGCGATGAATTCGAACACCATTTTTCCTAAATCGCCTGGTGTTGCGGGCACGCCGCTGGCCTTCGAGGCGCTGCCATCGCAGGTCAGCGCAGGGGCTCCGCTGGACCTGACGTTCACAGTGTTTCCGTGGCATACGAGCAACCAACTGACAGTGCAATGTAGGTCCAACGGCCTTGAGCGCCCAGCGGTGCGTGCCTCGCCGGATGGCGTCGATCCGGCCACTGGGGCGCAGCGTTTTCGCGTTCGGATGCCGCCCCTGGCGCCGGACGAGACGGCTGAGTATTCGCCGATCCTGACGCGTGCCGGCCTTTTGGTTCAAGCGCTGTCCGTGCGCTCGACGCGGGGTGTTCCGGCCCTCGCGGCGCCGGCTGCGCCTGATGTCGCCCCGCAGTTCCCATCGGGTTTGCCTCGCTATCAGTGGGCCTCCGAGTTCCTCGGTGCCTTCACCGTGCGGCTCTTCAAGCCGCCGGTGTCCTTCGGGCCCGGCCCCGACGGCATGCACATCACGTATACCATCGAATCCGGCGAGATCCGCGGGCCGAAGATCAACGGCAAGGTCCGCGGCGGCGACTGGATGGTCCTGCGTCGCGACGGTGTGGGTGTTGCCGAATCGCGCATTACCTACGAGATGCATGACGGAGCGCTCCTTTTGTCGCGCTACACCGGCATTCTTGACTTGGGGCCCGACGGCTACGAGCGCGCGCAGCGCAACGAGTTCGACCCGGACCCTCCGGTGGTGCTGACGCCCCAGTTCATTACGTCGCATCCCGATTGGCTCTGGGTGAACCGCCTGCAGTGCCTTGCTGTGGGCCGTGCCAGCATGACGGACTTGATCCTGCGCGTGGACATCTATGCGGTTCGGGCGGGGCAGCCGCTGGCCTCGTCAGGTGTGCCGCGCATCAGCGCCCCGCCGTTGATCGGGAACATCCACTGCGTTGACGATGCGTGAGGATTGCAGACCGGCTTCGGCGGGCGTCAACTGCATTGCAGCCCTTACGCCGGCATGATACGGTTGTAAACTCGCATCGTTTGCTGATCCAAACTCATGTTGAGATCGGCTGTGCCTGAGGGCCTGGACTGGCGCTCGTGCAGCCCGAGCGGCAGTGACAAGATTGGACAATGGGGAGAGGGGAATGGCGTCCAAGGCACTTGTGCGCTTCGATCCCGCGCCGTCACGCCTGCTGCGGACGTGCGCTCGCCCCCTCACCATGGTGACGGCCAACGACAGTGCCCGTGCCCGTCCCGACCGGACTGCCCACTGCGTTCCCCTCCAGCGGCCACGCACTTTCCACCCTGTAACTACGTCCTTGGCAAGCTCCCACGTGCTGGAGTCCATCGCGCCTGCCCACGCGAACTGGCGTATGGAGGGATACCTTTCTCTTTGTTGGGACAGCGCTGCCGTGTTGGTGCCGTCGGCCACTCTCCAAGGGCTTACGCACGGCAAGCCAGTTTCCACGGTTTACTGATTCTGCATCCACGAGGAGGCTCACGTTGGCTGAAATGAATTGGACCGAGGCCCAGTGGCAAAAGGTGAATGACGCGGTCAACGAGGCATTCAATAAAGCGAGTGTCGCGAGCGCATTCCTGCCCATGTATGGACCGCTATCAGGTAGCGCCGAAGTCGTGCGAAACGAACGCCTCCAGGAAGACGATGCGTCGACGCCGCCGACCATAAGTCTCGAGAGGAATCACCGGTCCGTCAATCTGAAGCTGGTGAACCTGACGGCGAATGTCGAGTTGTCGAGCGAACAGGTCGCTGACGAGACACTTTCGAATGCGCAGCTCGCATTCCGGCGCGCGGCGAATATCCTCGCGCTGGAACAGGACCGAGTGGTATTCGCGGGATACAAGCGTGGTTTCGCAAAGGAAAACTCGCTGTTCGTGATGAACCAAGTCGACCCGCAGAAGGGATTGGCAGACCTTCCTGCGAGGCTTGGATTCCCATCAGTTGGCTTTCCGCTGGGTTCACAGCTTACGCTTGGCCGACTTGTCGTCCGCGCCGTGATAAAGGCGATGACCACTCTCGAAGACGCCTCGAATCCGGCTCCCTTCGCATGCGTGCTGGGTAATACGCTTTATGAAGCCGTGCACGACCCTTCGGAGAGCCTGGTTCTGCCCGCTGACCGGGTCTCGCCAATGCTGAAGGGGGGACCATTGCTGCGGTCAGGAAAGATCGATCCGGACACCGGCATCGTGGTCTCCCTTGCCGCCAACGTGGTCGACATCGTTGTCGGAACCCCGCCAACGGTCCAGTTCCTTCAAAGAACGTCCGACGCGAAGTTCCTCTTCCGTGTCTATATGCGGTTCGCATTGAGGTTCAGGGACGATGATCTGATCCGGTCGCCGGTGGCGGGCTTCAGGCTTCTCCCGGACCCTGCGACGATTCTGTCCGAACAGAACAGGGTGATCGCGCTGAATTCTTGAGATACGGAGACCGGAATGAGCGAATCGAAACCACCATATGATGACCCCATCAAGAAGCCGCAAGACGTCGGAGATGATGCTGCCTACGCAGAACAGACCGCAGACTGGGAAGGCGCGAGTGAAGTGGCGAAGAAATTACACGACCTGGCCAGTGCTGTTTCCGATCTCCCGAAGCAAAAACAGGGAGATGCGGCTGATGCGGTTATCAAGTTGATGCAAGACCTGGGAGATGCTGGTGCCAGCCTGGCGAAGAACGCAAGGGGACAAGCGGATGCGGCAGAGGCCGCGAGAGACAATGCCAAGAAGGCGACAACAAAGAAAAGGGCATTAGATGCGGCTAGCGACGCGGAAGACTGCCGCAAAACGGCAGAGGGGCAAATGAAATTCCTCGCTCGTGTCCAGACAGGGCTCGAGCTTGCATCGCAAGCCATAGAGGACGGGCCTAGGAAGAAAAACGCACAGAGCCTTGCAACGAAGGCGGCGGGGGATGCGGAAAACGGAAAGCAATATGCAGCCCGTGCACAGAGGGCGGTCGACGCAGCGAGGGAAATCGCGAAGACGGCGTAAGGATGGTGCAGTTAGATGAGCGCGCAGTCGTGTGAGCACAAAGAACAAGACTGACTGATCTCACCCGTGAATCCCAAGGTCATCATCCTCGGCGGCGGCATCGCGGGTCTGAGCGCCGCCCATGAGCTCGTAGAGCGTAACTTCGACGTCGAAGTCTACGAGCTGCTCGCCATCCCTGGAGGCAAGGGTCGCAGCTTTCCGGTCCCGGGTACCGGCAAGGACGGCCGCAGGGATCTGCCCGGCGAACATGGATTCCGATTCTTCCCCCGCTTCTACCGTCACGTCACGGACACCATGGCCCGCATCCCTTACGGGCCGTCGGGCAACGTTGCAGCCAATCTCGTCGACACGACGAGGTGCCAGCTTGAGCGGGCCGGACGTTTTCCGATCGATCTGATCGCCCGTTCGCCCCGCAACCTCACCGACGTTCGCACCGCATTGGATGATGTCAGCCGCTTTCTCAACGGCGACCTCGATCTGACCCACGATGACTTGAGGTTCTTCGGCTCGAAGATCTGGCAGATCGTCACGACGTGTCGCGAGCGGCGGAACGAAGAGTACGAAAAGATCGGCTGGTGGGGGTTCATCGGCGCCGAGAACCGCTCAGCGGCCTATCAGAAGTTGCTCGGCCACGGGATCACGCGCTCACTTGTCGCAGCGAAAGCCCGCAAGGCAAGCACGAAGACGATCGGCGACATATTCGTCCAGCTGCTCTTCGACATCGTCACGCCCGGACCCAGCACCGACCGGGTGCTGAACGGCCCGACCAACGACGTCTGGATCGATCCCTGGCGGCGCTATCTCGAGTCACGAGGAGTCGCCTATCACGTCGACTCGAAAGCGGTTGCCGTGTCGTTCGATGGGCAGCGAATCCGCTCGGCCACGATCAAGCGAGGCGGATCGACTGTGACGGTGCAGGGCGACTACTTCATCTTCGCGCTGCCGGTGGAGGATGTCATCGATCTGATCACCCCCGACATGATCAGGGCCGATCCGGGGCTGCGCTCGCTGTTCACGCTCGACGACATCACCGAATGGATGAACGGCATCCAGATCTACCTGAAGGAAGATGTTCGGCTCGGACACGGCCACAGCATCTACGTCGATTCTCCATGGGCGCTCACGTCGATTTCCCAGGCGCAGTTCTGGCGGGACGTGAGCCTCTCGGGATATGGAGACGGCACGGTGAGGGGCATCATCTCCATCGATATATCAGAATGGGGAGAGCCAGGCCTGAACGGAAAGGCCGCAAAAGATTGCACGCCTGAGGAGATCAAGACGGAGGTCTGGGAGCAGCTCAAACGCAGCGTGAACTATGGGGATATCGCCAAACTGAAGGACGAGCAAGTTCACAGTTTCAGCCTGGACCCGAGCCTCAGCCGTCACGAAAACACGACGGCGAACGAAGAGCCGTTGCTCGTCAATCTGACCGACACGTGGAAACTGCGGCCGGAAGCTGTTTCGAAGATCCCCAACCTGTTCCTGGCCTCCGACTACGTCCGGACCTACACCGACCTCGCGACAATGGAGGGCGCCAATGAAGCCGCTCGCCGGGCGGTAAACGGGATCCTCGACGCCGCCGGGTCGGGTGCGGACCGTTGCGGTGTGTGGGACCTGTACGAGCCCGAGATCTTCGCGCCGTGGCGTGAGCTCGATCTCATACGCTTCACGCAGGGGCTGCCGTGGGATGACACACTCGTGCGCCTCGGGCTTTCGTTCAGCGAACTCGTGGAAAAATCGATACAAGCCCTGGAACAGAACTCCGCGGACGGCGGACTTTCAAGAGCATACCAAACCGATTCGCCCCTGCCCTATCAGACCGTGCTGTCGTTCCTCGACCGTCAGGAGCAGCCGGGCGTGACGTCGGACCTCAGGCGCGAGGCTACGGCGCTCGTCGAGCGACTGGTTCATCTGCTTGCGATTCGTCTCGTCGAGGCGGAGGGCTCGAGGCAAGGGGTCTCCCCGACATACGCCCACGGCAGAGGTTCCGGCAGAGTTGAGATCATCCCGAACTAAGGTCTGGAGAGATCGTGCTCGATCCGTTTCACGCTCAGCTCTCGAACTATCGCGATCAGACCCTTGCCGGGTTGTTGTCGGCCGTGCCGCAGCGAGAGCCGCAGCGCTACCTGTACGCGCCCCTGACGTCGTACCTCTCGCGCAGCGGCAAAAGCATCCGACCGGCGCTGTGCCTGGCGACGTGCCGCGCCCTTGGCGGCGATGCGTCCGACGCGCTCGCGTCCGCTACCGCCATCGAGATGCTGCACAACGCGTTTCTGGTGCACGACGACATCGAGGACGAGAGCGAGCTGCGGCGCGGTCTCCCCACGCTGCACGCCGAGCACGGCGTCCCCATCGCCATCAATGCTGGCGACATGCTGACGGCGCTCAGCGTGCGCATGCTTCGCGAAAATCTGCCTGCGCTGGGGCAGACACTGACGTCGCGCGTGTACGACGAGTTCGAACACATGATGCAGGAGTCACTCGAGGGCCAGGCGATGGAGCTTGGCTGGGTGCGCGACAACCGGTGCGACTTGACGGACGACGACTACCTGCGGATGGTCCTCAAGAAAACGTGCTGGTACAGCTTCATCCATCCGTGTCGCATCGGCGCGCTCATCGGCACACGCGACGGCGTCGACCTCGATCGATTCAATCGCTTCGGCTCCTACCTCGGCACGGCATTTCAGATTCAGGACGATCTCCTCAACCTCACAGGCGATGAACGGCGCTATGGGAAAGAGATCGGCGGAGATTTGCTCGAGGGCAAGCGCACCCTTATGTTGATCCATCTGTTCCGCGAGCTGGACACCCACGAAGCCACTCGCCTCACGACCTACCTCGGGCAGCCACGTGCAGCGCGCTCCGATCGGGACACGCGGTGGATTCTCGATCTGATGCGGTTGCGAGGGAGTATGGACCACGCACGAAAAGCGACCCGGCAACTCGCCGGCGCCGCGTATTACGAATTCGAGCAAGCGTTTCGGGACGCGCCCGAATCGGACGACAAGAGCTTTCTGAAGCAGGTCATTTCTTACATGGTGAGCAGGGATGTCTAGCTTTATTTGTCACGATCGCTTACCGCCAGGCCACGCACCGCACGGAAAAGATATGCAGCCTTGTCTTCTTTCGTGGAATGAAAGCACCGCGGTGCACGCTCATGAAGGCCGTCGCTGTCGAAGGAGGGATTGTGGAAGGTTATCGACCTGAAATACCGAGCGTAAGCGCAATGCCAGACGCCGCCCGGGCGCTCGACGGAGCCAGTGCGTTTCTGCGGTCGCTGATCCCGTTCCCCAGTTCTGGATCGGTAGGGCCATTGTCGCTGTTGCCTATTCTTCCTCAGGCAGGCGCGGCGCAGTCGAACGCCGTCGACAACGCAGCCGCCACCGCCGGCGAAGCGGCGGCGGCGTCGATCGTGTCGCAGGCGGCGTCGATCCTCGATGAAGAGATGGCGAGAGGCGTGTTCGCCGCTCGCACCGCTGGCGGCACCGCTCCGCAGCCTTACTCGAACGCGGGTAACCCCGTGCTGCGCCAGATGCGCGAGTTCGTGGACAACCTCGCAGCGCTCTGGCCACAGCTGCAAGGCGGAGCGGCTAACGGCCCCTCGACGTATCGACGGGCGACCAGCGACGCAGAGCCGCTCGCGCAACTAAAGCCACGCGGGATCGTCAAGCCTGGTGAGCGGGCCACCATCTCGATGACGCTGCGCAACAGTGAGAGCGAGCCCGTGCGCCTGGTGCCCACGGCGACCGACTTGCTCGGCAGCCGGGGCGGCCGGATTCCGAGTTCGCTTCTCGAGTTCACGCCTATGGAGATCGCTCTCGATCCGCAGCAGCAGAAGGATCTGGCCATATCGGTGAGCGTTCCCGCCGACGCCGCACCGGGCTGTTATTCGGGCCTGCTCGTGGTGAGGGGGTTGGACTACCTGCGTGCGCTCATTACGATCGAAGTCGGCGGCACGACGGCCGCACCCGAGAGTCTGCAAACGCTGCCGCCACCGCGCACCGCCTTGCCCCCCAGCAGCACGGCTAACCTGTCCTCGATGAGTTCGGCCGCAGCCGGCACTGGTCACACCGCGGAGTCCACTCCGTACCGGCGCAGCGATGGCGCCGGGGATTCGCGACAGCAGTGGACTGGAATGCTACCTGCGGCCCGCTACAACAGCCTCATGCAGGAGGCCGTCAAATTGGCCGAGGACGGAGAACTGGGAAATTCGGACGCCATCCGCCTCCTGCAGATGCCGCACCGCCCGGAAGACGTCAAGGAGGTGCTCGCTAAGCTCGACACGCGACTAACCTGCGAAGCGAAGGGCAAGCTGATCCTGGACGCGTTCGTGCCGCTGCCGGCGGGCGTCGACAATCATCGGTGGGAACCGCTTTTCGACCGGTATCCGATCAGTGGCAAGACGTACACGACCGCGAGCGGTACGGTGGTGTTGAGCGAAGTCCAGTATTACAACGGCGAGATGGTGCAGCTTTACGGCGGCTGTGCCAACCTCGCAGCCGTGCGCGAAGCGCTTGCAGGAAGCGGCTATAAGCCAATGACCATGATGCGGGCCGATGGCCAGGAGAGCGCAATCGTGCAGTTCTGGTCGCACCAGCTCACCGATACCTCGCTCGCGCCGTATAACGCCATGTTCGTGATTGTCGCGGCCGTGCGCGACGATACACCGGCGTCCGAGGCGTACATCCGGGCCGACGAGAACGGCGCCTCCAGCGTGCTCTCGATGTTCGACGGATGCTTCGATCAGAGCAGGCGCACTTACGAAAACAAGGCGCAGCTCTATTTCGTCCGGCTTCTCGATTCGACTCGCGTCGCCATTGAAGTCGGACGTGAACGCATGGGCACGGACAAACGCCCCGGAACGATCGAGCTGAGGCACGAAGGACAGCAGCGTACGTTCTCGATCGAGGACGGCGCGCGGCGTCCCGTGGCGCGAATCAAATTCGTGCCGGCTGACGATCCATCGGCGTACCTTTCCGAATTGGCGAAGGCGGCGGCGACGGCCGGGATCCCGTTTCGCGAGCTTCCTTGCGGGACCGAGTACGTCTATCCGGGCGTGGCCCGCATCGGCGCAGGGCCGGTCGTGCAATGGCAGTGGCGAACCGACGTCATCCCGCGGTTCCAGGCGGTGAAGCCCGACACGGTGGTCTTCGACTCAAGCTCAGAGGAGGGGAACACTTTGATCAGATGGGGATTCGAGCCGAAGGTGCTGGGCTACATTCCCACTGTTCGAGGTGTCGTCACCGGTATCCCGGAGAGTCGCGGTCAGGGCGCCAATTCCCCAAGTAGCGCCTTAGCGTCGATCAGGTCCTTCGTGTCGAAGCCTTCCATGAACCAGTCGTAAATCGGTGCGAGCAGATCGTACGCTTGCTTGCGCTTACCTTGCGCCTGCCACAGACGCGCGAGACTGATGGCCGTGCGTAGCTCCCAGGACTTTGCCTGTTGCTTGCGAGCCCAGTCGAGCGAGTCGACGTAACTGCACTCCGCGCCGGCAAGATCGCCTTTGAGCGATAGCATCCAACCCTTCAGGCGCAGGATTTCCGCGAAGTGGCTGCGCTCCTCCCAGCCGTGGCGGGCGATCTGCTCGAGCATCGTATCGACGTGCGCCAGCGCGCCGTCGACGTCGCCGCTAAGGGCAAGCGCCTCACCGAGCCGCGATCGGATATAAGGCGTGACGGTTTTCGCGCCAACGGCTTCCCAGGACTGGATGCCCTGCTCCATGTGCTCGATCCCTTCGGACAAACGCCCCTGTTGAGCGAGGCTGATGCCCGTGTTGAGGTAAGGCAAAAGCGTTCCCGAGAGAAATGGCAACCTGGCGTCCTGCGCCAGTTCCTGCACTGCCGCGCTGCGCGCGAGTTGTTTCTCGGGTTCGCGCCGGTAATGAAAGACCCAGGCGCCCAAAGTCAGGGCGAAGCCGATATCGAAGGGATGGCCGACGAGGCGTGCGTGAGCGTCGCGCTCATCCACGATCGCCACGGCCTGGTCCGGGTACCCCAGGACCCATAGGGCCTGTGACAAGTAGATCCCCGCGAGCGTCTTGGGATCGTGATTCATCGACTCCACGATGTGCCCATGGCGGTCGCGGTCATAGCGCTCGAGGATGGCGCGCGCGTGCCGTTCCACCACGAGCGGATTACCCAACCAGAAATTGGTCACCATCACCGCCATGTGGCCGACCAGCAGCAACTCCTCGTCCGCGATCTCCTTCCCCGCGCTGAGCAGCTCATCTGCCCAGACCAGCGAATCGGCTACCGGGCCGATGGACATCAACTGGACCCACAGTCCCCACAGCGTTCGTGCCAGGAGCTTGGGCTGTCGGGTGGATACGGCCAGCGCCCGCACGGGCTTGAGGACCTTCGGGAGGTTCGGCGACGCCCAGCCCTCAAGTGCTTCCCATGCGGTGCTCAGCAAGACCCGGCACTCGAGTTCCAGTCTGTCGCGCGTTTCCGAAGGCGGTAAAAGCTTGATGACGCCCAGCCCTGCCTTTTCGTCCTTTTCGTGCCTTGCGTAATCTGCGCCGAGGTGCGCAAGAGCCTCTGTCAACGCCATCCTGCCGAGCGCATTCCGGCCGGCCTTGATCCAATAGGCCGCACCCTGCTCGAAAAGCCCTGCGCGCGTGTAGTGGCGCGCAAGCACTTCCGGCTCGGTGTCCTTCATCCTCGGCCAGCGGTCCTCGATGGTCCGGGCAATTTCGGTATGCAGTCGTGGCCGGTCGCGTTTCAGCAATGAGTCATAGGCAGCGTCCTGCACCAAGGCGTGCTTGAAGGCATAAGTGACCTCCGGCTGGATGCCCTTGCGAAATGCCAGCCCCGATGCTGTCAGGCGCTCCAGGATGTCGTCCAGTTCGGCGCTTGACTTTGCCGTCACTGCGGCAATGAGCTCGTAGCTGAACTCCCGGCCGATGGCCGCACCGATCTGTGCGATCTCCCTAACCGGTATGTCCCAATCGAGTCGGGCCATCAACGAATCGCGCACGGTCTCCGGGACGGTGATGCGGGAGGAGCCGAGATACTCGTAATGATCGCCCGCGTCCTTGAGCTCGCCTGATTCCAGGATCGACTTGGTCACCTCTTCCACGAACAGCGGCAGACCGTCGGTTTTGATGAGGATTTCCTCGACCAGCTCGCTGGGCAATGCTTTGGCCCCGGCCAGCCGCGAGACCATCGCCGCGCTTTGCTCACGCGTCAGCTTGCTGAGGTCTATGGCTGAGACATGGTCGGGTGTTGTCCAGCGGTTCTGGAACTCTGGTCGGTGCGTGATCACCGTCAACAGCGGGATGTCTTTCGTCCGGTCAACCAGTAATTCCAGTACTTCGAGTGTCGTGGCGTCGGCCCAGTGCACGTCCTCGAACAGTATGATGCTGGACTGGCTGCGTGCGGCCGCTTCGGCGGTATCCACCAACGTACGCAACGTCTCGTCCTTATGTTTCCGCGGTGCCATGGTGCGCTGCCCGTAGCGGGCTTCGCACGGGATCGACAGTATAGAGGCGATGAAGTACACATCGCTTAGCGGTCGGCCGTACTGACCAACCATCAGCGATTCTATTTTTTGCAGTTTGGCCTCGGCATCTTCGTCGCGTGCAAACTTAAGCGCGCGCTCGAAGTGGTCGATGAAAGGCCAGAAAGCATGATTGACGTAATACGGTGAGCACTGAAAGCGCAGCGCTTGCACCCGCTGCCGCTGCGGACGCTGCTCGTCGCGGGGTTTCTCGTCGATCTCGGCACGCGGCCCGCCGGGGGCTGCAGGACCGGGCACGGCGGCTTCGAGGCGCGTGCGGAACTCATTCAGGATGCGGCTCTTGCCAATGCCTGGTTCGCCCGAAAGCAACACGACCTGGCCCTTGCTCTCGCGGGCAAGCTGCTGTCGACGCAGCAACTGCTGGATCTCCTCTTCGCGCCCGACCAGCGGGGTGAGCTGTTCGCCGCGGCTGGCCTCAAATCGGGTTGCCGCGTCGCCCACCCGCAGCACGCGCCATGCTTGCTCCGGCTCCGTGATGCCCTTGAGCTGGCGCGCGCCAAGATCGGCCAGATAGAAGGTGTTGCTCACCAGGCGGCGGGTGGCTGACGAAATGACGATCTCGTCAGGGCCGGCGAGACCTTCCAGCCGTGCCGCCAGATTGGGGGCTTCGCCCATCGCTTCGGCGACTCCCTGGCGCAAGGCCACCAGAACTGTGCCGGTAGCCACGCCGATGTGGACCTTCAACGGGGGGACTGCCGCCACGCCACTCACAGCCTGCACGATTTCCAGGGCTGCGCGCACGGCACGCTCGGCATCGTCCTCGTGCGCCCTTGGCCAGCCGAAATAGAAGCTCAACCCATCGCCCACTTCACGGGCGACGTAGCCCTCGTAACGCGCTACGACATCACCGGCAACTTGCCGATAGGCCCGCATCAGCTCGGCCAAGTCCTCGGGGTCAAGACGCGCCGACAGTGGGGTGGAACCCACCAGATCGCAGAACATCATCGTCAATTGGCGTCGCTCAGCGTCGTGCGCCTTGTGCGGCTGTGCGACGGGTGCCTCACGAACCAGGACGGACGGCTCTTCTTGAGCCGCATCACGAAGCGCCTGGATGGCCATCAGCAGCAGGCGCCGTGGCCCGGTAGGGAGCGCAAGCCGGTCGATGTCCCGTGTCGTGAGGTCAGGCAAGACCTCGAGCGTGATCTCGTGCTCGGCAAACACCGCAGCGTATTTCTGGAGGCCGGCTTTTTCCAGCCAGTCCGAAATATCGGTCACGATCTCTCCACTCTTGACCGAACCCTCTACGGAAGACTTCATATTTTCGGTTCTCGGGTCACGTCGCGGTCCCGGCACGTGGGATCATGCGAGGCTTAGCGATAGGATATCACCCGCAAGGGCGAACGACAGCGTGCGCTACGGGCAGCCCGCGGCTTCTGGAGAGTCGCTATGCGCCCATCCTCGAAGCGGGAGCTATCCACCACGCCCCCATGTGGTCCCGGGATCCTCGCGCACGGGGCACGGAGCAATTCATTCAACCGGGCTACGACCCGATCTCCGCCACCGGTCAGGTCGCGGGCGGCGCGAATATCATCTGCTTCACGACCGGACGAGGCTCCGCTTACGGCTGCGCGCCGTCGCCTTCGCTGAAGCTCGCCACCAATACCGCGTTGTGGCGGCGCCAGGCCGACGACATCGACCTCAATTGCGGCACCGTGCTCGACGGCACCGCGACCATCCCCGCGCTGGGCCGCGAGTTGTTTCAGATGATGCTCGACACGGCTTCAGGAAAACCAACGCGCAGCGAAACGCACGGCTATGGGCAGAATGAATTCGTGCCCTGGCAACTGAGCGCGATCACCTGAGGAGGAGCGACCCGGCCATCGGCACGCCGGCGAAATATCAGTAGTGTCGAGTCGCTGCACCGCGCGCACTGTTGGACCGCAGGTTCGTGGTAGGCGCGCCGGTCCGGGGCGCCAACAATCACTCAGTGATTCAATCGCAGATTCGCGCGTCGGGGTCACCCGATGCATGGCATCCACATACATCCTGATGTATAACACTGGCTACGCGCAATCGCACGGTTTTACACGCCACAGAGCGTGGAACACCAGAACAGTTGAGGAGCAGTCCGATGCAGTTGGAAATTCGTAAAGTTTTGCTAGCCGCCGTTTCGGCATCGTTGATCACGCCGTCGCTCTGCGCAGCCGCTCAATCGAGTACGCCGGCGTACCCCGATCGCCCGGTGCGCATCGTCGTGAACGTTTCCCCGGGCGGCGGCGTCGATAGCGTCGCGCGCATCCTGTCTCAGCATTTACACGAAACGTGGAACCAGCCTTTCGTCGTCGACAATCGTGCCGGTGCGGGCGGCAGCATTGGTGTGAAGCTCGTCGCCGATGCGGCGCCGGACGGCTATACGCTGCTCGTCTGCAGCAGCGGAGTCGTCACCAACGCGGCCGCGCGCCCGGAAAGCTATGACCCCGTACGGGACCTGACGGCGATCACCTCGCTCACCTCGGCGCCTTATCTCGTGCTCACGTCCTCGACCATGCCCGTTTCAACCGTGAAGGAGCTCATCGCACTCGCCAAGGCGAAGCCCGGCGATATCAGCTTCGGCTCTTCGGGAACCGGCGGTATCCTGCATTTGAGCTCCGAGCTTCTGGTTTCGCTCTCCGGCACCAGGATGCTGCACGTGCCTTTCAAAGGTGTCGCGCCTGCATATCCGGCAGTCGCGTCGGGCGATGTGAACTGGATCCTGGGCTACCCCACGTCTGCCCTACCGCTCGTCAGAGCGGGTCGGCTGAAGGCGATCGCTGTCACCAGTGCGACCCGCAGCAGGCTGCTTCCGGAGTTGCCGACCGTGGCCGAAAGCGGTGTGCCGGGCTATGAAGTGATGGCCTGGTTCGGTTTCTTCGGCCCCGCCCGCATGCCCGCGAATATCCTCGCAAAACTCAACGCCGAGGCCAAACGTGCGATGCACGCCCCGGAAGTGGTGCGGCGGACCAACCTGCAGGGTGCGGAGATCGTCAGCAACACGCCGCAGGCGTTCGCGGCCGAAGTGAAGGCCGAGCTCGCCACATGGCGCGATTTGGTGAAGAGATCGGGGCTCAAGCTTTGAGATGAGAGCGACTGCCTGCTGCGCTTCAGCGCTGGTCAGCGCTTGATCGGTTGTCAGGACACGCGGATTTCGATTGTCGCTGTTTGCACCAGCCCCACTGCATCACTGCATCACTGCCCCACTGCCCCACTGCACCACCGCACCACCGCATCACCGCACCACCGCATCACCGCATCACCGCATCACCGCATCACTGCACCACTGCACCACTGCCCCACTGCATCACTGCATCTTCGCATCACTGCAGCTTGATGTTGCCTTTGTCCACCACCTGCTTCCAGCTGGTGATTTCCCTGGCGATGAACGCCCGGAATCCCGCGGAGTCCTGGTAGTCCGGCTCGACGCCCTGATCGGCAAACGCTTTTCTGATCTCGGGCATGCCAAGCAACCCCTTTATCTCGCGGTCCAATCTGCTCACGATGGAAGTCGGTGTGCCGGCCGGGGCCAGTATGCCCCACCAGACGATCGCCTCGAATCCACGCAGACCTGATTCATCCATCGTCGGCATATTGTCGAAAAAGCTACTGCGCTGCAGGGACGTCGTAGCCAGACCGTTGAGTTTGCCCGACAGAATATGCGGCCGCACTGCCGGCAGCGAGATCATGACGCCCTGGCTATGCCCGCCGAGCAGATCGATCACCTGCTGGTTACCCCCTTTGAAGTGCACCACAGTCAGGTCGATCGCGGCTCTGAGCTTGAAAAGCTCAGTGAACATATGGGCGGTTGAACCCGCGCCAGCCGTGCCGAAAAAGAGCTTTCCCCGATTCTGATTCGCATACGCGATCAACTCTTTGACCGTCCTGGCTGGAACAGCCGGGCTGACGGCCAGCACGTAATCGCCCTTGCCCACGCGGGAAACCGGCACGAATGACTTGATCGGATCGTACGGCAGCTTGCGCAGGGCCGGCTGCATGGTGAACGACGACGGCACGAACGTCAGTGTCTGGCCATCGGGAGCGGCTGTGGCGCCAAGCTCAGCGCCGATGACGCCGCCCGCACCCGAGCGATTGTCGACCACGACCTGCTGACCCAGCCGTTCCGACAACCCCTTTGCAATCACGCGCCCGACGATATCTGCACCGCCACCCGCGGCGAATGGAATGATGAGGCGCACGGGTCGGGTGGGATACATTTCTCCAGCGACTACCGGCGCCGACGCGGCACTTATGAAAGGCAACAGCAACCATACGCGGACAAACCTGAACGAACGTGAGCTGAGTCTTCTCATGGCCTCTCCTCGTTTAGTTAACGCGACGTGATCCGCGCTGTCCTCTACTTCATACCGACCCGCTCACGATCTGCTGCAATCTCTCGACAATGCGCTTTTTCACAAGAATGCCTTGCCGACGGCGGATCTCCCGCTCGTGGAAGCCTCGCTCGGACGGGATGCGTATCTCCGAAACGCCAGGCTGCCGCGGAAGACCTTTTATTCGCGCAAGCAACTCTTCCAGCTCGGACGTGAACTGCTCGACCGGCATGAACAGGCCGGGATCGAACGCGACGAAGAGATGCGCGAAGTCGCAGACGTCACCGTTGCGCAGTCGAGCACCGGCCATCAGCCCCAGCGCCTGGATAGCGACAGAAAGGCCGTAACCCTTGTGCCCGCCGAACGGGAAGACACCGCCGTCGACCATGTCCCGCGCAACACGCGTCGGCGTCCCGTTCCTGTCGATGCCGACAACTTCCGGGAACTCCTCGCCCAGGAAAGACTTCATCAGCACTTCACCGGACATGACGGCCGCGGTGCCGATGTCGTAGAGGAATGGGTTGGGCTTTCCCGGCAACGCGATGGTGATCGGATTCGTCCCCAGAACCTTGCGCGTCGCGCCCGGCGGTACCACCGTTGGCGTGCTGCTGGCGGTGTAGATGGCAGCAAAGCCCACTCGGGCTATCTTTTCCATGTAATACGCGTTGCGGCCGCTGAACCAGCTGTTTCTCAGACCGATGACCGCGACGCCGGATTGCTGCACCTTTTCGATGGCGACGTCGACCGCGCGCAAGAGTGAGTAATACCCCGTGTGGTTGCCGCCATCGAGCAGCGCCGAGACTGCAGTCTCCTTGACGATGGACACGGGGTCGCGCCCCTTCCTGATTTCCGGTCGATCGGCAATGACCACGATGCGTGGAAGGCCTGCGAACGCGTAGCCCCACGTGGACGCGTCGACGAGGTGCGCCGCGATGATGGATGCCTCGTCGGCTGCGAAGCCGATCCTGAGCAGCGCCTTCTCTCCGAGATCCTGAGCGTCGTCCACGCTCAACCGGACGGCATCGTCGCTGTCGATATCCAGTGGTTTATCCGTCATGTGAGTCGTCCTTTGGTGGCGTCGTTCAACACGGCGGCCCGCGTCGAGTGCGATGTCACTGCTCTTCACGCGGGTACTGAAGGACCAGCGCTTCGACACCTTTACCGCCCGCGCGGATCTCGAACTTTTCCTCGTTCGGGTCCACGACGACCATCGACCATTGCGACAGTTCTTCTTCGCCGTGGATCAGGCTTCCGTTCCCGACGAAAACGTAATAGCCGCCCGCACGTTTCGGATCCGGACCGTTCGCCGTCATTCCGGCGCCCAGTCGCACAAGGTGCGCCGCCATGCCGTCCTCGCTCTCCTCGAAGAACGCTTCCCAGGATGCTTCCTTTCTGGCCTGCAGCAGCGGTTCGATCGAGAACTTGACCGGCGAAGAGGTGAGATTTCGCCGCTTGCTCGGGCGCAGCTTGTCACGGGCACCTTCCTTGTTCAGATAGATCGGCTCGGAGTTTCCGGTGCGCATGCGCAGCGCCACGAACGAGAGACCCTGCGGGCCTGAAACGACCGGGCCGTAGGCCGTGTGATGATCCTTGTACTGGATCGTAAGCGGCTCGAGTATCTGCCCCCGGCTTCCGATCGTTCCCGACCCGGCGATGAAGAGCTGAAACATCGAGACGCCGTGGAAATGCGGGACGATCGTCTCGTTTGCGTTCAGGTCCGACATCGTCGCCTGCGGACCCGGAGCCTCGCTCGCGGACGACCGTGGACCGAAGAAAACGGTACCCCAGTGCTGGTTCCCGGTTCCGGGAGAGATGACGACGTCGCGCTGGGCCAGCGCATCAGCACCACTTCGCGTGTAAATCATGGCTAAGTCTCCGCAATCTCCGTAAGTGCCACGGGGTCGGAATGTTTTTCACTTGCCGGAATCTCGATCGGCCGCTTGCCGCGCCCTCGGCTTTCCAGGCCCAACGCGTGCCGCGCGCCGCAATTCGCGGCGTCGTCGGAAGACTCGTCAGATCTCGATCATCTCGAAATCGCTCTTCGGCGCCGAGCAATCCGGACAGAGCCAGCCTTCGGGAACATCCGCCCAACGCGTACCCGGTGCAATGCCGTCGCTCGGCATGCCTGCCGCTTCGTCGTAGATGAAACCGCACAGTACGCACTGCCAGACCTTGAGGCCGGTTTCCACTCTTACCATCGCAGGATTGGGTTCCCCACCCACGTTGCCCTGTTCATCATGTCGCCTGCTCCATTCGGGACTGAACCGTGAACGCAGGCGCGACCCCGGTTGCGCTTTTCTCTCCTAAGCCATGGCCCCAGCGATACTGTCTTGACCGAGCTCGAGCGCCTTCCTCCGGCGACGAGCCGATGCTATCATAGGTTTTATTCAGAAGCATCGATTCCGATAGACGGAACTCAGGCACCTGAGGCGCGGCGACGGCGTCGAAGGCCTCGTCGGGTCTGATAGCGGGTGATTGCGGCGCCGCCCACCGAATCTTCGTCCCGATCTACACGGAGCGGGTCCCGCCCCTTTTGCACGAGGGCGACTTGCGCTTCGTCAGTTTCGTCACTTGAATGCGGCACTCCTTCGCGCGCCGCGTGTTTCGGAATGAACGGCCATGAATCTTGAAATCAACGGAAAAACCGCGCTCGTCACCGCATCGAGCGCCGGCATGGGCCGCAACATCGCACACACGCTCGCGGCAGAAGGCGTGAACGTCGTGCTCTTCGCGCGGACGGCTGAGAAACTGCAGGCGGTCGCGCATGAGATCGAACACCAGCACGGCGTTAAAGCGCTGGCCGTCGCTGGAGACATGCTCGTTCAATCCGACGTGGAAAGGCTCGCTTCCACGCTAAAGAGCAGATTCGGTGGACCCGATATCGTCGTTCTCAATACCGGTCGAGCGCCCAACCCGATTCGCGCCACTCTGGGAGAATCGGAGGAAGCCCGCTGGCACGAGGCTTATCACAGTCAGTTGTGGGGAACCATTCAGGTTGCAACCCACGTCGTTCCAACCATGCTGGAGCGCGGCTGGGGCCGAATCATTGCCGTTACTTCAGCTTCAGTGAAGGAGCCGATGCCGCACCATAGCCTCTCGACGGTGTTTCGCGCAGGCGTCACGGCCTATATGAAGCATCTCGCGAATGAAGTCGGCTCGAGGGGAATTACCGTCAACTGCGTCGCGCCGGCGTTGATCGACACGCCCCACCGCAGCGGCGCGGCCGCGTACGGCGAGGCTCAGACGCAGGCGCGCAAAAAGCTCACGCCGCTCGGGCGCATGGGCAGACAGGAGGAAGTCTGCGGTGTCGTAGCCTTCCTCGCGTCCATGCAAGCCGGTTTCATTACCGGCTCGAGCATCAATGTGGAGGGCGGCATGCTCCGCGCGTTGCTATGAAGCGCGTCGGTTGGGCAACGTTCAAGCGGCAACACCGCCAAGCTGTCGGGAGATATTCGCCGCCGCCTTCACGACCAGCTTGGTGAGCTCCTTTTCGTTCGCCTGCATACGGACCGTCGGACCGCCGAGCGTCATACAGTAATTCACTTCGTCATTGATGCCGGTGATGGGCGCCGAAATGGCCGATAGCCCCGGCAGCCTCTCCCCATGGGACACGGCATAACCTTGCTCCCGGATCCGGGTCAGTTCCGCGCCTATCTCCGCCTGGCTGCGTGTGGTACGCCGGGACATCGAACCGACGATCGGCCGGGCTTGCGACTTCGGCATGAATGCCACAAGCACCTTCGAACCGGAACCCGAGATGAGGGGTACTTGCCCGCCCGGCTGAACCACGTTGCGCAGCGGGGAAGGCGAAGTCGCAATGGCGTCGAGGCATACCCGGTTTCGGCCGCTCAGCATGTGAATGGAGACGGTCTCCTTCGTCTTGTCGGCAAGCTCGGTCATGATCGGGCGCGCGATTTCACGAATTCCAAGTGTGCTCTGGACGGAACCTGCAAGCCGGGTGAAGCGGAACGACAGACAGTACTTCTGGTCTTCGAGCCGCACGAGATAGCCGGCCTGCTCGAGACTCTGCACAATACGGAATGTGGTCGACTTCGGCAGCTTGATCCGGTCCGCGATTTCCTGAAGCGTGAGGCTGCTTCTCTCGGGCGAAAAGCTTTCGAATATTGCGAAAATCCGTTGAACTGCGCGCATGACGTGAGCCCGTTCCTGACATCTCTCATTCGTAATCGGCAATCATACGGCAAGGTGAGCGTAGCGTCCCGACTGCCGAAACCTTGCCCGTTACACGGAACGCCTCGCTCGCGAATCAGCCACGGATTTTCCATCGTCGGGTACGCTAGACACGCCTCCCGTCCGCTTGCAGCGGATGATAGGATTGCATCCCGTTCGACTTAACCTCATTCACCGGCGTTGATCGCTACAGCGGACGCGGGGGGATAGATTCAGTGAGTCACGATGAGCGCCCTGTTGCTTGAAAACAAGATCGTCGTTATCACCGGCAATCCTTACGGCATTGGGCGCGTAAGCGCTGCCCTTTTCGCAAAGGAAGGGGCGCAAGTCGTCTGCATCGACGATAGCCGCGACGGCTGGGGACGTTCCGAAGCTCAGCGGGCTGAGCCGCCGCAGTTCATCGCTGATGTCTCGGACACGGACGCGGTGGCGGCTGTAGTGTCTGCGTGTGAGAGAACGCTCGAGCGCGTAGACGTTCTTTTCAATCTCGCGGGTCGAGCGATAAAACAGAGTTTTGAAGCCACCACGCAAGCGACGTGGAACGAGATGATCGGACGCAATCTCTCAGCGGCATTCATCTGCTCGCAGCAGTTTCTGCCGCTCATGAAGAAGGCGCCCGGAGGCGCCATCATCAACTACGCCTCTATCGACGGATTTCTGGGGAATCCGTCGCTGGCGGCTTATTCTGCCGGCAAAGGCGGTGTCCTTCCCCTCACGCACGTCATGGCGCACGAGCTGGGGAAATATCGCCTGCGCGTGAACTGCATCTCTACGGGTGGAATTCGCGACGGATCTGCGCGTCCGGACGATGCGTCGCGCGTGCGTGTGACTCCGCTGGGCCGAACCGGCACGCCTCAGGACGTTGCGCGCGTCGCGCTCTTCCTGGCGTCTGAATTGTCCTCCTACGTCAACGGAGCAAACATCGTCGTCGACGGGGGGCGAACGACGATCACACAAGGATGCTACGAGGACTAGCGCGGTTCAGGCAGTGGCGGGTCGGCTCGCACGACGCGATCGAAGGAAACCACGTGCCGCGATCGACTGTTCATCCGCAGGTTTCGTGCCGCGTCGCGTGCGGACCACGGCTTCGGTGTGACGTGAATGACATTACTTTAATGACAGTCGGATGCCATGATGCAGAATGCACCATGCCGCAGGCTCGGTAACCGTCCGGCCAGCAGCGTGTTGACTTGGGGACCGACTCAGGCCGCGAGTTCGAGGGACACCTTGCCGCGCATCGCCTCGGCGACGCTCCAGTGCACAATTGTTCCAGGGCAAACACAAATCGAGCATCACGCATCGGCTTGAAGAAGAGTCGTGGGTAAATATGTCATCCCACGACATACGGATGCCATATCGATTAGTGGGTACGACCAAAGGCTTACTCGCGGCTGAGGACCTTCGAGGCAGTCGCCACCGCACATTGCGAGATCGTCAGGGACAATTTGAAGTCAGGCGCCCAAACCCAAAGGATCGAAAGCGGCAACGCCGAAGCACGCGCATCGGCGCTCGCGATTGCCACCGGCGCGGGAGCGAGGGCACATCGCTTGCAACCGATACGCCGGGATCGAGGGTGTCGGTTTGAGAAAATGTGCGGAACACAATCGGAACAAACGAGCACGGCAGCGTCGATAAGCGCTGTATCTACGCTCACGGCGTTAATGCGGTGGCTCAGCGCCAGTGGTTACTACTTCGTGACGGGTTCACCGGCGACGCACGAACGCGTTAACGCCAGGGTGGCCCACCGGGACGCGCGTTCGCTTACCGACATCTTCGGATGGAGCCGGGCGTTTGATGCCGCCCTTCTGCCTGCCGGGATCATGCAGCCTCTGGTCGCGGCCCGTCTGATGGTCCCCGACGGCGATCTTTGGCGTAGCAACGTGAGAGTGTCCTCCCTCGACGGAGGGCTGTACGCGCACTCTTCTTTTCCGACGAGCGATGAAGACGCTGTTTTCTTTGGTCCCGACACGTATCGCTTCGCGACCCTTGTCCGGGACGTGATCGGGTCGCACCCCGCCAACGAGGGTGGCACGATCCTCGACGTTGGATGTGGCACGGGTGCTGGCGGAATCGTGGCGCATCGGGCGACTCGCGGTCGATGCCGCCTGATAATGAGCGACATCAGTGCTCGTGCCCTCGACTATGCGCGCGCAAATGCCGCATTCGCAGATGTCGATGCCAGGTTCATCGAAAGCGACCTTTTTGCCGTGGTCGATGAAAAGGTCGACCGCATCGTAGCGAATCCACCCTATCTCGCGGACGCCGGGGCGCGGCTATACCGAAATGGAGGGGGCGCCTTGGCTCGGGTTTGTCGATCCGAATCGCACGGGAGTGTGTCGGGCTCCTGAATCCCGGCGGCGTGCTGGCTCTTTACACAGGATCCTGCATCGTCGATGGAGTCGATGTTCTGCGTCGGGATCTGCTCGACGTCGCCCGGGTATTCGAGGCCTCGGCGCAATATCGGGAGATAGATCCCGACGTTTTCGGCGAAGGGCTCCAGCAACCTGGCTATGAGAACGTGGACCGCATCGCGGCCGTGAGCTTCGTCATGACGCTGCCCGGCGCAACGTAAAAAGGTGCGTGCGAAGCCTGGGTGTCGACGACGGCGATCCAATGCCCTCACTCATGGGTTCGCTCGACAATCCGTTGGTCGTCAGCCTTTCGACAGGCTCGGGACAGCTACAGCAACGGGCGCCGAAGTCGAAGTATGAACGAGCTTCTTTCCTAACCCAAAGTGCGCCCGGTAGCGTTCAAAGCACCGTGCGCCCCGAGACAGCCGCATGAGCGCCCCTTGAGCGATCGCTACAGCCACGTCGGGGTTGGCCTCGACGAGGGGCTGTATCACCTCTGAATTCCAGCTGAGTGAATGTTTCACGTCGAGAGTCGCATGCAGCGCAAAGTACTTACGTCCTTCGAAATCGACCGATAGGCGTTCAAGGCCCTGATTTACCATCGCGACCCGCCCGGGAGAAGTCATTTCGATTACCCCGAGCGCCCCGATCGAGTGGTACGCATATTCGCGGTTGAAGGCCAGGGCGGTCATAAGATTCGATAGTGCGAGTGCCTCCCATACCGTTTTCTCAGGTGACGGATCGAGCCCGAGTTGCACGATGAGTCGTGCGAGCATCGGTCCATGCATGCCCCGTTCGTGTCCGCGCCCCATTTCGTCCCAAAAGTTGCGGGCCATCTCGAGCTTGGGGCCGGCGGCGATTCGCACCTGGGTCAGGGCAAGCAGATCTTCGAATCCGGCCTCACCGGCAGCCTCCTGGCATAGAAACCAGCGCATTTGTTCCATCGTCGCTTTTTCCGCGAGCCACGGAAACAGCTCGTCCCCCTGCCCCGGGCCGCATTCCTGCAGCGCCCCGAACCATTCCATGAATGCCGGCGCAGTACGAGGCACACCTGTTGTTAAAGCCGACACTGCGCGTAGCTCATGCTCCACGAATTCACGCTCGACGACTTCATCGCAAAGTCGTTCTTGCACCCGTTGACGCCATCCGGCGTGAGGTAAGGCGGGGGTGAGGCGCGCCGCGTTGAAACGATTGAGTCGGAGATGGATATCACGTGAAACAGATTCGGCGTCCACTGGCGGTATTACTGATCTTGCAAGAATGGCGAAGACTCCGTGTAAAAGGTCACGGGTTTTCAGCAAGCCACGTGCCGCTGAAATCGACGAAGCCCCTCCTCCTACGCTCCACGGGATGCCTCGGGGCAAGGGAAGGCGACGCCTCAAGCGCCTCCGGCGCTCGAGCAACGGGCGACGATCGGACCAGTCGTTCCATTTCACGGCGTGTTCGACCGTTTGCAGATGCCATCACGGGCCGCGACGATGGATCACCCCACTATCCCCCGCCCGTCCACGCGACCCTGACGGTCCCGCAGACTAACCGTCTCACGCCCTGATCAGCACCGCATGCGGTATTGAAACGCCGAGCGCCCTCGCCGTCCTGAGGTTGATTGCGAGCTTCACGTGGGCGCTTTCGTCCCCGGACCGGGTGAGTCCGGCCACGGGGCGGTCAACGCGACGGCGAGATGGTTCTCGACCCGTCTGACGCCGCCGCACGCTGCTGCGGTCGCCTCGATCGACTGTTTCATTCCGCGGTGGGGCACCGTGCCTGAAAGAGTCACGACACCGTCGCTGACCTGGAACATGATGTCCACGACTTCGGAAAAGCGCGACGCATGAACGAGGTGCTCGCTCAGGTATTTTCGTATGTGATCGTCGCCCGGCTGCGCGGCCCCCGCGTCGGCCCGACGTGCGGCGTCGCGTGCAGCTGCGGCTGGCGCGTCGGCGTGACCACGCGCGTGCTCTCGGCGGTCGGGATTGTCGGCTGCCTTCGGCGCGGTGTCGTGCTCCAGTTCAGCGATGCGCGAGCGCTGCGCGCGCTCGGCGAGGTAACGCTCGGTGCAATCCCGCCCTATCGCCAGCACACCCGTTATCGCGCCGCCTTCGTCGCTCATCAGCGAGAAGCTCAGATCGACATACAGCTTGCGCCCATCCTTGTGCACCGAGCGCGTCGTCAGCACGCGGCCGGCATACTTTTCCTGGCCAGTTTCAACCGCAGCGTTGAAGCCGGCCCAATGGGCCGCGCGCAGCTCTTCTGGAATGATCACGTCCAGGCTGGCGCCGATGGTGTCGGTAGCGGTGTGCCCGAAAAGCTTCTCAGCCGCGCGGTTCCAGGTCCGGATCAAGCCCTCGCGATCGGCGCGGATCACGGCGTCAGGCGCCTGCTCGACGATCCATTGATACACTTTCGAGTCCGTGATGTGCGCCTCCGTGCCCGGTTGCATCGTCGCTATTCCTTCTGATGAATAAAAGAGCAGTCTACGCCCTGCGCGAAGCGGCCCGCCGCTATACGGTCGCCGAAGCGATCGCAGTGAGCGCGCCCTCGATGAATCCAATCCGGTAGACGATGGCAAGCCCGAGCCCGACGGTCGCCAGACCGATCAGCGCGCAAAGCCCATCCCGAACGCCTATCAGCCGACGGGCGGAGAACCGCAGCGGCACGGCGATCGTAAATGACAACACCACCATGCCAATAATCGATCCGAGTCCGAA
>JBKJKJ010000138.1:0-2676 GCA_046597455.1 Burkholderiales bacterium
GTTGATATCGGGCGCCTCCGCGTTCAACACCTGTTGGCGGCTGAAGGCGAGCAGCTGCTTGGTCAGACCGGCGGCGCGCTGCGCGGCCTTGGTCACTTCGTCGATGTCCCGGCAATCACGGTCGCCCGTGATCGCATCTTCCCTGACGAACCCGGCAAAACCCAGAATGACGGTCAGCAGGTTGTTGAAGTCGTGCGCGACGCCCGAGGCCAGTTGCCCAATCGCATCCATCTTGTTCGCCTGTCGGAACTGGGCTTCGAGCGCTCGCCGTTCGGTGATGTCCTCGATGACGGCGACGCAGTGCTGGGGCCGGCCGCCGCCGTCCCGGTGCAGCGACATCGTCACCCTGGCCCACAGGGAGGAGCCGTCGTGCTGCCGATACCGCGTTTCCTCAATCACCAGGCCGTCCGATGCGGTCTTCACCATTTCGGCGATCGCCTCGGCCTCGAGGGTGGCCGAATCCAAGTGCACTAGAACCTGAGCGTGCGTGCCGACCAGTTCTTCGCGAGAATAGCCGAGCTTCTCGCACAGCCGTCGATTGACGCGCAGCCACTCGCCGTTGAGCCCCATATGCACGATGCCCACGGGGGCCGCGTCGAAGGTTTCTCGATACAGGTTCTCGCTCTCGTCTAGGGCCGCCGTTCGGACTTCGACCTCGCCTTGGAGAAGTTGGCTGTACTGGTCGTGATAATCGGCATACGCTTTCAGCCTCAACAGGTTCCTGACGCGCGCACACAGCTCGGCGCGGTCGACGGGTTTGGTCAGGAAGTCTTCGGCGCCGGCTTGCAGCCCGGTCATTCTGGCGGGCCGATCGCTGAGAGCGGAGACCATGATCACCGGCACATTCATCGTGCCAGGGTCGGCTTTGAGCCTGGACAGCACTTCGTAACCGTCCATGCCCGGCATCATGATATCGAGCAGGATGAGATCCGTTGGCTGACTCGCTACCAGCGCGAGCGCCTCCTCGCCGCTGGCCACCGACTGCACAGTGAAACCTTCGGGTCCGAGCATCACCTCGAGCAACTCCCGGTTGACGCGTTCATCGTCGACAATCAGGACGCGTGCGGGAGGTGTGACACCGCCGAGGACTGGATGGTTCGTCCGATTCATCATAAGTGCGCCAGTTGGGCCGCCACGGCGGCCAGGAAGTCCTGATACCGCAGCGGCTTCGCAATATAGCCATCGCAGCCGGCGGCACGAATCCGCGCCTCGTCGCCTTTCATGGCCTGGGAGGTGAGGGCAATCACTGGGATGGACCGCGTGGCCTCCTCTTGTTTGAGGAGTGCGGTCGCCGCGAGCCCATCCATGCCTGGCAGTTGAATATCCATCAGGATTAGGTCGAGGTGCTCCCGGCGCGCCAGCGCCAGGCCCGCCTCGGCATCGGTGCCGCGCAGTACGGTGTGGCCCACCGACTCCAGCAGGAAGACTGCCAGAGCCATGTTGGCAGGATTGTCCTCGACGACCAGCACGGTTGCCATTTTAAGCACGCCCACCGCGGCCTGCCATGGCCCGCCGCACTTCGCTCATGAAACGGCCTTGATCGAAGTCCCCTTTTTCGACGATCGCCTCGACGTAGCCGGTCAGCTTGGCGCGGTCCTCCAGCGTGACGAGCTTGGCGGTCACGACGAGCACCGGGATCGCGACCGTCTCGGTGCCTTCCTTGAGGGCCTCGACCACGTCGAAGCCATTGACGTCCGGCATCATCAGGTCGAGGACGATCAAGTCAGGCAGTTCCCGGCGTGCGATCTCGATGGCTTGCTGGCCGCCGTAGGCGCGCAGGATCACGCTGACCAGACCCTTGATTCGGACGGCCACCAGCTCCACGGCCTTGGGGTCGTCATCCACGATCAGCACTTTTAGCGAGCGCTCTGACTGCAGCGGGAACAGTCCGAGATTGACCAGGGATTCGTACAATTCCTGGCGTGAGATGGGCTTTTGGACGACTGCTGCGGCGCCGAGCGAGAAGCCCTTGTTGGGATCAGCGACGATCGAAATGATGACGACCGGGATACTTCCCCGATCGGGCATTTGCTTGAGCCGGCCGAGAAACTCCCAGCCGTCCATGTTGGGCAACATGATGTCGAGCGTGATGAGCGCCACCGGTTGCTGATCGAGTATCTGCAACGCAACCTCAGCCGAGTTGGCGTGGAGCACCGAGAAGCCTTCCGCCTCCAGTTGCAGGCGGATCAAATCGGCCGACTTGAAGTCGTCTTCAACCACCAGTGCGATGCGCGGTCCGGCGCCCGCCTCGGCCGCGTACGGCGTCGGCGGGTTGACGGGCCCCGGGGCCGCCGGCTCGGGTGAACGGATCGGCAGCCAGACCCGGAAGCAAGCGCCCTCGCCGGCCGCACTGTCGACCGCCACGGTGCCGCCGTGCAACTCGGCGAGCAGTTTGACCATGGCCAGGCCCAGCCCCGTGCCTTCAAATTTCCTGGCCAGACCGCTGTCGATCTGGCTGAACGGCTTGAACAGCCGCTCCATCCCGTCGCCAGCGATGCCAACCCCGTTGTCGGTCACGCTGATCTCCAGGAAGTCACTGAACTCGCTGTCGGCGAGCGGAAAGGTCCGGCCGGTTCGGATGCCAGGCAGCGTGCCGACCTCGCTCCGCGTCACGTAGCGGGTGCGCAGTGTTACGTGTCCGCCTTCAGTGGTGAATTTCACGGCGTTCGACAGCAG
>JBKJKJ010000246.1:0-11459 GCA_046597455.1 Burkholderiales bacterium
GATCTTCGCCACGGCTACGGGGATCGTCGGCGCGGTCGTGACCCTGATGGGCCTGCTCGCGTTCCCGGCGATGCTCAAAGCCGGTTACAACGTCAAGGTTTCTGCAGGCGCCATCACGGCAGGCGGCTGCCTGGGTATTCTGATTCCGCCTTCAGTTCTGCTGATCGTCTACGGCGCAACCGCGGGCGTGTCGGTCGTGCAACTTTACGCGGGCGCGTTCTTCCCCGGCCTGATGCTCGCCAGCCTCTATCTCGTGTATGTCATCGTTCTCGCGAAGTTGCGGCCCGAGCTCATGCCCCCGCTGCCTGCGAGCGAGCGGCGGGTTCCCTTGCCGCCGGTGGCTCAGCGCCTGTCCCAATTCGGCGGACATCCGCTGACCGGGATCGCGCGCGCGCTGGGAAGTGGCAGCCGCGAGCTGACTAAGCGTAGTGTGTATGCTCAACTGCTCGTCACACTGCTGCCGCTGCTGTTTCTGGGCGCGCTTCTGGCCGTGACCTATGGCATCGTCACCGAGCGCCCCATCGAAGTCAGCACGGCAGCCGTGGAGATCGGCACCGGAGCCGAGGTCGAAACTACCGCGTCCTCGACCGGCCTGCAGAGCCCGCCCGAGCCGGTGTCCCAGTCGACGGGACTGGCCGAGCCGCCGAGCGAGCCGCAGCCCGCCGGTACGGGCACGCTGGCGGAGCCCAGAGCCGAAACGCCGGTCGCGCCCGCGCTCGTCGAGGCCCCGCCGGCGTCGACCACCGCGACGGCTGCCGTGCCGCAAGGTCGTCTGCCGGCCCCGGACTGGTTCTGGATCCTGACAGGCATCTGCGCCGTGATCGTGGCGCTCGTATATTTTCTGTGGACCTGGGAGCGTCTGCAGATTTTCAAGATGCTGCTCACGTCTTTCTTTCCGCTGGCGCTGCTGATTATTGCGGTGCTGGGCTCGATCGTGTTCGGGCTCGCGACGCCCACGGAAGCGGCAGCTGTGGGAGCTTTCGGCGGGTTCATCCTGGCCATTACCTACCGCTTCACCGAGCAGTGGCGCGGGGTGCCCGAGGGCAAGCCGAAGACGAGTGCCGTGTCTAAAAGCGCGAAAGAGCTCGGCACCATCCTCAAGGAGTCGTCCTTCCTGACGGCGAAGACGAGCGCCATGGTGTGCTGGCTGTTCGTGGGCTCCGCGATTTTCTCCGCCGCTTTCGCGCTGCTGGGCGGACAGGATCTGGTCGAGAAATGGGTCCTCTCGATGGATCTCACACCCGTGCAGTTCATGCTCCTCGCCCAGGCGATCATTTTCATTCTGGGCTGGCCGCTCGAGTGGACGGAAATCATTGTCATCTTCATGCCGATTTTCATCCCCCTGCTGCCGCACTTCAACATCGATCCGTTGTTTTTCGGTCTCCTCGTCGCGCTGAACCTGCAGACGGCCTTCCTTTCGCCGCCGGTCGCGATGGCGGCTTTCTATCTCAAAGGTGTGGCGCCCAGGCACGTTACGCTGAACCAGATCTTCGCGGGCATGATGCCTTTCATGGCGATCCAGGTTGTCGCGCTGGTGCTGCTCTACGTGTTCCCCGGTATTGGGCTCTGGCTGCCGCACACGCTGTACAAGTAGTGCCGGGCGCCCCGGGTGAGGACACGCCCGTCCGGGCGTCCGACAGGCGTATCGTCGAAACATGACATTGCGGCACGCGCGCTGGACAGCTTTTGCTCTCGGGGTAGCCGCGTTCTGGCTGTCGTTCTTCCATCGCGTCGCGCCTGCGGCGCTCGCAGGGGAGCTTACGCGCAGCTTCGAGGTGAGCGGTGCGGCGCTGGGCGCGCTTGCAGCCACCTATTTCTACGTCTACGCGCTGATGCAGCTCCCGACCGGGGTGCTCGCCGATATCCTCGGCCCGCGCAAAGTGATGGCCGCGGGTACATTCGTCGCCGGTTTCGGATCGCTCGTATTCGCCGCGGCTGAGTCGCTGGTCACCGCCGCCCTCGGCCGCACGCTGGTAGGGCTGGGGGTCTCGGTGGTGTTCATCTGTGTGCTCAAGATCAATGCCGACTGGTTCGATGAGCGCCGATTCGCGACCGCGACCGGCTGGGCCAACGTGGTCGGCATCACGGGCGCATTTGCAGCGACTGCGCCGCTGGCATGGCTGATAACGATCGTGTCATGGCGCAGCGTGTTCGCCGCGGTGGGCTGCGTGTCCCTCGCCTTGGCGGGATGCATCGCGTGGCTGGTGCGCGATGCGCCGGCTTCGCCCCGCCCCCGTCCCGCTCGCCCGAGAACCCACCACTGGTACGACGGGCTCGCCGAGGTGATGCGCAACCGGGCGACGTGGCCCGGTTTTTGGGTGACATTCGGACTTTCGGGCGTGAACATGAGCTTCCTCGGCTTGTGGGCGGTTCCCTTCCTGAGCTCGGCCTACGGCATGTCGGCGGTGGAGGCGAGCCATCATACGAGCCTGATGCTCCTCGGATACGCGTGCGCCACGGTGGTGGTCGGCTGGTGGTCGGACCATATCGGGCGTCGGCGCCCCATCGTCCTGTGGTCAGCGGCACTGTATTTGGCGTGCTGGATTGCATGGTTGATCGGCGTGCCCGGAGTATGGACCTATGGGCTCGCGCTGTTCATGGGTATCGTGGTGAGTGGGTTTTCGCTGGCCTGGGCATGCGCGAAGGAAGTCAACGCCCCGGCTTACGCCGGCATGGCCACCAGTGTCGCCAACGTGGGCGGGTTCCTGTCCGCCGGCTTGCTGCAGCCGCTCGTAGGCTGGGTCCTCGACATGAGCGCCCCGGGCGATTTTCGTCCTGCTCTGGCCGTGTTCGGTGTTTTTACCGCCTCAGGCCTTGCAGGCGCGCTGTTTATACGTGAGACCCGCTGTCGTAATATCTGGGACCCGCCGAATGTTCGGCAAGAGACTGATAAACATGCGCCCTAAAATTCTCGTGACCCGCGAAGTTTTCGATGAAACGCTTACTTACCTGAGCGAGCATTGCGACGTCGACTCCAACCAGGAGGATATCGCGCTGCCCCCTAATGTCCTTGCCCAAAGGCTCGTCGACAAGGATGGTGTAGTGTGCAGCCTGACCGATCGTATCGATGCCGCGTTGCTCGGAAAAAGTCCGAAGCTCAAAGTGGTGGCCAACATCGCGGTGGGTTACAACAACATTGACGTTGCGGCGTGCAATGAGCGCGGCATCCTGGCGACCAACACACCTGGCGTGCTGGACGACAGTACCGCCGACCTCGCTTTTGCGCTGATGCTCGGCACGGCCCGTCGCATCACTGAAGTCGAGCGCTATGTCAGGAAGGGCGACTGGAGAGGCTGGCGGTTGAAGCAATGGCTGGGCGTCGACGTTCACCATGCGACACTCGGTATCGTCGGCATGGGGCGCATCGGTCAGGCGATCGCGCGCCGCGCGGCGGGTTTCGAGATGCGCGTCGTGTATCACAACCGCAAGCGCGTCGCCGAAGCCATCGAGAAAAAGCTCGATACGACGTGGGTCGGCCTCGACGAGTTGCTGCGCCAGTCGGATTTCGTGGTGCTGCAGGTGCCGTATAGTCTGGACACCCATCATCTCATCGGCGCGGCTCAGTTGCGGAAGATGAAACCGACCGCGATCCTGATCAATTCCACGCGCGGCGGCGTCGTCGACGATGCGGCATTGATCGAGGCGCTTAAAAGCGGCACGATCCGGGCGGCGGGCCTCGATGTGTTCGAAAACGAGCCCAGCCTCAACCGCGGTTTTCTCGATCTCGATAACGTCGTGCTTTCGCCGCACATCGGCAGCTCGACTGAAGCGACGCGGCGCGCGATGGCCATGACGGCGGCACAAAACGCCGTGGCGGCGCTCACCGGCAAAATGCCACCGAATCTGCTCAATCCTGAAGCCCGCAAGTCAGCGTCGGAAACCTGATAAAGACGATGCCGCGCGCGTATGCCGGGGGACGCTCCGGCCTTTGATCATGGACGATCTGCCTTTCGCCGGACTGCTTTCGAAGTGAGCTATTTCTCGCAGCTCTTCAACCTCATGGTGGAGGTGATGCTGCCGCTCACGCTGCTCGTGGCTGCAGGCGCTTTCTGGCCGCGGTTTTTCGCCGATTCGCAGGTCGCGGTTCTGCGCACGCAGCTCAACCGCCTCGTGATGTATCTGTTCTACCCCTCTATACTGTACGCGGTGGCGGCTACCACGCCGATCGATCGCGATCTGCTTTCGGTTCCACTCCTGGTCGGCATCGGCACGCTGGTCTCGGGCGGCCTGCTTTACGTGCTGCTGTATGTGTTGCCGATATGGCCCAAGCTCTCCGATCCCACGCGTGCTGCGCTCATGCTGGGCGGCATGTTCGGGAATACTTTCAACATCGGCGTGCCCGTGCTGATATTTTTCTACGGGCGCGATGCGACGCGCTACGCCGTGTTCAACGACATGCTCATGACGATGCCGCTCGTCTGGAGCCTGGGTGTGTGGGTCGCGACGCGGCTCGGTTCGCACAGCGACGCACATCACGTTCCGGTATGGCGCGTGATGTTCACGATGCCGCCGATCTGGGCCTTCGTGCTCGGGACCGCATCACAACAGCTCGGGCTCACCTACCAGCCGCTCGTCAATGCCGCGCACATGATCGGGCAGGCGACGATACCGGTGATCCTGTTCGTGCTCGGCCTGACGATACCGTGGCGGCGGCTGGCACCCAGACTCGAAATCCTGACCGCTGCAGCCGTGAAGCTTATTGCGACCCCTCTGATCGTCTGGATGGTCGTTCGCGCATCGTTCGTGGCGCCCGGGGAGGCGCAGTTCGCGGCCGTGATCGAAGGGGCGACGCCGTCCATGATGACCGCTTTGCTGCTGGCGGAACGCTTTCGGCTCGATTCGGCCGCAGCAGCGCTGCTGATCGGCTGGAGCACGATCCTGTTCTGGGTGACGCTGCCGGTTCTGATGGCGCTGGGCCTGATTCGGTGACAAGTGATGAGACACGCTGCGGGATGAACCAAGCGATGGGACCATGAAGTGATGGTGGCGCTCTTTCAAGGATCGGGGAGGAAAATGAAACTGGGATTCATAGGGCTGGGTGTCATGGGGCGTCCGATGGCGCTGAACCTGATGAAGCACGGGCACGAGATGGGGGTGTACGCCCGGCGTGCGCAATCGGCCGCGCCGCTCGTCGATGCAGGCGCAACACACTATGAGTCGCCCGCGGCGCTTGCCCGCCATGCCGAGGTGATTTTTACGATGGTCACGACATCGAGCGATGTCGAAGCAGTCGCGCTCGGGGCAGAGGGCATTGCAGCTGCGGCGAGCCGCGGTTGTGTGCTCGTCGACATGGAGACGATATCCCCGGCAGTCGCGCGCAGCGTGGCGGCCCGTCTGGAAGAAAAAGGAATCGACATGCTCGATGCGCCGGTATCCGGTGGTCCCGCAGGCGCTCAGCAGGCGACGTTGTCCATCATGGTGGGCGGCAAACCGGCCGTGTTCGAGCGCGTCAGGCCGCTCTTCGAGTGCCTGCGGAAGACGGTGCAGCACATGGGGGAAATCGGTGCAGGCCAGACCACCAAGGCGTGCAATCAGCTCGCGTTGCTGGTTGCGGCGCAGGGTGTCGCCGAAGCACTCGCGCTCGCGCGCGCGAACGGCCTCGATCCGGCCAAAGTGCGCGATGTCCTGCTCAGCGGGGTGGCCGCGAGTCGCGTGCTCGATCTGTTCGGCAAGCGTATGGTGGAGCGAGATTTCGCCGCCGGCATCGAGACGCGCCTCTATCACAAGGATCTCGACATCGTGCTCTCGCTCGCGCACGGGCTCGGTCAGGCGCTGCCGGCCGGCGCGATCGTCATGCAGAACATCAATGCCATGATGGGCCGGGGGGACGGGGGCAGCGACTTGTCCGCGATCATTCAGGTAGTCGAGGCCATGTCGACGCCCGCGCGTGTCATGAAATGACACGAGAAACCGGTTCTCCCTGCTGCCTTCCCGCACTCGATAAGGATTCGACATGAGCTTCACCCAATACGACCCCGTCACCCCCCGTCTTACGCGCTCGGAGCTGGTGGTGCCGGGTGCGACGACGGCACTTTTCGAAAAGGCTGCGCGCTCGGGCGCCGACGTGGTGTTCATCGACCTCGAGGATGCGGTCGCACCGGACGACAAGGTGGTGGCGCGCAGGAATGCCATCGAAGCGCTGAACGAAGTCGACTGGGGTGGCAAGACCATGGCTGTGCGCATCAACGGTCTCGATACGCACTACATGTACCGTGACGTCATCGACGTCGTTGAAGCGTGTCCCCGGCTCGACATGCTGGTCATACCGAAAGTCGGCGTGCCGGCGGATGTTTACGCGCTCGACATGCTCGTGACCCAGATCGAGCATTCGATGCACCGCGAGAAACGAATCGGTTTCGAGATCCTGATCGAGACGGCGCTCGGGCACGCCAATGTGGAGTCGATCGCGCAGTCGAGCGGGCGTCTGGAAGCGATGTGCTTCGGTGCGGGCGACTTCGCTGCCTCCACGCGTGCGCGCACAACGGTGATCGGCGGGCTGCATCCGCATTACGGCGTGCTCAGTGACGGGGACGATGCGGGGCAGCGGGCGTTCCTCCAGGCCGACCCGTGGCACGCGGCGCAGACTCGCATGCTCGTCGCGTGTCGGGCCTACGGTCTGCGGCCCATCGACGGCGTTTACGGCGACATCAAGGATCCGGAGGGATTCCTCTCGTCCGCGCGGCGGGTCGCTGCACTGGGTTTCGAGGGTAAGTGGGCGATACACCCGACGCAGATTACCCCACTCAACGAGGTATTCAGCCCGTCGGCGGAGGAAGTCGAGCGGGCGCGGCGTATCGTGGCGGCGATGGCCGACGCAGCCCGCGAAGGCAAAGGTGCCGTGCAACTCGACGGGCGCCTGGTCGATATTGCCAACATCAGAATGGCGCAGAACGTACTCACCAAAGCGCAGGCGATCAGCGGGGACGCCCAACGAACCGCGTGACGCCGATCGCGTCTACCCAGTAGATCCGCTTCGTGTCAGAATGGCCCCACCCTCTTGAAGCTGGATGAGCTAGAAGAAATATAAATGGGTGAGGGACTTAGGGCGCCTCTAGTCAAGTCTACGGCCGCTTCCGGCGCGGACGGCTTAAGCCGCGCGGAGTCCATCTACGCCGAGCAGGTGAGACAGCTCTACCGGCTGTCAGGCTCGACTTACGCCGGTACCCTGCTGTCCGCCATCGTGGTCGTCGCGGCGGTCTGGGAGGTCGTCCCGCTCCTGCGGCTGCTGCTCTGGGCTGGTGCCCTCGCCGCGGTCGTGGCGGGCCGCTTTGCACTCCATCGTAGCTTCGAAAAACGCAATCCACCTGCCGCCGAGGCGTCGAGGTGGTGTACCTACTTCGTTTTGGGCACCGCTGCATCCGGCGCGATGTGGGGTGTGCTCGGCTCGGCACTCTATCCATCCGATGCGATGGCCCAGGAATTCCTGGTGATGTTCATTATCGGCGGCATGGTGATCGCCGCAGTGCTGGTCCTCGCGCCGGTCAACAACGCGTTTCTCGCTTTTTTGCTGCCCGCCGTCCTGCCGGTGATCCCGACGGTGTTTCTTCAGGGCACGACGGTCCACTTTTCCATGGGCATCCTGCTGCTGGTCGTTGTCGTCGTGGTGCTGATCGCGGGGCCCATGGTGTCCGCAATGATGCGTGACTCGATCGGCATGAAGTACGCCGGCACCGAGCTGCTCGAGCAGCTTTCAGAGACACATGCAGTATCGCGCTTGACCAATTTGCAGCTGAACGACCAGATCTACGCCCAGCGCGTCGCGACCGAGCAGCTACGCCAGGCTTCGCAGAAGCTCTCGGCGCTGATCGAAGCCTCGCCGCTCGCCATCATCGTGCGTGATTTGGAAGGTCGCATCGAGACCTGGAATTCGGCCGCTGAGCGGATCTTCGGATGGGCGCAGGAGGATGTGCGAGGAAAGCCGCCGCCTTATTACCCGCCGGGGGACGAAAACGGCGAGGCGGAATTCCGCGAAAAGATCTTGAGCGGCCAAAGTGTGTCCGGCATGGAAGCCGTGCTGATCACGAGGGATGTGCGGCTCATCGATGTGAGCATCTCGGCCGCGATCGTCTATGACATTTCCAGTCGTCCGACCGGCTACTTGACCATTCTCGCCGACATCACCGAGCGCAAGCGGGTCGAGCACCAGCAAAGCGTGATTGCCCGCATCACCATGCTGCTCGCCGAAGCGCAAAGCGCGGAAGAGGCGATTCCGCACGTGCTCGAAACGATGTGCGTATCGTTCGGTTTCGTCTACGGGGCCCGCTGGTTGCTCGACTGGCAAACCCCCCTGCTCCATTGCGCCGAAACATGGAACGTCCCGACGCCGGAGCTCACCGCTTTTCGTGACCACTCCAAAGCGCGACTCGAGCGCCCGGCCAAGGCGGAAGGCCTGAACCGCAGGGTGTGGGACACCGAGGCGCCGTACTGGATCGAAGACATAGAGCGCGACGCGACGCTCGACCGGCGTGCGCAGGCGTTGCAGGCGGGTCTGCGTTCGGCGTTCGGCTTTCCCCTCATGGTGGGGGGTGAGCTCTACGGTGTGATGGAATTCTTCGGGCGTAAGGCGTGCGCGCCCGACGAGACCGTTCTGCAGGTCGCGCGGACGGTCAGCTCGCACATCGGGCAGTTCATTGCGCGCAAGCAGGCCGAGCGCAATCTCCAGTTTGTTGCGAGCCACGATGCGTTGACGGGGCTGTTCAATCGCTCGATGTTCAGCCAGCGGCTGCAGCAGGCGCTCGCCCAGGCGTATCGTCACGAGCGGCGCCTCGCTGTGCTCTTCATCGATCTCGACGGCTTCAAGCTCATCAACGACATGCTCGGCCACGATGCGGGCGACGTCCTGCTGGCCGACCTCGCGAACCGTCTTCGCGAGTGCATGCGCGAAGGTGACACGCTGGGGCGCATGGGCGGTGACGAGTTCGTCGTGCTGATCGAAGGTTACGACGAAGAGACTCAATTACTCGAAGTCGCGCGCAAAGTGCTCGACACGGTGGCCGAGCCTTTCACGCTGCGCGATGCGGAGTATCGCGTCACCGCGAGCATCGGTATCGCAGCTTATCCCCAGGACGGCGAGGATGCCCCCGATCTGCTCAAGAATGCGGACATCGCGATGTATCGCGCGAAGGAGCGGGGGAAGAACAACTACCAGTTCCATTCACCCGACATGAATACGCATCTGGTCGAGCGTGTGGGACTTGAGGCGGCGCTGCGCCGGGCGCTCGAGCGTGGCGAGTTCGTGCTTTTCTATCAACCCAAGATCAATATTCCGGAAAATCGCGTCATCGGCGTGGAAGGCCTCCTGCGCTGGCTGCACCCATCGCAGGGCATCATCAATCCGCCCGACTTCATGCCGACCGCCGACGATGCGGGTCTGTTTGCGGCGATCGGAGACTGGGTGCTGCGCGCAGCTTGCGGGCAGATGAAAGCGTGGCAGCTGCGCGGCATTACCGGGGTGCGCGTTGCAGTGAACCTCTCGATGCGCCAGTTCGGACAGGACGATCTCGTCGAGCGCTTGCGTGTGGCCGTGCACGCGGCAGGAATAGAGGCGGGGCAGCTCGACATCGAAATAACCGAAGCCGTGCTCATGCGTTATGCGGAGCGCGCCGACAGGTTACTCGCCCAGATCAAGGCGCTCGGGGCGCAGATCATCGTCGACGACTTCGGCATCGGGCATTCATCGCTCGGATGCCTTCAGCGCTTCCCTATCGATGCGGTGAAGATCGATCGGTCGCTTGTGGCGCAGCTCCCCGGTAGTGCCGATGCGGTCGGGCTGACACGCGCCGTCATCGCCATGGCGCACAGTCTGGGCCTGCAGGTCATCGGCGAGGCGGTGGAGACGCGCCTGCAGTGGGATTTTCTGCGCGAGCATGGATGCGATGCTGCACAGGGCAACTACTTCTGCGCGCCCGCGCCGGCCGAATCGATGACCGCGATGCTCCTGGCGCAGCCGCATGACTCGAGCCGCATTGCGGACGACCAACCGTTGATGCCATGGCGCGCGCGCCGCCCGGGTGTCGATGCTTCCGGAGATGCCTGAGCGTGAATCGACGGTGCTTCGCATGTCCGTCTTTGCTACACTGCACCAAACGATCAACGCTGTTGCGGCGGCGCAAGCCCCGGCATGGAGGTCTGCATGAAAAGCCTTAAGCAACTTCTGGACGCGAAAGGGGGGCACGTCTATTCGATACTCCCGGATGCGAAAGTGATCGAAGCGCTGCAGCTCATGGCGAAAAAAGACGTCGGTGCCTTGCTCGTAATGGAGGGCACGCGGCTTGCGGGCATCATCTCCGAGCGTGATTACGCCCGCAAAGTCATCCTCCAGGGAAAATCGTCGCAGGACATTGCGGTGCGCGATATCATGACCTCCGACGTGGTTCGGGTCGATCCGTCGCAGACGGTTGAAGACTGCATGGGTCTCATGACCCAGCGCCGCATCAGGCACCTTCCGGTTTGCGAAGGCGACACCCTGGTGGGGCTCGTGTCGATCGGGGACCTCGTGAAGGAAGTGATCGCGGAGCAGGAACAGACGATCAAACAGCTCGAATCCTACATCCACAGCTGAGTGTTGCAGCGCCGGGTGGCGAGTATCGGAGTATCGAAATGTTCACGGCCTGGTGCTTGGTGTTGCAGCGGCGGCCTGCGCTCTGATCCAGTCACTCAAATCCCGGCATACGCCCCCAAAAACCTGAGCAATAGCGATGCGATTCGGCGCGATCATCATCGGTGACGAGATCCTGTCGGGCAAGCGGCAGGACAAACACATGCCGAAAGTCATCGAGACTCTCGGTGCGCGCGGCCTGCAGCTCGCCTGGTGCCACTACCTCGGCGACGACACCGAGCTCATCACCACCACGCTGAAGCGGACGTTTGCGGGCGATGACGTGGTTTTCAGCTTCGGCGGTATCGGCGCTACACCGGACGACCACACGCGGCAATGTGCTGCACGTGCTGCGGATGTTCCGCTGCAACTGCATCCCGATGCCGAATCGGAGCTTCGCGCACGTTTTGGCACGGACATCACGCCGCAGCGTCTCATCATGGGGGAATTCCCGCTCGGCTCGGAAATCATCCCCAACCCGTACAACCGCGTTCCCGGCTTCAGCTTGAAGAATCATTATTTCGTTCCGGGATTTCCCCAGATGGCGTGGCCGATGATGGCGTGGGTGCTGGATACCTGTTACCGCCACCTGTTCGACCCGGGGGGCATTTCGGAGCGCTCGATCATCGTGCGCGGGGCGGGAGAGAGCCAGCTCATCGATTTGATGAATCAGTGCCTCGCCCGGTATCCGGCGCTGAAAGTGTTCAGTCTGCCGCGGATGGCGCCTGAACGTCATATCGAGCTCGGGGTGCGGGGGAATGCGAACGACGTCCCCGCTGCCATCGGGGTACTGCAGCAGGGGGTCAGCTCGCTGGGATTCGACTGGACCGATCCGCTGTCCGGCGCGCCCCGGCCGTAGCGC
>JBKJKJ010000264.1:0-21205 GCA_046597455.1 Burkholderiales bacterium
GCTGCTGCTGCCCGCCGGAAAGCTCGTGCGGATAGCGCCTGGCGGCCGGGTTCAGGCCCACGATGTCGAGCAGCTCATTGACCCGCGCATCGCGCTGGGCGTGGGAGAGTGTGCGCAGTCCGAACGCTATGTTGCGCTCGACGGTGAGATGGGGGAAAAGCGCGTAGTCCTGGAACACCATTCCGATGCGGCGGCGCTCGGCCTGAACGGTGCGGCCGGGACGGCTCATCGTTTCCCCATGGAGCACGATCTCGCCCCGGGACACCGGCTCGAAACCCGCGATACACCGCAGGACGGTTGTTTTCCCGCAGCCGCTGGGGCCGAGCAGGCAGCCGATCACCCCGGGTTCGAGGCTGAATGAGAGTTCTTCGAGCACAGGCCGGTGGTCGTATGCGTGCGAAACCCGCCTGACTTCGAGCAAAGGCGTCATGCACCGAATTATAGCGGTCGTGTATTGCAAATGATTCTTGTTAAAATGAAATACGTCTCCCCTGCACGAATTTACTTTCCGCACCGGCATCCTCGCGGGCGTGGAACTTGATTGCCTGCCCATGAACACATTGGGATCGCGCGTCCTGTTGCGCAGCCGGATCCGCCGCGTCGAGCTGAGCTGGCCGTCGCCGCTGGGTGCCGCCGCGGTGATGATCGCGTGTCTCCTGGCGCTGCCGATCCTGGTCGTGCTGGCCAATGTATTCACGCCCAGCCACGGCACATGGAATCACCTGGCCGCGACGGTCCTGCGGGATTACATCAGCAATTCGCTTTTGCTCATGGCAGGTGTCGCTTTCGGCGTCATGGTGGGCGGTGTGACCACGGCATGGCTCACCGTAATGTGCCGTTTCCCCGGAAGGCGCGTATTCGAGTGGGCGCTTCTGCTGCCCATGGCGGTGCCCGCGTATGTGATGGCGTATGCCTACACCGACTTCCTGCAGTTCGCCGGGCCGGCGCAGTCGTTCCTGCGGGAACTGACGGGGTGGGGGCCGCGCGAATATTGGTTCCCCGATGTGCGCTCACTCGGCGGCGCCGTGGTGATGCTTTCGCTTGTGCTCTACCCGTATGTCTATCTGCTGGCGCGTGCTGCGTTCCTCGAACAATCCGACAGCATGCTCGAAGTCGCACGCGTATGCGGTTACGGATCGTGGGGCACATTCATGCGTGTGGCGCTTCCGTTGGCGCGTCCCGCGATCGTTGCGGGGACTGCGCTGGCGCTCATGGAGACGCTGGCCGATTTCGGCACGGTTTCGTATTTCGGCGTCCAGACCTTTACCACGGGTATTTTTCGCGCCTGGTTCTCCCTGGGCGACCCGGTTGCAGCTGCCCAACTGTCCGCGGTACTCCTTGGTTTTGTATTTCTCCTGCTGCTGATCGAGCGCATTACCCGTGCGCGCGCGAGCTTTCATAATGCGTCTCATCGCAAGCGGCTGCGTAACGTTTATCGTCTCACGGGATTTCGCGCGGCCGTAGCGATCCTGTTCTGCATTACGCCACTCGTGCTCGGATTTCTTTTGCCAAGCGGCATACTGCTGAACCTTGCCGTGAACGCAGGGGACGCGCAGTTCGGCTCGCGTTACTTCCAGCTGACTTTCAACACCGTGTCGCTTGCCGCGATCACGGCAGCGCTTGCGGTGGGATTGGCCCTGGTCGTGGCTTATGGCGCGCGCTCGACGCGCAGCGTGGGTGTGGAGATCGCAAAACGGGTGGCGGGGATGGGGTACGCTGTGCCGGGGGCCGTCATTGCGGTGGGCGTTCTGATTCCGGTCACGCGTCTGGATCATGTGCTCGCGGCTTGGGTCACGTCGCTTACCGGCGTCTCCCCGGGATTGCTGTTGACGGGCAGCATCGCCGCGCTCGTCTACGCCTATCTCGTCCGATTTTTCGCTGTCGCTTTGCAGTCGGTCGAAGCGGGGCTCACCAAGATCACGCCCAGTATGGACAGTGCGGCGCGCTCGCTCGGATACGCACCCGGTGCGACGCTCGTGCGCGTTCATGCGCCACTGCTCTGGCGCAGCGCCTTGTCGGCGGCACTGCTGGTGATCGTCGATGTCATGAAGGAGCTGCCGGCCACCTTCGTGATGCGCCCTTTCAATTTCGACACGCTGGCGGTGCAGGCTTACCAGCTCGCTTCCGATGAGCGCCTCGCGGAAGCCGCTACGCCTGCGCTGACGATCGTCGCGGTCGGGCTCGTTCCGCTCATCGTGCTCTCGCGCATGATGCTCCCTGCTTCGCGCGGTGAGCCCGTAAACGAACGCAGGGAAACCTGAGGTTCCCCTGCGCAAGCGTCCATCCTTCGGTTTTCTGAAGCGGCTATTTGAATCCGGCGCGATCGAAGATCTTCTGCGCGAGCGCCTGATTCTTGCCGAGTGCCGAGACGTTCAGCGTATCCATCTTCGGGGTGCCTAGAGAGGCGAGGGCGGCATTGTCGGGCTTTACGCCTTTGGCAACGGGCCATTCGTTATTACCGTTGGCGAAGTAGCCCTGGGCGGCATCGCTCGCGAGATACTCCAGATATTGTACGGCTGCATCGCGATGGGGGGCGTTCTTGAGCACGCCTGCACCTGAAACATTCAAATGCGTGCCGAAGCTTTTCTGATTCGGCCAGATGAGGCCCACGGCCTGCATCGTTTTCTTGTCCTCGGCTTTGTCGGACTTCAGCAGGCGCACATAATAGTAGCTGTTCGTAATGGCGACGCCGCACTCGCCCGACGCCACGCCCATGATCTGGTCGGTGTCACCGCCTTTGGGGGCACGGGCGAGGTTAGCCACCACGCCGCGAGCCCAATCTTCGGCCTGGCGCTCGCCCCAATGCTCGATCAGCGCGCTCATGAGCGACAGGTTGTACACGCTGCTGCCGGAGCGCGTGCAGACCTTGCCTTTCAGTTTCGGGTTGGCGAGATCCTCGTAGTTTTGCGCATCGGCCGGATTGACCGTCGCCTTGTTGTAGACGATGACACGCGCGCGCGCCGAAAAGCCGAACCATTGGTCGTTGGATGCGCGAAGGTGGTCGGGTAGCCGCGACTCGAGAACTTTGGATTTAACGGGCTGGAAGAGTCCAAGCTGCTCGGCCCGCCATAGCCGGCCGGCGTCGACCGTGACGAGCACATCGGCGGGGCTGGCGGCGCCTTCGTTCTTCAGCCGCTCGATGAGCGGGTCTTCGCCGGCCTCGATGCGGTTGATGCGTATGCCGGTCTGCTTGGTGAAGTTCGCATACAGTGACTCGTCGGTCTGGTAATGGCGGGAGGAATACAGGTTCAGCACTTTCTCCGGCGTGCTCGCCCCGAAGGCGCTCGAAACCAGCACGGTCGAAGCGAAAACCGCCCCGAGGGCGCCGCGTATCGTCAGCTTTGTGATCAAGGACATGGCCTGCAACTCCATTGGGTGGGGAAGGTAAGCCGCGATCGTATCAAGAATGATTCTCAAACACAACTGAATGGGAATTATTCTCGACTTTGAACCTGAATCAGCGGCGAACGGCAAAACGCGTCGACGCACGCCCTTGCGGGGCGCATCGGGAGTCGATGGGAAGGGCAACGCGATTGGGGGGAAATCAGACCTACCGATGGTGCCGATGGTGAATAGGCACCGAACCGCACCGAACCGGCGAGCGCATCGCCGGTTGCCGATATCAGGGGCTCAGCCGCCGCGCCCCATTGAAGCGGCTTTTCCAGTAGCGCTCGGTCATGTTGACGAGCTCCACTGCCCCGCCGCTCGCCGGCGCATGCACGAAGCGCTGGTCCCCGACGTATATACCCACGTGGGAGTAGGGCTTGCGCATCGTGTTGAAAAACACCAGGTCGCCGGGCTGCAGTTCCTCGGTTTGTATCTGGGCACCGAGCTCACTGATGGCGCGCGCATCGCGGGGCAGCACGAGCCCGACCGCCTGGCTCACAACGTAACGCACCAGACCGCTGCAGTCGAAGCCCGTATCGGGGGAGTTACCGCCATACTTGTAGCGGACGCCGAGAAAACCGAGTGCCTGGAGGGCGAGCTCACGAGTTGCCGCCAGATGACGGTCAGCAAGCTGGAGCAACGCTGCACCGCGATCCTGGCGTAGTGTGATGTTGTCATCAGCATGCACCGCGCCCGCCGCAAGGGCGAAGACCAGTGTTATTGTCATTCTTCTTCTCACGCGGCGGAATATAGATGAGAATCGAGAAGGTTGTAAAGGTACGAGCTTGTCCTACACGATGAGTAGACAAATACCCCGTCATACGCTCCTGGCTATTTTTGCGTTTGCGCTGGCCGCCAATGCGATGTGCGCCATGGCGCAGATGAGCGTCGAGGTGATCGCGCTCAAATATCGCACGGCCGAAGAGGTGATACCGGTGCTTCAGCCGATGCTGGCCCGCGATGGCAGCTTGAGCGGTCTGCGCGGCCAGTTGGTCATGCGCACGACGCCTGCGAATTTGAAGGAGCTGCGCCGGATACTGGACAGTATCGATGTTGCAGCCCGACGTCTCCTCATCACGGTCGCGCAGGACGCGGCGTCCGACGGGAGCCGGCGTGGCGGGGAGGTCTCCGGCAGCCTGCGAAGCGACGATCAGTTGCGCCTGACGTCTCCGGGACGCGCCGCGACGCGCGAGCGCGACGGCATCCAGGCGCGAGTGTATGACACGCGCAGTCTGGACAATGTGCGCGTGATGCAGACCGTGCAGGTTCTCGAAGGCCGCAGCGCGTACATCCAGTCCGGGGGCGTGGCAGCGCTGCCTCAGCGGCGCGTCGTGCGCTCGATCGTGAACGGCCGCGCCGTCGAACAGTTGGTCGAAAGCGTCGATTACGCCCAGGTCGCTACCGGTTTCCACGTCACCCCTCGCGTGTCCGGCGATCAGGTGACGCTCGACGTCTCCCCACAACGCGAGGCGTTCGTGCAGCGTGGGCCCGGTGTCGTCGATGTGCAGCGTGTCGTGAGCACCGTATCCGGGCGTCTCGGCGATTGGATCGAGCTTGCCGCGGTGTCACAGGATCGCACTACGGAGCGTGATGTGCTGCTCGGTCGCGCGAGCAGCAGCCGCAGTGAAAGCCGCTCAGTGCTGCTGAAAGTCGAAGAGCTGCGCTAGCGCTATCCGAGTTATTTCCGGTTCGACGCGATCCAGCTCCCGATGCGCGTCACCACGTCTTTCTCAAGCCCGTTGTACCCGTGATAGGCGAGCGCTTCGCACGGCTCGCCCTGGTTGTCGCCACCTCGAAATGTGATGAGCTCTTTTCGTGGCGCGGCCGACAGCTTCTCCATGAGTCGCGGCATGTCGCGCAATAGGCACGTGCGGCAAGCGTCCTGTTCGTGGTGCACGACAAGTATGGGAATGGTGAGCGTTTCGACGCGCATGTCGGGAACAGGCGTGCTGCGCCGGTCGCTGAGTATCGTGGACGTGAGCACGATGCCGTCAGGTCCTCCGCTCGCCTTGAGTGCCGTGGCCACAGCAGCCACCGATTGCGTTCCGCGGCTCGTGCCGATAAGCCAGACCGGCAGCCGGGTTTCGCTTTTCAGCCAGGCGATCAAAGCTTTCACGTCTGCGGCGTGCTCGGCAGTCTCGCGAAAGCCGCTGAGATAAGGCGACGACTGGCGGTCCGACGGCGCATCGATCACGGCTACCGTGAAACCCTGCGCCGCGAACAGCCTTGCGCTGCGCACGAGGAAGTTGTTGTTTCCCCAGCGCGCACCGCCGGCATCGTTGAGCTGAAGGCCGCCATGGCCCCCTGCAAACAAGATGACAGCCGATTTCGGCTGGGCGGCCGGGATCAGCAAAAAGCGCTGAGTCACGCCTGCGCGGGTGGGAATGTCGACCACTTTGTCGTCGGCACGGGCGCCAGTGACGAGAATGCAGGCGAGGACCGCGAGGACCGCGAGGTGAGCGAGGTACCGGTGCATGGCGCATTTCCCTGAGCGACGCAGCGTCATTATAAACGCCTCGTCACCCGGACCTCGCGCGATTCAGCGCGGCGCCGGTCGTGTCACTCGAGATCATCGTGCCTGCGGATTGCGTTGCTTCGCAGTCTGCGGTCGAGAACCGCAAGGCTTTGCATTACATGGAGCGGGTGTTCAAAGCCGATACGCGAGCGTCGGCCAGACTCGACTTCGCGAAGTTACGGCGCCGGTCGCGCAAGAGTGGCACCTGACGTGTCGCCTTTCGCTAGAAACGTTCGCTCGAGTGCAGATACCGCCACTGCCGATCCGGCAGGTCGCCGAGACGAACCCGCCCGATGCGCACGCGCTTCAATCCTGTGACCTCGAGACCCACGAGCTCGCACATCCTGCGAATCTGACGCTTCTTTCCCTCAACCAGCACGAAACGCAGCTGATCGCGATTCTGCCAGGTCACCTGCGCGGGCTTGAGTGCGGCACCGTCGAGGCTCAGCCCGTGGTTCAGCTGCTGGAGGCCCTGCGCAGAGAGTTTTCCCTGGACCCGCACGAGGTACTCTTTCTCCATCCCGCTGTCCTGGCCGATCAGTTGACGGGCGATGCGCCCGTCCTGGGTGAGCACCAGCAGGCCTGTCGAGTCGATGTCGAGGCGGCCTGCAGGCGCGAGGCCCTGGAGGTGGGAGCGCTGAAAGGGCTGGGTGCTGCGGTCGTCCGCGTAATGGTTCTCGGGCACCACGAGCACGATCGCAGGCTTGTAGCCAAGCTCGGGCTGGCTTGATACGTAACCGATGGGCTTGTTGATCAGGATGGTGACGCGGGCGGTCTGCTCGGTCGCAGCAGCGCGCGAAAGCGTGATGCGCTGGCTGGGAAAAATTTTGGTGCCGAGCTCGGTGATGCGCTCCCCGTCGACGAAGACGAGTCCGCGCTCGATGTAGCTGTCGGCTTCGCGGCGCGAGCACAGACCTTGCGCGGCCATGAGTTTGGATACCCGGACTTTCTCAGCTTCGCTCACGTCGGTATTCGTTTGTGCGTCTCAATGGAGAAGTCGAGCCTGGCCTGCGCCAGCAATGATCCGCACCGCCTTTCCTCCCGTAACCGATAACGGAAGGATGGACGGTTACGGAGGAAACCTCGGGTTTCCCTCCGTCAGTTTATGCCCGGCGGTTAGGCCCGAGGCAGGCCCGAGGCGTCGCGCTTAACCCCGACGGCGTTGCTGTGGCCTCGGCGAGAACAACGCGGGTTGCGGCAGTGCCTGATGGCGGGCGGCTTCCGACAAGTCGGCCTGGGTCGAGCTTTGCGCCGCGGGCTGGACCGGCGAATCGGTGCGTACGGCATGGATACGATTGCCGCGATCATCATCGCCGCGCTCGTGATGCGGTCGGCTGCGCTGCACGTCGTCGCGGCGCGGGTGGTGAGGGCGATTGCCCTGGGATTCATCACGACGCGCGTGCACCGGGCGGCCTCGAGAAGCGTCATCACGGCTCGCCGGCATCCGGTTGCCCCGGTTGTCATCATCGCGGGCGGCGGGAACGCGGTTTGCGCGATTATCGTCGCGCGTGCCCTGGATGCGGTTGCCGCGATTGTCGTCGTCGCGGGGTGCGGCGCCGCTGCGCGCCGGGCTGCGCGCTGCGCGAGGTGCCTGGGCGCGCGCAGCGTCCCCCGTGGGCCGGCGGCGCTGGGCGTCGGGCTGGCGATCACGACGGCCGCGGTCCTGCCTCGGCTCACGCGGACGCTCATCGGCCGCACGCTCGCTTGCCGGGCGGGCGACGTAGCCTTCGAGGGTGGCGCGCTCGATCGGGCGCTTGATGAGCTTCTCAATCGCGCGCAGAAGCTGGATTTCTTCGGAATCGACGAGCGAGACGGCGGCGCCTTCGCTGCCTGCGCGGCCGGTACGGCCGATGCGGTGTACGTAGTCTTCAGCCACATTCGGAAGCTCGAAGTTCACCACGTGCGGTAGCTCCACGATGTCGAGCCCGCGCGCAGCGATGTCGGTGGCCACCAGCACGGGAATGTCGCCTTTCTTGAAATCGGCAAGGGCGCGCGTGCGGGCGGACTGGCTTTTGTTGCCGTGAATCGCAGCCGCACCGATGCCGTCTTTCTCCAGCTTCTCGGCCAGGCGGTTTGCACCGTGCTTGGTCCGCGTGAACACCAGGACCTGTTGCCAGTTGTGCTGCTTGATGAGATGGCTCAGCACGTCGCGCTTCTGATCCTTCGGCACCATATGAACGGTCTGCCTGACGAGCTCGGAGGCCGTATTGCGCGGTGCGACGTCGACGCAGCCCGGATTGTTGAGGAGCGAGTTGGCGAGCGTCCTGACTTCGTCCGAGAACGTTGCCGAGAACAGCAGGCTTTGCCGTTCCTTGGGCATGAGCTTCAATATCCGCTTGATGTCGTGGATGAAGCCCATGTCGAGCATACGGTCGCCTTCGTCGAGGACGAGGATTTCGATGGCCGACAGGTCGAGGGTGCGCTGGCCCACGTGATCGAGGAGCCGGCCGGGTGTCGCGACCAGAATATCGACGCGCTTACGCAGTTGCGTGACCTGGGGCTGCATGCCCACGCCGCCGAACATCATCATCGACTTGAGCGGAACGTGCTTGCCGTAGGTGCGCACCGAGGCTTCGACCTGGGCCGCGAGCTCGCGCGTCGGGGTGAGGATCAGGCATCGCGGGCGCCCGGGCTTCGTTCCGCCGCTGGCTTCCGGCATGGTTTCGTACAGCCGGTGGAGAATCGGCAGGACAAAGCCTGCGGTTTTGCCGGTTCCGGTCTGCGCCGCAGCGAGCAGGTCGCCGCCGGCCATGACGAGCGGTATGGCCTTCAGTTGTATGGGGGTGGGGATGGTGTAGCCCGCGTCAGTGATGGCGCGCAGCAGCGGTTGCGCCAGCCCAAGGCCGGCGAATTGCGTTTCAGTCATTACAGCTCCAGCGACGGCCTGTCGCTCGAGCAGAGAGACACCAATCAAGGCAGACGAATTAGGGGAATGGATCCGATATACGGGACCGGTACGCTGATTGGAGGGCGTACGGAAGTCGCGGATTATACATGAAAATTGCCGCTCGTCCTACGGTACCGGACGCGACCACGGGCAGGGGGACGACGCCGCATCCGGGACGCCTGGAGAAACCCGGCGCCGATCGGACCTGCAGCGCTGCGCCCTGTCTTCCCCGTGATGTGTCACGGCACCCAGCACGCGACTCGCGTAAGCGCCCTGCGCCGCACTTCTGTAACATTGGCGGGTGCTCGAACTCGATCCGATTTTTGCCGAAGACGGAACCCTCGCTCGCGTTGTCCCCGGTTTTCGCCCGCGTCCTTTTCAACTCGACATGGCGCGCGCCGTGGCGGCGGCTATCGAAGATCGTGCGGTTTTGGTGGCGGAAGCTGGAACCGGCACCGGCAAGACATTCGCATATCTCGTCCCGGCTTTGCGCTCCGGCGGAAAAGTCATCATCTCCACCGGGACGAAGACGCTTCAGGACCAGCTGTTCTACCGCGATATTCCCACCGTGCGCAGCGCCCTGAAGCTTCCGGTGAGTGTTGCATTGCTCAAAGGGCGTTCGAATTACGTGTGTCATCACCACTTGCAGCGGGCAGTGGGAGAGGGGCGCTTCGCCAGCCGCGATGACGTGCGCGATCTGGGGCTCATCGACGGATTCTCTCGCAGCACGACGACCGGAGACCGCGCAGATTGCAGCGGCGTGTCCGAAACCGCGCCGGTGTGGTCACAGGTCACGTCCACGCGCGAGAACTGTCTGGGTTCCGATTGCCATCATTTCGACAAGTGCTTCGTGATGCAGGCGCGCAAGCAGGCGCTCGAGGCCGATGTCGTGGTCGTCAACCATCATCTTTTCTTCGCGGACGTCGTACTTCGCGATGAAGGTGTCGGCGAGCTGCTGCCCGCGTGCAACACCGTCATTTTCGACGAAGCTCATCAGATTCCGGAAACCGCCACGCTTTTTTTCGGCGACAGCGTTTCCACCGCGCAGATGGTGACGCTCACGCGGGACACCGTGCTCGAAGCCCTGTCGGGTGCGCGCGACAACCGCGCTCTTCCCGAAGCGGCGCACGCTTTCGAAAAAGCGGCGCGTGATTTGCGTCTCGTGTTCCGTGAGGACGGCGGGCGCCTGCCGATGCGCGTGATCGAACGCAACCGGGAATTTCATGATGCGCTGAACGACGTGTTCAGGGCCCTCGACGGCCTGTGCAGCGAGCTGGCGGAGCACGGTCAACGCAGCGAAGGATTGCAGCGCTGTCACGAGCGCGGTCTCGCGCTGGCGGAGCAGCTCGAACGCTGGCGCAGCGGGGTCGATGGCGAGCGCGTCAAATGGGCCGAGCTGTTTACCCATTCGCTGCATCTGAATTCGACGCCGCTTTCGGTTGCAGATGTGTTTGCCAGGCAGGTGCAGGATCATGCGCGAGCCTGGGTGTTCACCTCCGCGACGCTGTCGGTGGCTCGCGACTTCCAGCACTACTGCGGGGCGCTCGGTCTGAGTAACGCCCAGACGCAAAGCTGGGACAGTCCATTTCTGTACGACTTGCAGGCGCTTCTATACGTGCCTGCCAAGATGCCCGAGCCCAACACGCCGGATTACACCCGCGCGGTAATCGATGCGGCGTTGCCGCTGATCGAAGCCAGCGGCGGGCGCACTTTCATACTGTGCACGAGCTTACGGGCGATGCGCGACGCACAAACGCTGATGCACGAAGGTTTGACGCGCCGCCGGCTGGATTTCCCTGTGCTGGTGCAGGGGGAAAGCTCGCGCACCGAGCTGCTGGAGCGTTTTCGCCGCCTGGGCAATGCGGTCCTGATCGGCAGCCAGTCGTTCTGGGAAGGCGTGGACGTGAAAGGGGAAGCGCTTTCACTCGTCGTCATCGACAAGTTGCCGTTTTCCGCGCCGGACGATCCGGTACTGGCGGCGCGCATAGACAAGCTGAATCAGGAAGGACGCAACGCCTTCATGGAGCACCAGCTGCCGCAGGCGGTGATAACGCTGAAGCAGGGTGCAGGTCGTCTGATACGCGATGAGAACGACCGCGGCGTATTGATGATCTGCGACCCGCGGCTTTACAGCAAAAGCTACGGCCGGCGCATCCTGCAAAGCCTGCCGCCGATGCGGCGAACGCGTGTGGAAGCCGACGCGGTTGCATTTCTGCGCATGGAATCGGCGATCATCGAAGCGCCGATTGCACCGCTGACGTCCGCGTCAGGCGTCGGCTGAATCGTGCGCAGTACGGCCCCGGTGGCGACTCGGGATTATCGTTTCCGCCACGTCGGCGCGCTGTGGATGGCCCACCAGAAGCCGGGCGTAGCTGTCGATGGCGCGCTCGAACTTCCAGGTCGGGCGTATCGCTCTGAAGCGCCGATCGCCCCCGACTTTTTCCCGCTTTACCCACCCGCCGCGTTCCAGCTTCTGGAGATGCAGGCGGATCGCGTTCTCCGAATACGGCAACGAGAGGTAAATCTCTTTCAGCGAAAACGTGCGCGACTCGAGATGGAGCTGGGTGAGGAGCAGGACGACGTCCAAACCCAGCAACGAGCCCAGAATCGGGAGGTTCGCGTCTTCCCAGCCCCGACGCTGTCGGACCAGTAAGACGGGCAATAAGACCTCATGGGCTTGGAACAGTGTTGATACCGTCACTGAGAACGTCGTTCTAACCGCAAAAATTGCCTCGAAGTATTAGTTTTCTTAATGCAACAACTTTGTCATATTCGGCTGTGCAGCGAACTGAGTTTTTTTGTGACATATCTTAAGTTTTTTGAAATCGCGTGAAACTTCTCGATTGGAAACCATGAGGCCGATATTACTGATCGGGAAAACGGGACAGCTGGGCTGGGAGTTGCAGCGCGCGCTTGCGCCGCTGCGCCCCATCGTGGCACTCGGCTCGGAAGACATCGAGCTCACGGCACTCGATTCGGTCGGTGCCGCCATCCGTGCGGTGCGCCCGTCTCTGATCGTAAATGCGGCGGCGTATACGGCAGTGGACCGGGCTCAGGAGGAGGCGGACCTGGCCCGGCTCGTGAATACCGCTGCGCCGGGGGTGATGGCGGAGGTGGCCCGAGTGCTGGGCATTCCGCTCGTGCATTACTCGACCGATTACGTGTTCGACGGCGAAAAGACATCAGCCTACGTCGAGTCCGATCTTGCGAGCCCCCTGTCCGTGTATGGGCGCACCAAGCTCGACGGAGAGCTCGCGGTCCAGTCATCGGGCGCTTGCGGCATCATTCTGCGCACGAGCTGGGTGTTCGGGGAGGTGGGTGGAAATTTCGTGCGCACGATCCTGCGGCTCGCATCCGAGCGAGACGCGATCCGCGTGGTGAGTGACCAGACTGGCGCACCCACCCCCGCGGCCCTCCTTGCGGACATCACGGCGCACGCGGTTCGCCAGCTCGACGGGCAAGGCTGGCCTTCGGCCCGGATTTATCACGTTGCTTCTTCGCACGATGTGTCGTGGCACGCCTTTGCCGAGGCGATCGTGACCACTGCGTTGCGGCTGGGCATGCCTCTGAGGCTGAAGCCTGATGCGATCGAGCCGATTTCGACCGGGGAATACCCGACCCCGGCCCGGCGCCCGCGCAATTCACGGCTGGATTGCACCGCGGCCAGCCGCGAATTCTCATTATCACTCCCCAGCTGGGAGCCCTATCTCGAACGTATGCTCGCGCGTGTTGCAGGCGCTGGCGTTTAGATCCGGCTCCGACTCTGGTTTCGGGTTCTGCGTCGTGTCGGGAATCGCCGACCTCGCCTCGGGCGCGAGGCGCGAACATTCAAGAGCGCGTTTGCGATTGGCAGCGATGAGGATGGTTCCGCGCCCGCTGCACATTGCTCGCTGAGCGTGGCATGGCGGGCCGCGCAGTTCGAGATTGCCGACCGAGTGCAATCGACGCATACCCGCAGTGCCTGCGGGTTATTTCGGTTGCAAAGGTGAGGAATCCCTGCGATGGGTGTGATCGGAAGCACATGTCACGAGCACACCTGATGGCGAGATATCAATGCTAAATTAGCAGCGATGTCCGCGCTCTCGGGGGAGGACCTGGGGCTGGCGTCGGCGGTGCCAAGAACAATAACAATTGGAGCGATATGGAACGGCTTCCCCTCAGCAGCGTGCGCATGTTTTCGGTGGTGGCTCGTCTACTCAGTGTTTCCCGCGCAGCGGATGAGCTGAACGTGACGCCATCAGCGGTAAGTCATCACATCAAGGCGCTGGAAATTTACGTGGGCACGAAGCTCGTGCGCCGCGTGGGTAACAAGATTGCCCTTACGCCGGCGGGCGCGCGATATGCTGCCGAGGTTGCCAGTGGCATGCTCCTGCTATCGAATGCCACGCGGGTTCTCAAGGCGGCAGGGGATCAGCCGCCGCTGTGCATCAGTTGTCCGCCGAGCCTGGCGCTGCTGTGGCTCATCCCGCGCGTGGAGAAGTTCATGACCGAGAATCCCGCCCTCTCGCTCTCGGTCACGATGTCGATGCAACGGCAAGCGATTGCGGATGGTTCGTTTGACGTTCATGTCTGCTATGGCGGTGCCGGCTTGAGCGGGTTACGCATTCTGCCGCTCGGCCGAAACAAGGTATTCCCGATCTGCAGCCCCAAGATGGCGGGGTGTGGAGACCTTCGTACCACGGCCGATCTTGCGCAACACACGATACTGGACAGCTCGGACGAGACCTTCTACCAGCAGCGTGACCGCCATCCTGGCTGGCAGGGCTGGCTGGAGGCCGCGGGTCTGCCCGAAATCGTGGGCACGCGATATCTCAATTTCACGCCCTGGGTGTGCATGCATACCGCCGTGAAGCGAGGACTGGGGGTCGGGCTGAGCCAGACGCTGCTCGCACTCGATGACATGCTGACGGGTGAAATCACGGTGCCGTTCGGACCGGTGATCGACACACTCACCTCGTACAATCTCGTCTATCCCAATATCATGGCCAAGCGCAGCGAGGTCGTCGCGTTTTCAGACTGGCTGGTTGCAGAAGCGAAGGACAGTATTCGGCAAGTTGAAGCATTGCTGCCGGCACCGATCGGGTGAAGGCATGCTGAACTTCCCTACCGCTCTCATTCTGGCCGGCTGGATCGCGGCGATATTCGCCTTGACCTATGGCATCGGCTGGCTCTTCGACCGAAAGGCGGACGCCGTCATAAAGCGGTAGTGTCACCGGACCGATCCTCGACAGTAGACGAGGCGCTACCTAGACCATCCGCCCGTACAGGTCGTGCGCGTCCGCCTTGGTGATGCGAACCTGCGCGAACTCGCCCGCTTTGGCATCGCGCGAACGGGCGACGTGCACGATGCCGTCGATTTCCGGCGCATCGGCGGCGGTGCGGGCGTGGATGCCTTCAGCCGTCACTTCGTCCACGAGTACGGTCATCGTCTTGCCGATCTTGCGCTTCATCCGTTCTGCGCTGATGCGCGCCTGCACCCCCATGAAGCGTTCCCGCCGTTCCTCTTTCACGGGTTCGGGAACGGGATCGGCAAGCAGGTTCGCGGTTGCGCCTTCGACCGGCGAATAGGCAAAACAGCCCACGCGGTCGAGTTGCGCTTCTTCGAGAAATTCCAAAAGGGCTTCGAACTCGCTTTGCGTCTCGCCGGGGAAGCCGACGATGAACGTGCTGCGGATCGTGAGGTCGGGGCAGATCTCGCGCCAGCAGCGCACGCGCGCGAGGTTGTTCTCCGCGCTTGCGGGCCGCTTCATCGCCGTGAGTATGCGGGGACTGGCGTGCTGAAAAGGCACATCGAGGTAAGGCAGGATTTTGCCGTCGGCCATGAGCGGAATCACTTCGTCGACGTGTGGGTAAGGGTAGACGTAATGCAGCCGCACCCAGATCCCCAACTCACCCAGCGCTGCGGCGAGCTCGGTCATGCGCGTCCTGATCGGCCTGCCACCCCAGAAACCGGTGCGGTACTTGATGTCGACGCCGTAAGCGCTGGTGTCCTGCGAGACGATGAGCAGCTCCCTCACGCCCGCATTGACGAGCGCTTCGGCTTCCGTCATCACTTCACCGATCGGGCGGCTGACGAGGTCACCGCGCATCGAGGGAATGATGCAGAACGTGCAGCGATGGTTGCAGCCTTCCGAGATTTTGAGATAGGCGTAATGGCGCGGGGTGAGCTTGATGCCGTGGGGCGGAACCAGATCGATGAACGGGTCGTGGGGTTTCGGCAGATGGCGGTGCACCGCCTGCATGACCTCGTCGGTCGCGTGCGGGCCGGTGACCGCGAGGACTTTGGGGTGTGCCTTCCGCACCACGTCGCCTTTGGCGCCGAGACAGCCCGTCACGATCACTTTTCCGTTTTCTTCGAGCGCTTCGCCGATCGCGTCGAGGGACTCGGCGACAGCAGAATCGATGAACCCGCAGGTATTGACGACCACCAGATCAGCACCTTCGTAAGAGGGCGAAATGACGTAGCCTTCGGCGCGCAGCTGCGTGAGGATGCGCTCGGAATCGACGAGCGCTTTCGGGCACCCGAGCGAAACGAAGCCGACTTTAGCGGGCGATTGGTTAGCCGTACTCATGACCTGACTCGCCGGAGCACCGGCGCTGGAGTGCGAAAAAGGGAAAACGATGCAATGACGCTGGCGTTGAGACGCCGCGCCTGAACCTTTGGTTCAGTCAGCTCTTGTTTTCGCCGCCGCCTTTATCAGGCTCGGACGTCGTGTTGGTCGCAGCGCCGCCGAAGCTGGGGAAAGGAAAGCCGCCGAACATGGTACGGGACTGTTGCTGAAGCTGCTGCTGCATTTCCATGAAGGCGTTGGCGCTTTGCTCCAGATACCGGCTCATGAAGCCCTGGAGAGCCGGGCCCTGCATCTTGACGAATTCGCCCCAGGCGTCCGAATTGATCATCGGATTCTGGCCATAGATCTGCGTCGACTGCTCCTGCAAACGCTTTTGCATGTCGATAAAGGTGTGAATGTTCTTCTCGAGATACGTTCCCATCATGCCCTGCATCGCATTGCCGTAGAAGCGGATGATCTGCGAAAGCATGTCGCTCGAGAACATCGGCGAGCCGGCGGTTTCTTCTTCGAGGATGATCTGGAGCAGGATGCTGCGCGTCAAATCGTCTTTCGATTTGGCATCCTCGACGCGGAAGGTCACCTGTGCGAGCACGAGCTTTTTCACGTCCTGGAGCGTGATGTAGCTGCTCGTTTCGGTGTCGTAAAGCCGACGATTGGGATACTTCTTGATGATTCTCGACGGCTCGGACATGGGGGCAAAACCTCGGGGGTGGGCGAGCGGCAATTATTTCACAAAGCCGGGGGTGTTGCAAACTAAGGGATTGAATAATTGCACAAAATCGCTCGGCTAGAGCGCCGGGCGGCAAGCCGTCCGCCCGCGCTCCGTGCGGCTTTGCAGGCTACTGCATGTGCTGGCCGCCGTTGATGGCGATGTTCGCGCCCGTGACGAAAGCCGCTTCCTCGGAACACAGGTAAGCGACGAGGCCTGCGACTTCCTCCGGCTTGCCCAGGCGCCCGATCGGGATCTGCGGCACGATCTTGGAATCGAGGATCTCCTTCGGAATCCCGAGCACCATTTTCGTGCCGATATAGCCGGGCGAAATCGTGTTCGCCGTCACCCCTTTGCGTGCGTATTCGAGGGCCAGCGCTTTCGTGAAGCCGTGCATGCCGGCTTTGGCCGCTGAGTAGTTGGTCTGCCCGAACGCGCCCTTCTGGCCGTTCACGGACGACACGTTGATGACCCGGCCCCAGCCGCGCTCGGCCATGCCGTCGATCACGTGCTTGGTCATGTTGAAAACGCTGTCGAGATTGGTTTTCGTCACGTCATCCCACGCGGCCTTGTCCATTTTCTTGAACGTCATGTCGCGCGTGATGCCGGCATTGTTCACCAGGACATCGACGGGCCCGTTTTCAGCAACGATCTTGGCGACTGCGCCCTGGCACGAATCGTAGTCGGAGACATCGACCTCGACGGTGCTGAAGCTGTGGCCTTGTTTTTTCATTTCGGCCAGCCATTGTGCCGACTTCGTGTTGCCGGGCGAGTGTGTCGCGATGACCTTGTAGCCCATGCCCGATAGCTTGGCGCAAATTGCCTCGCCGAGGCCGCCCATACCCCCTGTAACCACTGCCACTCGTTGTGTCATGCTGTCATCCTCCAGAAAAAGTTGCTGCCCCGCCTCGCCGTTGCGTTCCTCAACGCACTTTTTCTTTCACGTAGCGGCCAGGCGCCGGTTCGATTCCGGGATACTGCGTGTTGCCAGGCGTTCGCGCGGGCACGCGTCCGCCGCCCTTTGGTGCAAGCCATGCGCTCCAGTGAGACCACCAGCTGCCAGGCTGCGATTGCGCTGCAGTCAGCCACTTGTCCGCATCCTTGATGAGTTTACCGCCGACCCAGTAATTTCGCCGGTTGCGCGCAGCCGGATTGATCACCCCTGCGATATGGCCGCTGGCGGCGAGCACGAACTGGACTTTGCCCCGGAGGTGGCGTGCGCTGGCATACGCCGTGGTCCACGGGACGATGTGATCCTCACGGGTGGCAAGCACATAGGCGGGCATGTCGATCTTGCGCAGATCGACGGGCACGTCGCACATCTTGAGCTTGCCCGGGCGGCATAGCTTATTCTCGAGATACATGTTGCGAATGTAGTACGCGTACATCGCGCCCGGCAGATTGGTGCTGTCGCTGTTCCAGTACAGCAAATCGAACGGGTCGGGGGTCTTGCCTTTCAGGTAGTTGTTGACGACGTACTGCCAGATGAGATCGTTGGCCCGCAGACTTGCGAAAGTCAGCGCGAGTTCCTTTCCCTGAAGCACGCCGCCGTCCGCAAAATCGCGCTCGCGTTTCGTGACGTAAGCTTCGTCGACGAAGACGGAAAGCTCACCGGTGTCGCAGAAATCCAGCATGGTCGCAAGCAGCGTGAGGCTTTCGACGTGCTCATCGCCCTGTGCGCGGCGCACGGCGAGAGCGCTGCCGAGCAGCGTGCCCCCGACACAGAAGCCCAGCGCATTGACGCGGTCGACGCCGGCAATCTTCCGGGCGATGTCCAGCGCCGGCATGACACCCTGCGTGAGGTAATCATCCCACGTGGTTTTTCCCATCGACTCGGGCATGTTGCGCCACGACACCATGAAGACCGTGTGGCCTTCGGCGACCGCATAGCGCACGAATGAATTGTCGGGCTGCAGGTCGAGGATGTAGAACTTGTTGATGCACGGCGGCACGATGACGAGGGGGCGCTCGTAAACCGTATCGGTGGATGCCGCGTACTGGATGAGCTGCATGAACTCATTCTCGAAGACGACCGAGCCGGGCGACATCGCAAGATTGCGCCCCACTTCGAATGCCGTTTCGTCGGTCATCGACACGAGTCCGCGGTCCATGTCCGCCGCGAGGTTTTTCAGGCCGCGGGTCACGCTGTCGCCCTGGGTTTCAGCAGCGAGCTTCAGTGCTTCCGGATTGCTCCAGGGAAAATTCGCAGGCGAAATCGCATCGATGTACTGACGCGCATAAAACGAAAGTTTTTTCTTCGCGTGTGGCTCGAGCTGTGCGGATTCGACCACCTCGTTGAGGAACTCGGACGTGAGCAGGTACGACTGTGCGACGAAGCTGAAATAAGGCTGCTGCCACTCGGTGCCGCGAAATCGCCGGTCTCCAGGCGCGGGCTCCACGACTTTCACTGGCGCTGCAGACTCGCCATTAGCGGCAGGCGATGCAACGCTGGCCCACAGTGTGAGCTGCTTCTGATAATAGCGGTTCTGGATCTCGAGCCAGCGCTCGGAGTCCTGCGCGAGTCCGGCGGTGAGGGACTGCAGCAACTCCGGCGTATTCGGCGCGACGCCGTCCTGCGTCATCGGCTTGACGACATTTTCGAACAGCCGGCGATTGAACTCGGCCAGCGCGTTCGCCGGGTTTTTCGGGTCAGTGTTCATAGGGGTGGCTCCATTCTGCCCGGAATATCGGGCGCGCACCACGCCGGGCGGTAAGGCTAAGTCAGCGCGTGCGCGAATTCGCCGACGATCCAGATCGTGCCGATGCCCAATCCGATCAGCACCACTTGCTGTGCCGTGGCCCCAAGCTCGGGTCGGCGATGCAGACCGGGAATCAGATCGGCCACCGATACGTAGAGCATGCTTGCCGCGGCGAGGCCGAGGAGGGGGGGTATCCATTCCTGCGTCGTCTGCAACGCGAAATACGCCAGCACACCGCCCACGACCATCGCGACGCTCGATAGCAGGTTGAGCAGCAGCGCCGCGCGTCGGGTGTAGCCGGAATGGAGCAGGATCAGGAAATCGCCGACCTCCTGTGGGATCTCGTGCGCAATGATCGCAAGTGCCGTAACGACCCCGAGCTCGGTATTGGCAAGAAATGCGGCGGCAACCAGAATGCCGTCGACGAAGTTGTGAAACGTGTCGCCGATGAGAATCATCAGGCCGCTGCGGCCGTGGTCGTTCGCGTGCGTGTGGCTGTGGTTGCCGGCGAGCGGCACGGGCGGGTCATGGGCTTCGCATTGCTCCTGGTGGCAATGCCGCCACAGCACGAGCTTCTCGAGCACGAAGAACATCAGGATGCCGCCGAGTATCGTTGCGGCCATCGTGTGCATGTTGCTCGCCATTTCGAATGCCTGCGGCAGCACTTCGATGAATACGGCTCCGAGCAGCGCGCCCACGGCGTAGCTGATCAGGATCGGTATCTGGGCGGCCTTGGCGTAGAGCGCGAACAACGAAGCGATGACGACGGAGAGCACGCCGCCCAGCAGGGTGGTCGCGACGATCCAGGACAGGGTGGACATGAAGCTTCAGTCGGGCGCTCGCGCGCAGCGCCGCAGGAAAACGGCGGATTATACGTTAGGGCAGAGAAGGGCGAGGCGTCGCCCGTGTATCGATGCGAGGGCCCCGCGCGCGCGCCTACTCGCGCCAGATGAAAGCCCCCATGCGGCCGGTGATCCGGTCGCGGCGGTACGAATAGAACCGCGCGGGATCGGAATAAGTGCAAAGCCCGCCGCCGTAAACCTGGTCGACCCCGCAGCGTTCGAGCGCGCGGCGCGCCAGGATAAATAGGTCGGCCAGCCACTTACCTTTTACATCCTCCCTATCCTGCACGCGCCGCGTGAACGCAGCAGCCGCGCCCGGATCACCCGCGGTGTAAGCCTCGTAGACGTCGTCGCCGACTTCGAAAGCGCGAGGACCGATGCCGGGGCCGATATACGCCAGCACGTCCCTGGCCGCTGCGCCGCGCGCGGCCATCGCGGCCACCGTATTATCGACGACGCCCCCGGCGAGCCCTCGCCAGCCTGCATGCGCAGCAGCGACCACACTGCCTTCGCGATCGGTGAATAGCAGCGGGAGACAGTCGGCCACCAGAATGGCGCACACCGTGCCGGGACAGCGAGTCACCGATGCATCGGCTTCGGGGCGGTTCAAGACCTTTTCGGCTTCGAGGACGTTGGCGCCATGGACCTGTTTGAGCCAGCGCGGCGCTTCAGGCAGGAGAGAGTTGAGGCGCGCACGGTTGGTATTCACCGCGCTCTCATCGTCCCCGGTCGAGTAGCCGAGGTTGAAAGTCGAGTAGGTGCCGACGCTCACGCCGCCTGCGCGTGTCGTGATCATGGCGCGAACGCGGGGAGGCGCGGGCCAGTCGGGGACGATCCAGTCGGGGTTCATTATGCTCGTGAGTCTCGATTGATGAAGGGGTGTATCCACGCGCTAGCGTGCGGCTGCGCCGTGCTCGGGGCTGCCGGCCCCTTTGAGTGCAGTCATGAGCGCGTGCATATCGGCGGGTATCGGCGCTTCCCAGCTCACGAGTTTTCCGGACAGCGGGTGCACGAGGCCCAGTCTTTGCGCATGCAAGGCCTGGCGGGGGAAGTCCGGCGCACCACGCCGGCTCGCGCGCTGGCCGTAGACCGGATCGCCGACGAGCGGGTGTCCGATAGAAGCCAGGTGCACGCGTATCTGGTGAGTGCGCCCGGTTTCGAGGCGGCATTCGAGCAGGCTTGCGTCGGCGTAGCGGGCGACGACGCGGTAATGCGTAACGGCCGGCTTACCGCGCGAGACGACTGCCATTCGTGTCCGGCTCACCGGGTGACGACCGATCGGGGCCTCGACTTTGCCGTCGCGTGCAACGAGACCGTGTGCGATCGCCGCGTACTCGCGTTTTACGGTGCGGGCCTGGAGCTGGCGAACGAGGTCGGTCTGAGCGGTCAGTGTGCGGGCGACCACCAGCAGCCCGCTGGTGTCTTTATCCAGCCGGTGGACGATGCCGGCACGGGGAATTTCGGCGAGCGCCGGCGCGTGCTGCAGCAGCGCATTGAGCAGCGTCCCGTCCCAGTTGCCGCTGCCCGGGTGGACGACGAGACCGGGCGGCTTGTTGATGACGATGAGCGCCTCGTCTTCGTGCACGATGACGAG
>JBKJKJ010000358.1:0-9389 GCA_046597455.1 Burkholderiales bacterium
GGCCACGAACGACGACGACACCGCCATGCAGAAAGCCGGGGTCACGCTCCTGATCGACCCGATGAGCCTACAGTATCTGGCCGGTGCGGAAATCGATTACCAGGAGAACGTAGAAGGGGCGCAGTTCGTGATCAAGAATCCGAACGCGACATCCACCTGCGGTTGCGGGTCATCGTTCTCGGCATAAGGGGCTGACGGGCCACGTCGCTGTCCTCGACGGCATAAAAAAACGGGAGCTTCGGCTCCCGTTTTTTTATGCAGGCTCATGCTTTGCTATATACAGGCATGGATCACTGCTTTTCACTGGAAACACTGTCTCGTGGCGCGTCCCCTGCCTTAGTCGAGCCGGGCAAGGTTGGTGTTACGCAACAGGCCGAGGCGAAGACCCAGGGGTCGCACGGCTGCGTCGAAAGCGCCACGGCGGTCCGGTGTAATCGGGGGCGCGTCGGGCATCGCTACGGTGAGCGGGTCCTTGTGCACCTCGTTGATGCGGAACTCGTAGTGCAGGTGCGGTCCGGTGGCAAGACCGGTGGAGCCGACATACCCGATCACGTCGCCTTGCGACACGCGCGAGCCGGTGCGTATGCCGCGGCCGAACCCGGAGAGATGTCCGTAGAGCGTCGTGTATTTGCTCTGGTGCCTGAGGATCACGACGTTGCCGTAGCCGCCTTTGGTGCCGGCAAAGTCGACGGTCCCGTCAGCCGTCGCTTTCACGCCCGTGCCCCGCGCCGCGCCGTAATCGACGCCCGTATGCGCGCGCCAGCGCTGCAGCACCGGGTGAAAGCGGGCGGTAGTGAAACCTGAAGTGACGCGTGAGAACTCGAGAGGCGAACGCAGGAATGTTTTCCGGATGTTCTTGCCGTCGAGCGTGTAATAGCCGCCATGACCATCGGTGTGCTCGAACCATACCGCCTGGTAGGAGCGGCCGTTGTTAACGAACTCGGCCGCGAGGACTTTGCCCGACTTCACCGGCTCGCCGCCGTCGAAAAACATCTCGTAGACCACGGTGAAGCGATCACCCCGACGCAGGTCTCTGTGAAAGTCGATGTCTGTAGAGAAGACATCTGCGATCTGGATGGCAACCGCGTCGTTCAACTGCGCCGCATCGGTCGCGGCAAACAGTGAGCTGCGGATCTCGCCCGACTTCATGAGCAGGCGGCGCTCGAGTGGCGCGCCTTGTTCGTCTACCCGAAACGTGTCGCCGTCGCTCTTCACGACGACCACCGCGCCGGCGTTGGAATACCGCAGATCGACAAGCTTGCCGTCTTCCGAAATACTCGCACGCATGGTACGACCCGCCACCAACTGACGCAGCGCTTTTGCTTCTGTGCTCGAGCGCATGAAACGAATGGCGTCCAGATCGTCTACGCGCAGTCGAGACAGAACGCTGGCAATCGTGTCGCCGCGATGTATACGCTCTTCCCGAATATAGGGCGTGTCGTCGTTTGCGGGTGGCGTTTGGGTCGCCGCAAGTGTGACTTCTTCCACAACGCTCTTCACCGCAATTTTTTCGGTGACCGTATCGGGCGCGATGCCGAACGCCGCTACAACGCCTACGAAAGGCAATACTGCCGCCAATACAGCGCGCCGCACGGTCGTACTGCGAACGAGGCGCAACAGCTTTTCGGGTACAATAAGATTCGCTTGATCCATGATTTTCCTACGTATTCTGCGTTCTAAGAGCAACAGCGCCCGAAGCTTAACAGATGTACTGTCGCTGGCAAACAACAAATTCCGCCCGAAAGCCCCTCAATTCCGCATCATGAAATCCCATACGGCATGTCGCAACTAGCCGACCATCTGTCAGCCCTCAAGCGAGGCGCTGAAGAGGTGCTCGTCGAGGGCGAACTGCAGGCACGTTTACAGGCGGGGCAACCGCTGCGGGTGAAGGCCGGTTTCGACCCGACCGCACCGGACCTGCACCTCGGGCACACCGTGCTGCTGAACAAGCTGCGCCAGTTTCAGCAGCTCGGACACCACATCCTGTTCCTCATCGGCGACTTCACCGGCATGATCGGAGACCCGACCGGTAAGAATGCGACCCGTCCGCCACTGTCCCGCGACGATATCGCGCGTAACGCTGCTACCTATAGCGACCAGGTATTCAAGATACTTGAGCGTGATCGCACCGAAGTCGTGTTCAATTCCACCTGGATGGACACCCTATCGGCTGCCGACATGATCAAGCTGGCGGGGACTCACACGGTCGCGCGCATGCTCGAGCGTGACGATTTCTCCAAGCGCTACCGGGGCAATCAGCCGATTGCGATCCACGAGTTTCTGTATCCCCTCGTCCAAGGCTACGACTCGGTGGCGTTGCGCGCGGACGTCGAGCTCGGCGGAACCGACCAGAAGTTCAACCTGTTGATGGGGCGCGAGCTTCAGAAGCTTTACGGTCAGAAGCCGCAAGTCATACTCACCATGCCGTTGCTGGAGGGGCTGGACGGGGTCAACAAGATGTCCAAGTCACTCGGTAACTACGTGGGCATCAACGAGCCGCCCAACGAGATATTCGGCAAGTTGATGTCGGTGTCGGACGATCTCATGTGGCGCTATATCGAGCTGCTCTCTTTTGCCCCGTTGCCGACGATCGGCGGCTGGAAGCAAGAGATCGTCGAGGGGCGTAATCCTAGAGACATCAAAGTCGGATTCGCACAGGAAATCGTCGAGCGATTCCACGGTCCCGAAGCGGCCCGTGCGGCGCTCGCGGATTTCGAGGCGAGGTTTCGCGCCGGGGGCGTTCCTGAGGACATGCCCGAGGTCAGCGTCGCCGCGGCCGACGGTCCGGTGCCGATCGCGCACGTTCTCAGGCAGGCCGGGCTGACGGCGAGCACGTCCGAGGCGATTCGCATGATCGAACAGGGCGGCGTGAAGCTCAACGGCGAAAAAGTGAGCGACAAGGCCCTCAGGCTGGCGCCCGGAGCGCCTGTCGTGCTCCAGGTGGGTAAGCGCAAATTCGCCCGGGTCACGATCGTCTAGGTTCCGGGACCACGAGCTCCCTCGAGCGCAGTGTTACGCCGGGGTGACTGCGGGTTGGGGCAGCGAGAGTAGCCTCTACCGCTTCTAGTGGCGTGTATCAGTGATTTCGAGAGTAACGTTCGCAGCGGCCGCCCGCTCGGGAGCGGGCCCGTCGCTCACCGGTACGTTGCTACCGGTTCTAACGTTACGCTCCACTAATCCGGCGCCCGGCCCCAGAGTGCTTGCAACCGGGCGTCGCGTCCGCAACCGCTGCGGTAAATCTTGTATCGCGTCGGACTTTTCTTGTAGAAATCCTGGTGGTATTCCTCGGCCCGATAAAAATCGGCTGCAGGCGTGACCTCGGTGACGATTTCCCCCTTGAACGGCTTGGTTTTATCCAGCGCCGCCTTGGACGCTGCGGCCAGCCGCTGCTGCTCGGGATTGTGGTAAAAAATCCCGCTGCGATACTGCGAACCGTGATCGCAGAACTGTCCATTACGTTGAGTCGGGTCGATATTGCGCCAGAACACTTCCAGCAGCGTTTCGTAGCTCACCTTGGCCGGGTCGTATTCCACCTGAACGACTTCGGCGTGCCCGGTCGTGCCGGTTGAAACCTGTTCATAGGTGGCATTTTTTGTCTTGCCGCCCATGTAGCCGGATGTCGTGGAGATGACCCCGGGCAGCTTGTCGTAAGGGTGCTCCATGCACCAGAAGCAGCCGCCCGCGAAAGTCGCTTTGGCGGTGCCCTGCGCTGAAGGCTTGGCGGTTTGTGCCTGAGCATGCCCGGCGAGCGCGAGGATGACGGCGAGCGCGGGCCAGAGGAATCGGGTCAACGGGTTCATTTACGGGCGCCTCGAACAGTAGGGGGATAGAGCGCGGAAGAGTGCATGTTCATCGAGTATAGCGGATAATTTCGCCTTCAAATTCACGCCACAGGAGTGTCCATGCGCCGCGTCACACTGACCCAGTACCTCATCGAGCAACAACGCCACTACGGCAAAGTTTCGCCGGAGCTGAGGTTGCTGATCGAGGTGGTGGCGCGCGCCTGCAAAGCGATCAGCCACACGGTCAGCAAAGGTCCTCTCGCGGGGATCGGCGATGCGGTCGGCCTCAACAACGTCCAGGGGGAAGCACAGAAAAAGCTCGACGTCATCGCCAATGAAGTGCTCGTCGAAGCGAACGAGTGGGGCGGGCAGCTCGCCGCGATGGTGTCCGAGGAGATGGCCGAGCCGTATCAGATTCCGAACCGATATCCGAAAGGCGAGTTCCTGCTGCTTTACGATCCTCTCGACGGGTCGTCCAATCTCGACGTGAACATTTCGGTGGGCACCATATTTTCCGTCCTGCGGTGCCCCAACAACTGTAACGACTTCGACTACAAGGCGTTCCTGCAGCCGGGGTCCCAGCAGGTCGCGGCGGGTTTTGCGGTGTATGGCGCGGCAACGATCCTGGTTCTCACGGTGGGAAATGGCGTCGTCGCCTTTACGCTCGACCGCGAGCTCGGTTCGTTCGTGCTCACCGACGAGCGTATTGTCATACCCGACGACACCCAGGAATTCGCGATCAACAGCTCCAACATGCGCAACTGGGAGGCGCCGACCAAACGCTATATCGACGAATGCCTCGCCGGCAAAACGGGCGTGCGTGGGAAGGACTTCAACATGCGCTGGGTCGCTTCCATGGTCGCGGATATGTACCGGATCCTGTGCAGAGGCGGCATATTCATGTATCCCAAGGATGCCAAGCACAAGGACGGGCGCCTGCGGCTCATGTACGAAGCCAATCCGATGGCATTCATCGTGGAGCAGGCCGGAGGCGCCGCCACCGACGGCCGTCATCGCATACTCGACATTCAGCCGACCGGGTTGCACGAGCGCGTAGGCGTCGTGGCGGGCTCGAAGAACGAAGTCGACACGTTTACCCGCTACCACCTGGAGGCGGACGGGAAGCGCTGAGGCGACACTTCGCCTAAAAACAAACTACGGCGACACTTTCAGCACCCGCGTCGGCGGCGGTCCACGCCGCAATTCCGCGAATGCCTGGAGCTGCCAGTGACGGACCGCGACGAGCAGCGTCATGGCCGAGCGTTCTCCCAGCGGCAGGCGTGAGTCGTCGTTGTGCAAGTCCGAGAACTCGCGCGTGATCCGCTTCAGGGCGCCGACGACAGTGGCGCTCGATGTCTTCGAGAGCATTCCGTTGACGACGAGCATGAACTCGTCCGGCCGGTTGAAGCGCGAGCGGAAGAATTCGTTATGCGCCTGGTTATTGAAGAAGCGCTGTATCGGGCCGTCCGGCAGCCACGCGAAAGTGCGCGAGACGAGGAGTTTGATCCGGTTGCCCGGCAGCAGCTCGATGAATTTGAGCCGGTCCAGGCGCGTCATCAGCTTCACGCACTCCGCTGCCGAGATGTCGTAGGTATCGACGATCTGATCGAAAGTCACCTGGTTGAGCGCGCAGACCGCGACCAGAAAGAGCTTTCGGTCCGAGACGATCTCTTTCTCCTGCTCCGGCGTGAGGTGCGAAATCAGTGTTTCTTCGTGCACCATGGCGCGAGCCAGGTCGGCGAATTCGATCTGGGCGTAGCGGCAGATCTCCTCCAGCCTTTTCAGGGTGAAATCACACCGCGAGAACATGCGCTTCACGCTCGCTTCAGACAGCGCCAGCCGCTGCGCGAGATCGGCGTATTTGACGCCGCGCGATTTCAGCTCCCGCTTGAGCACTTCGACCAACGCCGCCGTGTAGGTCATCGTTGTCCCCCTTCGAAGCCTGCCCCGAAATCACCGAGTAGCGCTTCATGATACCGCCGGGAATGCGGACAGCAACTCCGGCGATAAAGCTCGCCGTTTGTGGGTGTGCCGCTCATGATGGGACCCGTAGCGTCTTTCCGAAAAGCCACTGCGATACTCAGGAGGCCCGCCATGGATTCCCCAGCGCTGCTCCCCCCATCCCATCGCTTTGCCCATCGTCCGATCCAGCTCGTGCTGGTGCGCGCAAACGGCCCGCTTTTCTACAGCGTCGCCGCCGCATCATTACTGGAGGCTATCGCGCCGCTCTATGCGCAACGCCTGCTGGATTATTTACGTCCGCAGTGCGCTTTGGCCGAGTGGATCAGGAACCAATGGCTTCCGCGCAAAGCCGCACGCGCGAAGGTTCTCCAGGATTACGTCGAGCAGACGTGGCCCGAGTTCGACTGGCATGGCGCTTTTGAGCACTATCGCACCAGCGTTGAACGCGACGGCGGCCTGGGGCCTCGGCAGGCGACTTTGCTGTGCGAGCTGCTCGCGCGCTGTGTTGCGGCGGCCCAGAGCGGCGTGTTCTATGGCTGTCTGGCGCGTTGGGCAGACGACCCCCAGTTGCGTAAAATCGCGGGCGCGATCGCGCACGAGGAGGCACAGTGCTTCAGACGTTTTCGCGTCGCGCATGCGCGCATCGCACGAGGCGAGCGTTTCGGCTTCGCAGGTACATGGCGGTCGGGAATCGGTTTCGTGCGCGTTTCGAGAGATACCGTCCTGCCGCTCGTTTTTCGCGCGATCAGTGTCCAATGTAATGCGCATATGCCCTTTCCGATCCTGCGCCATGGCGAATTCATCCAGCGCATGCGAGCGGTGATCGAGCGCACCTGCGAGTTCGGCGCAGCTGAGCGCCTGCTGTTCAATCCCTGGAAAAAGCGGCGGCGCATGATTCGCATCGAGGAGAAACAACATCGGCCGCCCGACTGGTTCCAGCCAATGTTCAGGGCGGCGGCGTAGAGGTTCCGACGGGAACCCGGCGCCACACGTTCGTGCCTAAAGATTTGAAGATCGGCCTGGCGTATTCTGACCGACGTATCGACTGACCAAACCTCAAGGAAGCTTACATGCAGAACAACAGCAGCAACGGATCGCAGCGCGAAGTGGCCACCCTCGCCGGAGGGTGTTTCTGGTGCCTCGAGGCGGTTTATGACGACATGAAGGGCGTGGAATCCGTCGAATCGGGCTACATGGGGGGGCAGATCGCAGACCCGACCTACGAACAGGTGTGCGGCGGCAGGACGGGGCACGCCGAAGTCGTGCAGGTGACCTTCGATCCCGGCGTCGTTGCGTTCAAGGATATCCTGCAGGTCTTTTTCGTGATTCACGATCCGACGACGTTGAACCAGCAGGGCAACGACATCGGCACGCAGTACCGCTCGGCGATTTTCTACCATACGCCCGAGCAGCAAGCCGCTGCAAAGGAAGTGATCGATTCGATCGGAGCCGCAAAGCTGTATCGAGATCCGATTGTTACCGAAGTGCAGGCCGCCTCAAGGTTCTATGTAGCCGAGGACTATCACCAGGAATACTTCGCGCGTAACCAGTACCAGCCGTATTGCCAGGCGGTGGTAGCACCGAAAGTGTCCAAGTTTCGCAAGACTTTCATCGACAGGCTCAAGAAGCCGGCGAAAGCCTGATGAGGAACCTCGCCTGGAACGCGATGGGGAATGCAGCGTTGTCGATGTCGCGGCCGGTGAGAAGTGGCAAGTCGCGTGCTGCGCCCGAGGCCGCATCGACGACCCAAGGCGACGAACAGTATCGCCATGCGATCGACGCGAAACGTGAAGATCTTGACGACTCGGGGGGCCGGAGTGTGGAAAAGCGCACGTTCGAGAGCGTGCGATTGCGCGCACTGGGGCCCGTCGGCGCGAGCACGCACACGGTCCAGAAACAGACTGGCGTGCTCGGCCGGAGAGATGGCGACGATCGCCTGGCATGCCGGTGTCGGCTTCGAAGCGGACGACTAGAGTATTGATTTGGTGTCGCTCTTTGTGCATGAGCGGCATCGCATGTGGCTCCGGATCGCCCGCTTCTTGTGCTCTGATGCGAGCGTGTTTCAAACCGCGCGTGTCGCATTCTTGTCAGAGGGAATTTCCTGTTGTTCGTCCCTCACCTCAGAGTCATTGACAACGAGGTTTTCCCTCGGCATCCTCTCGACACCGCGCTGCGCTTCAGAGGCGGCAAGGGCAGCAAAATCCAACCGACCATCACACGATAACGGGAGACACCGAATGGCTGCAAAGAAAAAGGCTATCAAGAAAGCACCGGCGAAGAAAAAGGCCGTCGCAAAACGTAAACCGAACGCGGCGTTCATGAAACCGATGCAACCCAGCGCATCGCTTTCGGCGGTAATCGGCGGCAGCCCCATGCCGCGCACCGAAGTGACGAAGAAAATCTGGGCCTACATCAAGAAGCATGATCTTCAGGACAGCAAGAACCGGCGCAACATCAACGCAGACGAGAAACTCAAGGACGTTTTCGGCGGCAAGAAGCAGGTCTCGATGTTCGAAATGACCAAGCTTGTAAACAAGCACCTGAAGTAAACGACTCGGTTTCCTCGACGGCCGGCGCAGCGTGAGTTGCGACCGGCCGTTTCCATTCAGCCGCCCCGGCGCGAGTACCAGGCCCCGCCGATCAGGGCGAGCGCCATCGTCCAGAACACCGGCGTCATGCCGAGCGCCGCACCTAGCGCGCCGAACATGAGCGGTATACCCGCCTGGCTGAAGTTGAGCAGCAGCGTGCGAACGCCGACCGCTTCGCCGCCCCGCCCCGGCGGCGCTTTGTTGTAGAGCAGCGACATCACCATCGGTTGCGCGCCCCCCAAGCCGATTCCGAGCAGGAATGCGAGCAGGATGAGCAGCCGCACGTCGGTGAAGAGCGGAAACAGCGTGAGTGCTGCGCCGCTGACGAGCATGGCGGTGATCAGCATGCGCCATTCGCTTACGCGGCGGGCGATCAGCGGAACCGCGAGCCGAACCACGAACACTGCGGCGCCAAAAGCGCCCAGGATGATGCCGACAGTGGATGCCGGAAGGCCGAGCCTGGAGCCATGTATGGGGACAACGAAACTGAACAGATCCCATGCCATGGAGAGCATCCCGCTCACCACGAAAACGCGGCGCAGCCCGGGAATGCGCAACAAGTCTCTCAGGCGCCTGCGCTCGCCCGGCTTGAGCGCGGTCGTATGCCTTGGCACGTCCACGGATCTGGCGAGCATGATGCCGAGGGTCACGACGAGCGCCGACGACAGAAGCAGAAAGGTGTAGCGGTGCCCCACGGCGTCGATCGAAAAGCCCGCGAGCACGGGGCCCAGGAAGCTCGAGATCGAGAACGCCAGTGCCAGCACGCTGAAGTTCCGGGCGCGGTCCGCGGGCGTGCCGAGCAGACCTGCGGCCTGGTTCACCGAAAGGTGAAAAATCATGAAACCGCTGCCGGCAAGCGCGCTCACGAAGAACAGCATTTCGAGCCGCGGCACGGCGAATGCGGCGATGAGCGCGATCAGGAGCGCGATGACGCCCGCGTACATCGGCCCGCGCACACCCACGCGATCGACGTAGCGGCCCCACGTCACGGCGAAGATCATGGGTACCACGGCCAGCAGCGACATCACGAGGCCGACCGTGAGCGAGCTTGCACCCA
>JBKJKJ010000049.1:0-2551 GCA_046597455.1 Burkholderiales bacterium
TCGATGCGAACGACACGCTCGCAGACCTCGCCGAGCGCTTGCACCGCAGCGGCGACCCCAAGCTTGCCGTTCATCGCGATCCGGACGCGAAGCCTGAGCGGCTGCCGGAAATCCTGGATGGGGCCGCCGTGGCGCTGATCGATCACACGCACCTGCCCATCGAGATCGCCCGCCGATGCGTCGGTCTGAGGCACGTGGTGTTTCTGGGCACCGGCGCGCGCAGCTACATGAACCCCGAAGAGCTCGCCGCGATCGGGATCGAGGTTCACATCATCAAAGGCTACGGCGACACCGCCGTGGCCGAATGCGCGTTTGCACTGATGTGGAGCGCCGCGAAAGGCTTGGCGCGCATGGATCGCGAGATGCGCGAAGGCCGCTGGCTGCGCACCGACGGCATCCAGCTCACCGGAAAGACGCTGGGCCTGATCGGCTTCGGCTCCATCGCGGCTGAAGTCGCGCGCCTCGCGCTGGGGTGCGGAATGAAAGTGCTCGCGTGGAACCGCACACCCCGGTCGCATCCGGGCGTCGATTTCGTCGAAACCGATCAGCTCCTCGCCTCGAGCCACATCGTGTCGCTGCACCTGTTGCTGAACGACGAGACGAAAGGATTCCTGTCGCACGCGCGCATTCGGGCAATGCGTCCGGGCGCAGTCCTGATCAACACCGCCCGCGGCGCGCTCGTCGATGAAGACGCGATGATCGATGCGCTGCGCGCCGGCCACCTCGCGCATGCCGGCCTCGATGTTTTCACGACGGAGCCGCTGCCTGCGAATCACGCGCTCACGACACTGCCGAACGTGACGCTGTCGGCTCACTCCGCATTCAGAACGCCGGAAGCGAGCATCAACCTGATCGAAGCCGCACTCGAGCACTGCCGCCGAATCGCTGCGGACAGCGCGATGTGATCGCCGTAACAGACTGGTCCTGTCGAAGCTGGGCGCTTCCCGGAATTTTCCGCACGGATCGTCGCACGAGGCGACAGGTTTTCGAGCGCCTCGGATTGCTTCGGCACGGAGCCCCTCGCAATGACACCCTGAGGGCGACTGTTGTCGCGAGCCCGTTGCGCCTCATCGCCGCCGTAAAGCAGTCATCGCGAGGAGCCTGCGGCGACGCGGCGATCCCGAGGCGCTCGCCACCATGCCCCTGCGCCGAGGCACGGCGCCAGGTATTTTTTTGTCGCCGCCGCGCAGACGGCGTCACGCTTCACTCAGGCTCGATGCCCGCCGCGCGCGCGACCTGCGCCCACTTCACCGTTTCGGACTTGATGAACGCCGCGAACTCTTCAGGTGAGCTCGCGACGACTTCCGTGCCGATTTTTGCGAGGCGGTCGCGGCCTTCCGGCGTAGTCAGTATCGCAACCGCCTCCTTGTGCAGCATCGCGATGATCTCGCGCCGCGTTCCCGCCGGCGCGAGCAGGCCGGACCACTGCACCGATTCGTAACCGGGCACGCCAGCCTCTGCGACAGTAGGAATATCAGGCAGCGATGCGATGCGCGCGGATGTCGTGACGCCCAGCGCGCGCATTTTTCCCGACTGCACGTGCGGCACGATATTCGACATACTGCTCGACGCCGTGAGCATGACGCGGCCCGCGAGCAGGTCCACGATTCCCGGCAGGCTGCCCTTGTACGGAATATGCGTCATGCGTATCTTCGCCATGCTCGCCAGCAGCTCGATCGTCAGGTGCGGGTTCGTGCCGTGGCCGGCCGATGCATAAAGGATCTCGCCGGGGCGCGCCCGGGCGAACGCGATGAACTCTTTCAGATTTTTTGCCGGCACCGCGGGATGGATCACGATGAGATTGGGCACGAACAGCGTCTGCGTAATCGGTGCGAAGTCGCGCAGCGCGTTGTACGGCATTTTTTTGTAGCTCGCGGGGTTGGTCGCGAGCGTGCTCGGGCTCATGAGCAATGTGTAGCCGTCGGGCGCCGCTTTCGCGACCATCTCGCTGCCGACGATCGTTCCCGCCCCCGGGCGCGTCTCCACCACGACCGGGCGGCCCCAGCGTTTCGTCAGCTCCTCCCCGATCAGGCGCGAGCCCAGATCGCTCGGTCCGCCGGGTGCCGTCGGGACGATGATGCGGATCGGCCGACTCGGATAATTTTCCTGAGCGAGCGCTGAGCTCGATGTGCCCGCAAAGCAGATCGCCACGGCGAGCAGCCGGAATGCCGGCCCCTTCGATGCACGCATGGATTTCCTCCTGGACGCCTGGCTGACTGGGTTGTTATCGGTTTCGCATCTCGTGGGTTGCAGGCGTGAGCCCCCGCACGACACTTTACTCGCCGTTGCCTGCGCCGGCACCCCGGCGATTTCCGCGCACCCTACGCCGCTCATATCTCAAGCCCGTTCACATCCACACGCCGAACCGTTAAGATTCTGAACGCTTCATCTGAGTCAAATCCGCGGAGGAGCCAGTGCCATGACTGAGAACACGATCATTTCCGCCGACTCGCATGTATTCGAGCCCGTGAACCTCTGGGAGACGCGGCTCGACAGGAAATTCCGCGATCGCGGGCCGCGATTCGTAGCCGATTATCAAGGCAAGCCGGGC
>JBKJKJ010000133.1:0-4299 GCA_046597455.1 Burkholderiales bacterium
AAAAAACCGCGCACCCGGGCGTAGGCGTTGAACATCAACTGCCGGTTCATCCACTCGAAATCGAACGCCAGTCCGAGTGCTTCGCGCACGCGAGAATCCTTGAATTTCTCGCGCCGCGTATTGATGAGAAAGCCCTGGAAATCACCGGCATTCTTCTGCGTGAGCTCGCGCCTGGTGAGTTCCCCTGACGTGAATTTCTTTCCGACGTACTGGCGAGCCCATTCGCGCGCAGAAAACACCTGGATGTAATCGAACTCGCCCGCCTTGAACGCTTCGGTCTGCGCGGTGTTGTCCTTGTAAATCTTGTAGGTGATGCGGTCGAAGTTGTACAGGCCGCGACGCACGTTCAGGTCGCGCGCCCAGTAGCCGGGATCACGCTGGTAGGTGATGTCGCGCCCGAAGTCCACGCGTCCGATACGGTAGGGGCCGGTCGCAATGGGTCGGTCCATCACGACCTGATCGAACGGCTTGCCGGCGCCCCAGTCGCGGCTGAAAACCGGCAGGCCGCCGACCAGGAGCGGTAATTCGGCGCTGGTGGTCTTGAAGTCGAAGCGCACGGTGAGCCAGGCGGTCGTGACCGGCCCGCTCACCATACGCTTCGACTTCAAGACCACCAGCGCCGAGTTGCCCTTACTGGTCGGCGGACTGCCGGTATTCAGCCGCGACTGGGGCGCAGGCAAACCCTTCGACCAGGTGGTCATGGACATGCCCATCGCCTCCGGCCCTTACCGTGTCGGACGCGTGGACTTCGGGCGCGACATCACCTACCAGCGTGATCCCGGCTATTGGGCGCGCGACCTGAATGTGCGTCGGGGAATGTACAACTTCGATCGCATCACCTACAAGATCTACAAGGACAACACCGCGCAAACCGAGGCGTTCAAGGCCGGCGAGTTCGATTACATCCAGGTGTTTTCGGCGCGCGAATGGGCGCGCCAGTACATCGGAAAGAAGTTCGCGTCCGGAGAGCTCACCAAGCGCGAGCTGACGCAGAAGAATGCCGGCGATTTCCAGGGTTTTCTCATCAATACGCGGCGCGACAGATTCAAGGATCCTCGCGTGCGCGAAGCACTCGGGCTGGCGTTCGACTTCGAGTGGATGAACCGGCAGCTGATGTTCAACGCCTATGCCCGGGTGCGAGGCTTTTTCAACGCCAGCGATTTCGAAGCGGAAGGGCTCCCCGGCCCGGACGAGCTCGCCCTGCTGGAACCCCTGCAGTCGATTTTGCCGGCAAAAGTGTTCACCGAAGGGGTTCCCCTGCCGCCCTCCACCAGTGAGCCCAACAGCCTGCGAGGCAATCTGCGCCGCGCAAAGGCATTGCTGAATGCCGCGGGCTGGACGTATCGCGATGGCGCCTTGCGCAATGCAAAAGGCGAACCCTTCACCATCGAATATCTCGACGGCGGCGGAGGCGATCGCATCGCCACACCGTATTTCCAGGCGCTGCGCAAGCTGGGGATCATCGGCGAGTACCGCCGTGCCGACTTCGCGCTGATCCAGAAGCGTCTCGACGTTTTCGATTTCGATGTGTTCACGATCCGCATCCGGGGCAGCGAGTCACCGGGCAGCGAGCTCATGGACCGCTTCGGCTCGAAGTCCGCGGATACCGAAGGCTCGAGCAATCTGATCGGCATACGCGATCCCGCGGTGGACGCCCTGGTCACCGCCGCGGTCTCGGCGACGGTGCGCCCCGACCTGGTCGCGAGCCTGCGGGCACTGGACCGGGTGCTGCGTCACGGACATTATGTCGTTCCGCAGTGGTACGCCAGGACGTCGCGCGTGGCATACCGCACCGCCAAGTTCGAGCAGCCCTCGGTAGCGCCGCTTTATTACCGTCCGGAAGACTGGGTCGTCTCGACCTGGTGGAGAAAAAAACCGTGACTCACAGTGTCAGATGGGGAAGGACCGGCTCGATGAGCGGCGCCGCTTCAAGTGGGTGCTTTGCGGTCGGGTGCGCGCTCGTGGCACCTGCTGACGCCCGATAGGAAACCGTCATGTGGTCTTACATCCTCAAGCGCCTGCTGCTGATGATCCCCACCCTGCTGGGGATCCTGCTGATCACGTTCGCCATCACGCAATTCGTCCCCGGCGGCCCGGTCGAGCAGATGGTCGCGCAACTCCAGGGCCGTGAAGCGGCCGGCGAGGGACCGGCCACCTCCGAAGGCAGTGGCTATCGCGGTCGCCAGGGCGTCGACGCCAAGCGCATCGAAGAGATCAAACAGCTCTACGGCTTCGACAAGCCGGCGCCGGAGCGCTTCATGCACATGCTCGGGCGGTTCGCCCACCTCGATCTGGGCAAGAGCTTTTTTCACAATAAGGACGTCTGGCAGTTGATCCTCGAGAAGCTTCCGGTATCGATCAGCCTCGGTTTGTGGACATTCCTGCTGGTGTACTTGATATCGATACCCCTGGGCATCGCAAAAGCGGTGCGGGCGGGAACGCGCTTCGACACCGTCACCACGTTCATCGTGCTGCTCGGTTACGCCATACCCAGCTTCGTCATGGGCGTCGTACTGCTCGTGCTCTTCGCCGGGGGCTCCTTCGTGCAGTGGTTTCCCTTGCGCGGGCTGACCTCGCTCAATTGGCACGAGCTCAGTCTTGCCGCGAAAATCACCGATTATTTCTGGCATATCGCGCTACCGGTTGCATCGATGGTGCTGGGAGGTTTCGCGGTCATCACGATATTGACGAAGAACTCGGTGCTCGAGGAAATTCGCAAGCAATACGTTCTGACCGCGCGGGCCAAAGGGGTGGACGAACGCAAAGTGCTCTGGAAGCACGTCTTTCGCAATGCCCTGATACCGATCATGACCGGATTTCCCGCCGCCTTCGTGGGGGCGTTTTTCAGCGGCTCGATTCTGATCGAAACGCTGTTTTCGCTCGACGGTCTGGGGTTACTTTCCTACGAGTCGGTCATACGCCGCGACTACCCGGTCGTGCTCGGCAGCTTGTTTCTCTTCACCATCATCGGACTCATCACCACACTGCTGCGCGACCTGAGCTACATCTGGGTGGATCCGCGCGTGAAGTTCTTTGGCCAATGACATGAGCACCGCCACCGTCACCGTCACCGCTCCTGCCGAGGCGGTCGCGCCGCGCCGCGATCCCGTCCAAAGCCCTACGCGCCGGGCGTGGCGACGCTTTCGCAGCAACCGTCTGGGCTATGTCAGCCTCGTCCTGTTCGCCATCCTGTTCGGCTTGAGCCTCCTGGCCGAAGTATTGTCGAACGACAAACCGCTGGTGGTTCGCTACGAAGGCCACTGGTACTTCCCTATCGTGCAGACGCTGCCCGAGACCACTTTCGGTGGTGATTTCCCAACCCCAACGGATTATCTCGATCCGCTGATACGTCAGAACCTCCGCAAGACCGGTAACTGGGCGCTTTTTCCGCCGAACGCGTATCACCACAGCACCATCAATTATTTTGCCAAAGAGCCCAGCCCTTCGGCGCCCGACGCCGAGAATCTCCTGGGCACGGACGATCGGGGCCGTGACATCCTGGCGCGCCTGACCTACGGCTTTCGCATATCGGTGGTTTTCGCACTGCTCGTCGCCGGCATCTGCACCGTGTTCGGCGTGCTGTACGGGGCGATACAGGGTTATTTCGCAGGCTGGACCGATATTGCCATGGAGCGCTTCAACGAGATCTGGAGCGCGATGCCGACGCTCTACATGCTCATCATCCTGTCGTCGCTGTTCGCGCCGAATTTCTGGCTGCTCGTCATTCTGCTGTCACTTTTCGGCTGGCTGGGTATTGCCGCCTATGTGCGCGCTGAATTCCTGAAAAACCGCACGCTCGATTACGTTCGGGCTGCGAGAGCGCTCGGCCAGAGCAACGCGAAAATCATGACGCGCCACATCCTTCCCAACAGCCTCACACCCGTGGTGACGCTGATTCCGTTCGAGTTGGCGACGGCCATCGGCGCTTTGACCGCGCTCGACTTTCTCGGGCTCGGCGTCCCGCCCAGCACGCCCAGCCTCGGCGAACTGCTCAGTCAGGGGAAGAACAACCTGGATGCGTGGTGGATATCGCTGTCCACGTTCGTCGTGCTGGTCACGACACTGCTGCTGCTCGTGCTCGTGGGCGATGCGCGCCGGGACGCGCTGGACCCGCGCAAGGTGCTCGAAGGCGATCTCGAATGACGCGGCGAATGACGCAGCAGATGACGCGGCTGGAGGTGCGCGATCTGAGCATCGATTTCGGGACCCGCCGGGTCGTCGACCACGTGTCCTTTTCCATCGGGGCCGGCGAGCGGCTGGCGCTGGTCGGCGAATCGGGCTCGGGAAAGACCGTCACCG
>JBKJKJ010000219.1:0-6592 GCA_046597455.1 Burkholderiales bacterium
CTACGCGATCGACTCGCGCAAGATCGGTCACGAGCTCGGGTGGCAACCCCGGCAGGGCTTCGAAACCGGGCTGCGCAAGACGGTCGAGTGGTATCTGGCCAGCATGGACTGGATCGACGCGCTCGCGCGCGCCGACCACCGCACCCCGGACGTGAGCCCCCCCGGCACGGCGGACAGGCCATGAAAGGCATCATCCTCGCGGGCGGCTCGGGTACCCGACTCTACCCGGCCACACAGGTGATTTCGAAACAGCTGCTGCCGGTCTACGACAAGCCGATGGTGTACTACCCGCTGTCGACGCTGATGCTGGCGGGTATTCGCGAGATTCTCCTGGTTTCAACACCGCGGGACACGCCACGCTTCAAGCAGCTGCTGGGCGACGGCAGCCGCTGGGGGCTCAGCCTGTCGTATGCGGTGCAGCCCGAGCCGCAAGGCATACCGCAGGCGTTCCTGATCGGCGAGCGCTTTATCGGTCGCGACGCCTGCGCGCTGATCCTCGGCGACAACATCTTTTACGGACACGATCTGTCCGCCGCGCTGCAAAGCGCGACGCAGACGCGTGAAGGCGCGCTCATATTCGCGTACCCCGTGCAGGATCCCGAGCGCTATGGCGTGGTCGAGTTCGACAGTCGGTTCAAGGCGGTGTCGATCGAGGAGAAACCCGGGACGCCCAAGTCACGCTACGCGGTGACCGGCTTTTTTGTATACGACAATGCCGTGATCGATATCGCGCGCGCGCTCGAGCCTTCGGTGCGGGGGGAGCTCGAAATCACTGACGTCAACCTCGAGTATCTGCGGCGCGGCAAACTCGAGGTGCAGGTCATGGGACGCGGCATTGCGTGGCTCGATACCGGAACACACGAAGCGTTGCTCGCCGCCTCGATGTTCATCGAGACCATCGAGAAGCGGCAGGGCCTCAAAGTCTCCTGCGTCGAGGAAATCGCATACCGGATGGGTTATATCGACGCTTCGGCGCTCGAGCGCCTCGCCGCGTCGATGCCGGGGACCGCGTACGGCCGTTATCTCATCGATGTCCTGCGCGATCCGCCGCGATGATCACCGTGACACCCGGAGATCTCCCGGGCGTGCTCCGGATCCAGCTCCAGCGCCACACCGACGCACGCGGTTTTTTCTTCGAGGCGTACAACGAGCGCGAGTTCGAGGCGCACTCCGGTGTGAGCGCCCGGTTCGTGCAGGACAATTTTTCGCATTCGGTCAGGAACGTGGTAAGGGGGTTTCATTACCAGGTGCGCCGGCCCCAGGGCAAGCTCGTGAGCGTCGTGAGCGGCGACATTCATGATGTTGTCGTCGATGTGCGCAAGGATTCGCCGACGCTCGGTCAGTGGAGCAGCACGCGTCTCGCTGCGCACGATGGCGTGGCGCTCTGGATACCGCCTGGTTACGCGCACGGCTTTCTCGTGCTATCCGAAACCGCGCTGGTCCTCTACAAGGCCACCGATTACTGGCAGCCGGCGCTCGAGCGCGCCATTGCCTGGAACGATAGCGAGCTGGGCGTGAGATGGCCGCTCGATGGCAGGCCCATCGTGTCCGCCAAGGACGCCCACGCCTGCACTTTCCGTGAAGCGGAACTGATCGAGTGAAAATTCTGGTGACGGGCAAAACAGGCCAGGTCGGCTGGCGCCTGGCGCGGCTGCTGCCCGCCGTGGGCGAGACGATCGCGGTCGGTCGGGAGACCATAGACCTCGCGGATCCGGACTCGATACGCAAAGTGGTGCGCGAGGTGCGGCCTGACGTCATCGTAAATGTGGCCGGTTACACCCATGTGGACAAGGCGGAGTCGGAGCCTGATCTCGTCCATGCAGTCAATGCCGTGGCGCCAGGCGTACTGGCAGAAGAAGCAAAGCATGTCGGCGCATTGCTCGTGCACTACTCGTCGGTGTACGTGTTCGACGGCACGAAGCCTGCGCCGTATATCGAGACCGATGCGCCGCGTCCTGTGAACGTGTACGGGCACTCCAAGCTGCTCGGCGAACAGGCCGTCACCGCGGTCGGCGGTGAGCACCTGATCCTTCGGGCGAGCTGGGTCTACGACACGCGAGGGCGCAATTTCGTGCTCACGATGCTGGCGCTCGCCGCCGAACGATCAGACCTGAACGTCGTGGACGACCAGATCGGCTCGCCGACGTGGGCCCAGTCGATCGCGGAAGCGACGTGCCATCTGCTGCTTGAGGTCGGACGTGCCAGAGCCGCAACTGGAATTTACAATCTCGCTGCGTCCGGCCAGGTCAGCCGTTACGATTTCACCGCGCGCATCATCGAGGCCACTGCTGGGCTCAGACCCGGACGCAAGCCACCGCGGCTCCTGCCGATCAAGACGCCGGATTTCCCACTGCCGGCCCCCCGCCCGCTGAATTCGTGCCTCGATTGCGCAAAGCTGGTCGGCACCTTCGATTTGGCACCCACGACATGGCAGGAGCAGCTGTCGGCTTGCATGGCCGAGTTGCCCCGTCTCGCGCTGCCGCGCGAGGGCTGACTGATCATGGAATTCGCGTGAAAGTCCTCATCACCGGCGGCAGCGGTCTGCTCGCGCTCAACTGGGCATGCGCGATGCGCGATCGACACGACGTCATCCTGGCCACGCACCGGCACAAGGTCGCACTCGCAGGCACGGTTGCAGTCGACCTGCCGCTGGAAGCGCGAGCACCGCTTAGCGCAGCGCTCAGGCGGCTCGCCCCCGATGTCGTCGTTCATACCGCGGGCCTCACCAGCGTCGACGCGTGCGAGCGCGACTCCGATCTCGCGCAACACATCAACGCCGACCTGGCTCGCAATGTCGCTGAGGCAGCTACGGTGGCCGGTTCGCGGCTCATCCACATTTCCACCGACCACCTGTTCGCCGGCACGCATGCGCTCTATACGGAGGACGACCCTCCGGCGCCGCTCAATGCCTACGCCCGCAGCAAGCTCGCTGCAGAAGAGGCGGTCGCGGAAGCATGTCCCGACGCGCTTATCGTGCGAACCAATTTTTTTGGATGGGGCCACCGCTACCGCCAGTCTTTCAGCGACTGGATCTACTACGCGTTGACAAACGGCCAGGCGCTGACGATGTTCGACGACGTTTTCGTGACGCCGATGCTCGCGGACGCGCTCGCCGTTGCCGCGCACCGCCTGTCCGACAGCGGGGCGGTCGGCATCTATAACGTGGTCGGCGACGAGCGCATTTCCAAATTCGCTTTCGGAGCCGCCTTCGCAGACGCACACGGTTTTCCTAAGACCCTGTTACTGCGTGGTAAAATCGCCGCCTCACAACTGTCTGCAAAGCGTCCGCCGGACATGTCCCTGGATAACGGGAAGGCGCGCGCATACCTTGGCACCTCCCTCGGGACGATCGCGGACTTCATCCGCATTCTCCAGCAGCAGGATTTGGCTGGCCGTCGCCTGGAGTTGCTGGCAGCCATTCAGGAATAAGCGCGGAGCAAGCGATGTCGTTTCTCGACGGTAAATCAGTTCTCGTCACAGGTGGCACCGGCTCGTTCGGTAAGCGCTTCATCAAGACCGTGCTCGAGCAGCACAGGCCCGAACGTCTGATCGTATTCAGTCGCGATGAGCTCAAGCAGTTCGAAATGCAGCAGCACATCAAGGCCCCCAACCTGCGCTACTTCCTGGGCGACGTTCGCGACAAGGAGCGGCTGTACCGCGCTTTCGACGGCATCGAGGTGGTCATCCACGCGGCCGCCATGAAACAGGTCCCCGCTTCCGAATACAACCCGATGGAAGCCATCAAGACCAACATCATCGGCGCCGAGAACGTGATCAATGTGTGCATCGACCAGGAGGTCAAGCACGTCATTGCGCTATCCACTGACAAAGCGGCGAACCCGTTGAATCTGTACGGCGCAACCAAGCTTTGCTCCGATAAGCTTTTCATCGCGGCGAACGCCCTCTCCGGGCGTCACCGCACGCGCTTCTCAGTCGTGCGCTATGGGAATGTCATCGGCTCACGCGGCAGTGTCATTCCTTTCTTCATGCGGCGGCGGGCCAGCGGAGTGCTGCCCATCACGGATCCGCGCATGACGCGCTTCTGGATCACGCTCGGCCAGGGAGTTCAGTTCGTCCTCGACAGCCTTGAGCGGATGCAGGGCGGCGAGATTTTCGTGCCGAAGATTCCCAGCATGACCATCATGGAGGTTGCGAAAGTCGTGGCCCCCGAGTGCCGAACCGAAACGATCGGCATCCGTCCGGGAGAAAAACTGCACGAGATCATGGTGACCCAGGACGATGCGATCAATACCGCCGAGTTCGATACGTATTACACGATCCAGCCTGCGGCCGAGTGGTGGCACACCGACAGATATCTGAGCGAAACCGGGGGGCGACGGGTGCCAGAGGCTTTCCAGTATTCGAGCGACGCCAACAGCGACTGGATGACCGGGCCGGCGCTGGCAAAGATCCTCGAGCAGGAGCCGATCGAGCTGTAACCAGGAATCGCCGAACGTGAAAAGAATACCTTACGGTCGCCAGTACATCGATGACGCCGACGTCCAGGCGGTCACCGAAGTGCTGCGTCAAGGCATGATCACGCAGGGCCCGCGACTCGAGGAGTTCGAGCAGGCGATCGCGGATTATGTCGGCGCCCGCCATGCCGTGGCGGTGAGCAACGGCACCGCGGCGCTGCACATTGCCTGCGCAGCCGCCGGATTCGGGGCAGCAGACCGGGTCATCACCACGCCGAACACATTCGTGGCGAGCGCCAACGCGGCGGTTTACGTGGGAGCCGAACCCGATTTTTCGGACATCGACCCGCATACGCTCAACATGGATCCGCAACAGCTCGCCGCCCGCTGCAGCCAGGTCCCCAACGTTCGCGGGATCATTCCGGTGCATTTTGGCGGGCTGCCGTGCGACATGCCGGCGATCAGGGCAATCGCTGACAACCATGAGGCGCTCGTCATCGAGGACGCCGCCCATGCTTTGGGTGCGGTATACCCGGGCGGCGACCGGGTGGGCAGCTGCAGTCACTCTGACATGACCACGTTCTCGTTTCATCCCGTGAAAATCATGACCACGGGCGAAGGCGGAATGGTCACCACCAATGACGCGACCCTGTATCGCAGGTTGTTGAGGCTGCGCAGCCACGGCATCAACAAGCTCGACGATCCGCTTTTGAATCACGAAAACGCGTATACCGGTGACGAGATCAACGCGTGGTATTACGAGATGCAGGACATCGGATTCAATTACCGGATCACCGACATCCAGGCGGCGCTCGGCCTTTCGCAGTTCGCAAAACTCGAACGATTCCTGGCGCGGCGCAAAACCCTGGCCCACGCGTACGACCAGGCATGGCAGGGGCACCCGCTCGTGCAGCCCATGCAGACAGGCACCCGCGCTTCGAGCGCGCTGCATCTCTATGTCATCCGAATCGACTTCGAGAAAGCTGGAACGACGCGTCACGCTTTCATGAAAGCGCTGCGAACGCTGGGCATCACCACGCAGGTCCACTACATACCCGTGCATTACCACCCGTTTTTCGCTCGGCGGGGATACTGCCGCGGAATGTTTCCGGTAGCCGAAGACTACTACCGGCACTGCCTCAGCATTCCGCTTTACTACGGTCTGTCCGACGACGAGCAGGCGTTCGTGGTCGATTCGATCAGGACGCTGCTCGAATGAAGCTGGGGCTGGGGACGGCGCAGTTTGGCATGCCCTACGGCATCGCCAACAGAGGCGCGGCCCCGCCCCAGGAGGAGATCACGCGCGTGCTCGACGCCGCGGCCGCAGCGGGAATCGACTGCCTCGACACCGCACCGCTCTATGAGGACAGCGAGCAGCGACTCGGCGTCGCGCTACAGGGCGGCTGCGCTTTTCGCATCGTCACCAAATCACCCGCTTTTGCCAACGCCGAAATCGGCGCACGCGAATGTCACGAGCTGCGCTCGACCCTCCTGCGTTCGCTGGAGCGGCTGGGGCAGGCGCGCGTTTACGGACTGCTCGTTCATCACGCGAATGACGTCCTCAAACCCGGCGGCCGAAAGCTCACAGAAACACTGCGCGCACTTGCGCACGAGGGCCTGGTGGAAAAGATCGGGGTGTCGGTGTACACGCCCGAGCAACTCGACCGGATCCTGCAGGTCTTCGAACCCGACCTCGTGCAGCTTCCCCTGAGCGTGCTGGACCAGCGATTCTTTCAGTCGGGTCATCTCGACCGGCTCAAGCACCGCCAGGTGGAAGTGCATGCAAGATCGATCTACCTGCAGGGGGTACTGCTCATGGCGCCCGGGAACCTTCCGCCGTTCTTGGCGCCCTTGAGAAACACGCTGGAGGAGTACGGCGCGGCATTGAACGCGCACGGCATGAGCCGCATGGACGGGGCGCTCGCCTTCGTCCGCAGTATGGCGGCCGTGGAATACGCGATCGTCGGCGTACAGGAACTGAAGGAACTGCACGAGCTGATTGCTGCCAGCCTCAATCCCAGCGAAACGGCAATCGACTTCGCCCGCTACGCCGTCGCCGACGAAACGATGATCCTGCCGCCGCGGTGGAAACGCTGATCATGGTTAGCACCCCACGGCTTCAGGGCGCCCGCCTGCTTCTTCGCCCGGTCACGCCCGAGGACGTGACTACGCAGTAT
>JBKJKJ010000241.1:0-7015 GCA_046597455.1 Burkholderiales bacterium
TGACTTCGCGCCGATATCACTGGTGGCAACGACCGCTTACGTGCTCGTCGTGCACCCTTCGGTTCCGGTGCACTCGGTCAAAGACCTGATTGCACTTGCGCGGCGCACCCCGGGCAAGCTCACTTATGCGTCATCGGGGCAAGGCGGGCCGGCCCACCTTGCCGGCGAGCTGTTCAGTGCGCTCGCAGGTATCCGCATGATTCACGTGCCTTACAAAGGCAGTGCACCGGGCACCGCTTCGGTCATGGCCGGCGAGACCGACGCGATGTTCAGCAACCTGCTTCCCGCGCTGCCCTCGATCCGCAGCGCGCGGTTGCGGCCGCTGGGTGTGACCAGCCACCGCCAGAGCGCGATCCTGCCTGGTGTGCCCACGCTTGCGGCGAGCCTGCCGGGCCTGGAAGTCGAGCAGCTTTACGCCTTGCTCGCGCCCGCCGGAACGCCGCGCGAAATCGTGCGCAGGCTGAACAGCGAAACCGCGCGCGCGGTGCAGGGCGACGATGTCAAAGCGCGATTGCTGAGCGATGGCTCCGAGATTGCGCTCAGCACGCCGGAGGAACTGGAACGGCGCATCGTCTCTGAAATAGGCAAGTGGACGAAGGTCATCAAGGCAGCCGGCATCAAGGAAGAGTAGCGCGCGAACCGGGGCGCTTGATCCAGATCAAGCCCGGCCCTCCCGGTTCGGCATAACGTCGGCGGGTGTGACCACGCGAAAAAGAGGAATCATGTACCGGCGCATACTCGTTCCAGTGGATGGCAGCACGACCTCGGCACTCGGCGTCAAACATGCCGTGGGGCTGGCGAAGGACCAGCGTGCTCGTGTGCGCGCGCTCAACGTGATCGACGACATACTCATGATCCCTTCGATCGATGCGGTCGGCGACATGAGTTTTCTCCTCGATTCCCTGAAGGAAACGGGTGAGAAAGCCCTCACCGAAGCGCTGGCACTCGCGCGCCGCAGCGGCGTGCGCGCAGAAAGCGCGAGGGTGAAAAGCCGCGGCCGCCCGGTGTCGGATGCGATCCTGGCCGACGCGCGAAAGTGGCGTGCCGACGTGATCGTCGTGGGCACTCACGGGCGCCGCGGGCTGAATCGGCTCCTTCTCGGCAGCGACGCGGAGCGCGTGCTGCGCGAAGCGACGGTACCCGTCCTGCTCGTGCGGGGACAGAAAGAGACGCAGGGGCGCGTGAGGAAGCGCCCGACGAAGTCTGTCTCTCGAAAAGGCCAATAACGCTTCACTTGACTACGGTGGACGCGTCGAGGCTTACGCAGCGGACTTCGCAGCGCGTTTCTGAATCTTCTGCATCCTGAGGCTGTGCATCCGGCGCCCGCGCGACCGGGAACTCCGGCAGGGCGTCCAGCGCGGCCTTCGGCCCGGCGGGAAAAGGACCCCGGTAGCCCTGTTCGCGCGCGTCCTGGATGCAGTCGTAATAGTAATCGCGCGGGATCAGCGATTGGACTGACGATCCGTCGGTGCGCACATATCGCCAGATCCACCTGAAGCCGAACGCGTTGTTCGACCGGACTGCGTGGAAGTGCCACGATTTGTTCATGTGGGCTCGCGCGCATCGCCTGTCGAGAGCCTCGGCGGGGCAGCGGCATGGCTGCGCTGCCGTCTCGAGCGAGCTGCGCAATCTCCCGCCAGAACCCGGGCTGTCGGCACGACGCCCTCCTTTGATCGATGCAAACAGTTTGCGCCGATCGGGAATGTCCCGGTTGATCCAGATCAAGCGACCCTGTCGTACCCGGAGGCGGCGCCGGGTACGGGCGCAGAAGCGAGTAATGGCGGCATACGAGCGCCTCAGATTCCCGTCCCGAACAGACTGCCGACACCTGCCGTCAGCCCCATCGCAAGCGCACCCCAGAACGTGACGCGCATTGCGCCTGTCGTTACGTTTGCCCCGCCGACCCGCGCGGCCACAGCACCCAGGACCGCAAGGAACAGCAGCGAAGTCACGGCGACGACGGGAATCACGCTCGACTGCGCGGTCAGAGCGACAGCCAGCAGCGGCATGCCGGCCCCCACGGCGAAGCTGGCTGCCGACGTGGCCGCTGCCTGGAGCGGTCGCGCACTGAGGGTCTCTGACAATCCAAGCTCGTCGCGCGCATGGGCCCCGAGCGCATCGTGGGCCATCAACTGGTCGGCAACCTGTCGGGCGAGCGCCGGGTCGACGCCACGGGTGACGTAAATTGCGCTGAGCTCCCGGCGTTCACCCAGGTCGTCCGCTTCGAGCTCTGCGCGTTCCAGGTTGAGCGCGGCCTGTTCCGAATCTGCCTGCGATCGAACCGAAACGTACTCGCCGGCCGCCATCGACATGGCGCCCGCGACCAGCCCGGCGATTCCCGCGATCATGACGTTGCTGTGAGTCGCCTGGGCCGCGGCGACCCCGAGCACCAGGCTCGCAGTCGAGACGATGCCGTCGTTGGCGCCCAATACTGCCGCGCGCAACCAGCCGATTCGGTTGGTACTGTGCCTTTCCCTGTGCCGTGCTGCCATTCTCGCGTTTCTCCTGAATCCGGGAAGCGATCGTTCTATCCACGCTGAAGGCGGCTGTCATGCACAGTCTTCGGGTTTGGCACCCGGTGGCGTGCGTCGGCGCTTTCCCGAAATCCGCGATCGACTGCGTATCGAACGATATCGTCATCACCTTCCAGGTGAAAGCGGCGCATTCAAACATGCAGCGCGAATGCCCGCCCGCAGCGATCCGGCTTCGCTGCGCTGGGAGCGTCGCAGCGCAAAAGGTTGATCCAGATCAACCATCCGGCAGCGCGAGCGGGTCATCCTAATGCGCCGGGGCGCGGACACGGAAAGCGTGCGTCTGCGGACGGGTGTGGCAGGCACCGACGTCCGCCTCGGGCTTGTCGCGTGAACAATCAACAACGACGCGCTGGCGGCGCGCGAGGAGGCGACCATGACCACGCTCTCGATAGACCTGGCGGCGCTGAAAACGGTGAGTCCGTTCTCAGCGCTTTCCGACCGCGCCCTGGGCGCGCTGTTTGCGCTGGCCCAGCGCCGGTCGTACCCACGGCATGCGGTTGTCGTGCGTGCGGGATTCGGCCCCAAGGGTTTGTATGTGCTGCTTTCCGGCCAGGTGAAGCTCTCGATGGAGGACGAAAACGGTCGTCAGCTGACGCTCTCGGTGTTGGATCCCGGCGCATTCTTCAGCGATCTGGACTTCAATCTTGCCGCGTCGGATGGCGCGAGCGTAGAGGCGTTGCAGGCGTGCGAGCTCCTGTACGTGGGCCCGCACGAATTTCAGACGCACATCCACAGCAATGTCGCCGTCGCGCAACTGGTGCGGGAAAATCTCGCCGCGCGGTTGCGCGAGGCGTACTCGAAAATCTCGAATTTTGCCTTCCTCGACGTTCGGGCACGCGTTGCGCAGACGCTCGACGGACGTCGATGGCGCGTGGCAGGTCGGTCAAGGGTCGGAGGAGATCGCGCAGATCGTCGGCGCATCGCGCGAGATGGTGTGTCGCGTGCTCAAGCGTATGGGCGAGCAGGGCCTCATCCGCAGACACGGGCAGCGCACGCTCATCATCCTCGATCGTGATCGACTCATCAGCCGGCGAGGTTCAGTGGAGCGGAGGAAGATCGCCGGGGCAGGCGCAGGGTCACGTCTTCAAACGGGCTTGGAGGTGCGCCGATCGCACACGGTACACGGTTCTCTCACCTGAGGCCGGCAATGCGCCTCCAGGCGATGTCATCGTGCCGGCTACGGCACGATCGTATCGCCTCGCGTGAGTGCCCGTATGAACGCTCGAACGGTCGCCACGCCCATGTCATTCGGGCGCCATGGCCTGTCGCCCCGGAGCCTGCGCCCGCGGCAGAAATGGTCGAGGCGCGACAGACGGCGCCGTGACGGTGGCGCACGATTCGCCTTCGAAGAAACGCGCAATGTCGATGCCGAGCGAAGGACTCACGGCGGCACACCCGTCAACCGTCATGAGCGCAACGTTTTCGTCCGTTGCAATCGGCTGCGCGGTCGCTCGCTGATACTGCAGCACCGCGACGGTGGCTTCCGAAGGATCATCCGAACGCGCGGCGCGGTGTTCGATGCGCCGGCGTAATTCATCCTCCGGCGCCTGGACGCTGAGCACCGCAACCGGCGCGCCGAGCGCGCTGGCGACTCTGCGCAGCTGTGAACGCTGCCAGTGCTGGAGGAAGGCGGCATCCACGATGACGGTGTAGCCGGCCTCGACGACAGCGCGCGCAATGTCTGCGAGCCGGGCATAGGTGACCTGCGTGATGTCCTTGCCATAGAGACCGCCGCCGACCGGCGAATCGCTACGCTGCAAGGCTTCCAGCCCGTGGAATCGCTTGCGCTCCACATCGGAGCGCACGTGGATCGCGCCCCAGCTGTGCGCCAGCTCCCGGGCGATGGTGCTTTTGCCGCTGCCGGAAAAGCCGTGCATCAGCAGCATAGCCGGGCGTTTGACGCTGGAGCACTGCTGCGCGAGACGCATGTAGTCGTGATATGCGCCGACGAGTCGAATGCGCTCGGCTGCCCCCGGCGCCTGGCTCGCGCGCAAAAGATGGATTTTCGCGCGAACGACCGCGATAGGTTAGATAAAACGGCAGCACCGACAGGCCGGAATAATCACCTGAAGCCTTCAGGTACTCGTTGAGAAAAAGCCACGCCAGGCGCGGCGCGCCGCGGTCCAGGAGATCCATCATCAGGAACGCGACCTCGCTCATCACATCGTTCCAGCGCAGATCCGCATTGAACTCGATGCAGTCGAAAGGCACGAGCTCGCCGTCGAGCAGCACGATGTTGCCCAGATGCAGGTCGCCGTGGCACTCGCGAACGCGGCCCGAGGCGTGACGCGCGCGCAGGTCACCCTGCCTGATCATGAACTCGCGCCCGGTCCAGTCATGCACGCTCTGCGCCGCTTCGTGATCGTCAGTGGCTGCGAGTAGGGAAAATATCTGCGCGAAATTGTCCCGGGCATTGCGAATCACCGAATCCGGCGTGCCGTAGCCCGATTCGGCGGGGGCAGGCGGTAGCTGCGCGTGGAAGGCGGCGACGCGTGAGGCGAGTCGGCTGACGAGCGCCGGGTCGAGTGCCCCGCGCGCAAGCAGACGGATCGCCAGGGCCTCCTGGGGAAACTGGTGCATCTTCACCGCGTACTCCAGAACCGGTCCGGTCCCGCCGACGCGCGGCGCCCCCGGCAAGCCGCGTATCTCGACGACGTCCAGATAAATACCGGGCGCGAGTCGGCGGTTGAGCCGCAGCTCCTCTTCGCAGTATTGACGGCGCGCCTCCAGGCTGGAGAAGTCCAGAAAACCGAGGCGCACCGGCTTCTTGATCTTGTAGGCATACGCGCCGGTGAGCAGCACCCAGGAGATGTGAGTCTCCAGCCGCTCGACGCTCCCGACGGGGTGCGGATAGCACTCGCGCCGGGTCAGCGCCTCGATGAGCGCGGGGACATTCGCTTCAAGCCTGGCCATGACCTTGCCTCATACACGAAACGATCGAAAGGCGGCGCGCATCCGTAAACGTCGGGCGCGACTGCCGGCCTTTAGTGGCTGTATCAGTCATTTCGAGAGTAACGTTCGCAACGGCCGCCCGCTCGGAAGCGGGCCCGTCGATCACCGGCAAGTTGCTACCGGTTCTAACGTTACGCTCCACTAGGTGGAAAATTCGTTGCGGCACGCGTCGTTCGTGCGCGCCTGCTCGCGTTCCAGACCGATTCGGATCAGCCGTGTGACGCGCGCAAGCTCGGCGGCGAGTACGCTGATCAGATCGTCGAGCGCGAGGATGTCTTTGAGCACACCGTGGTCGTCTACGACGGGCGCGCGGCGCACGCCCTGGTCGGACATCGCGCGTAGCGCGTCAGTGAGCTGGTCCTCGGTGTTGACCATGAGTAGCGGCTTACTCATCACCTGGTTGACGCAAGTCGCCCGCGGATCGAGACCCTGACCGATGACGCCCACGACGATATCCCGATCAGTGACGATGCCCACGGGCACGAGTCTGTTCTCCTGCCCTTTGACGACGATGAGGTCTCCGACATGACGCGCGCGCATCAGCTCCGCACCCCGAGACACGGTCGCGCGGCCGTCGATCGTGGGCACGTCCTGCGTCGCATATTTTCCGACTCTCATCCAAACCTCCGTGTGTCACAACGCATCCATACCGCAACACCCATCGCGGTCGACGCCCCGATGCTGGTCAGTACGCACGTTTGCTCTCGAGCCCCTTCGCCCCGGCATCACATCTCCCGCCCCCGGACGGGACGCAAGGTACGCGTTTCAACGCCGCGCGAGCGCGACCCCGATGGCGACGCCGAGGAGCACGGCCGTGCCGATGAACGGCCACGGTGAAGCATGAACATACCCGTCCGCGGCGCGCGCTTTTGCTGCGGCGGCTCGCTGCGCCGCCGAAATCCCCGACTGAACTTTCGCAAGCGCTGCATTCGTCCTCTCTCGAGCGCGCACGATGGGCCCCGCGGCGTGCTCGGCCGTGGCGGTGATGGGCTCGCGTACGTCCGCTGCAACGGCTTGCATGTCGGTGACGAATCTTTCGGTGGTTGCGTTCATTGAAGCTCCTTCGTTCGTTTTTCGCGGATGGTTGTCAGCGCGAAACAAGGCGCTGAAGTACGCCCCGAGGGCGATGGCTCGACGGGCAGGCGTCTGCAGCACATTGCGTGGGCTGGATCATTATGACCGGCGGGACCGTGCGCCCGTTGATGTGGATCAACAGATTGATGTCGGCCCCGGCGTATCGCGTTCCGCTCGACCCCGTATCGCGCTACGGGGAAAAGCGATAGAAGTCGCGATTGAGATAGGCGCCGATGTCGTCGATTTCCTTCCTGGTGAATTTGGGATTCATGCGGTCGTTCCAGTTCACGATCGCTTTCCTGAGCGCCGCGGCGGTCTTCACCTTTGCCCGCGGCGCGATGTAGAGCTCGGTTCCATGGCAGCCGAGGCAGGACTGGTGGAGCTGCCATGGAACCGAGCTCTACATCGCGCCGCGGGCAAAGGTGAAGACCGCCGCGGCGCTCAGGAAAGCGATC
>JBKJKJ010000559.1:0-5966 GCA_046597455.1 Burkholderiales bacterium
CAAATACCGCTTCGAGAACGCGCAGGTCTCGATACTTGCGCTGGGCGCGAGCTACGATCGGGATCAGTGGCTGCTGATGGCCGAATGGGCACAGTCGAAAGCGCACTCGCTGCTCGCTGATTCGACCGCGTGGTACGTGACCGCCGGCTACCGCATCGGAACGTTCACACCGTATCTCACGGTTGCCGGCCTGCGCGCGGACAAACGATCGGAGGCCGGCATATCCACCGCAGGCATGCCGCTCCCGCTCGCCGCAGCGGCGTCCGCTCTGAATACCAATCTCAACAACGGCCTTACCGCGACGGCTTTCGCACAGAACAGCATCGCCGCCGGCACCCGCTGGGACTTCAGGAAGGACATGGCACTGAAACTGCAATACGATCGCGTGGACCTGGAGCCGGGTTCGAGCGGACGGCTCGGGAACGTTCAGGCGAACTTCAGGCCCGGCGGCACGGTCAACGTCGTCAGTGTCGCGCTCGATTTCGTGTTCTAACCGCTCATGGCCCTCAGAAACCGCATCGTACTGGCCGTCCTCGTCATGGGGGTGGGCCTGTCCGCCGCCGCCGCGGAGGCCGAGCCTGTGGCTGTCGTGTCGTCCAGGAGCGCGGTCGCCGCCCTCAGCCCCGCCCAGCTCGCCGATATCTATCTCGGGAGGTCGAGCCGCTTTCCAGACGGCACCCCGGCGACGCCGTGCGACCTCGTGGAAGGCTCCCCTTTACGCGATGCGTTCTATACGAAACTGACCGGAAAGTCCGCGGCGCAAGTCAAAGCCCACTGGGCGAAAATTATCTTCACGGGTCGGGGGCAGCCGCCGCGGCAAGTGCACGACAGCGACGAGGCGAAACGACTGGTTGCGGCGAATCCGGGTGTGGTCTGCTATATCGACAAGACACTGGTCGATCGGACAGTCACTGTCGTGCTGTCCCCCTGACATTGGTACGCGGTGACGCGCGTTCAGCACACGCTCGCCAACGAGCATCAGATCCGCCTCGCTTGCGCTCGCGAGCTTGCTGCACCAGGGGACGCCTCACGGTTGCGCCCACGGCAGCGCTTTCCAGAGCTGCCTGAAACCGGCTTCGGCAGATCGGATTGTTCTCGTCTGCCCTGCATCGTCCTGCGCTACTCGGGCTTGATGCCCGCGGCCTTGACGACTTTCTCCCACTTCACGATTTCGTGGCGCAAATACTGGGCGAAGCCGTCGGGACCCAGCCCGGCGGGTTCGAAGCCGTCGGCCATGAAGCGGTCTCTGATGTCCGGGGCCTGCATGATCCTGACGACTTCACGGCTGATCGCTGCGACGGCGTTCTTCGGTGCGCCCGCAGGCATGAACAATCCATACCAGCTCGCCGCGTCGTAGCCCTTCAGCGCCGATTCGTCGATCGTCGGGATATCGGGAAGCGCGCCGCTCCTCTTGAGTGTCGAGACCGCGATGGCCCTCATCCTGCCTGCGCGCACCTGCCCCAGTGCAGCGGGTACGGAGGTGAACAGGACCTGAACTTCGCCGCTCACGAGTCCCACGATCGACGGCGCGCTGCCTTTATAAGGGATGTGCTCCATTTTGACGCCGGTGAGAGACCGGATGAGCTCCATCTCGAGATGCGTCACGTTGCCGACGCCGCCCGAGCCGTAACTGATCTGCCCGGGTCGGGCGCGCGCGAGCGCGATCAATTCCTTGACCGTTTTCACCGGGAAAGACGGGTGCGCGGCCAGCACCGAAGGGCCTATCGCCACGAGGCTGACGGGCTCGAGGTCCTTGTTCACATCGAAAGGCAGGTTCACGAACAGCCCCGGCGTGGAGATCGTGGAATTCGACATGAGCAGCGTATAGCCGTCAGGTGTCGATTTGGCAACATACGCAGCGCCGATATTGCCCGCAGCGCCGGGGCGGTTGTCGACGATGATCGTCTGGCTCACGGCCTCGCCCAGATACTTGCCCACCGCTCGCGCCGACATGTCGACGCCGCCGCCAGGCGCAAATCCCACGACGATGCGAACGGGCTTGGCGGGATACGTCTGTGCGGCGGCGCTTCCCGACAGCAGTGCACACGCGCAGGTCGCCGCGAATGTGATCGTGCTCAACGTTTTTACCATGATGCTTCCTCCGTTATGCTGCCGGCATTCGCCGGCGTATCTTATTCAGCGCCGGTCACGCGCCCGATTTCGTCGGCCGCCGTGATGCGGTCGCCACGCTTCGGACCGCGCTTGAACGGCGCACAGCACTGCGCGTATGCTAGGCAACCTTCCGATCCAGCCCAAGTAATGGAGTAGACCGACTATGCGGACTATGCAAAGGGTCGCCCGAATTCCGGTCCTGATCGTGATGGCCGGCATAACCTGCAGCGGCGCGCTTGCACAGACCGCGCAGTCTCTGGGCGCGCCGCCGGGCGACGCCACGCGCGGCGGGCAGATCTACACGCAACAGCTTTGCTACACGTGCCACGGCACCGTCGGGCAGGGCGGAGAGCGCGGCGCCGGTCCGAAGATCTATCCGAATCCGTTTCCGTTCCAGGCTTTCGTGACGCAGGTGCGCAAGCCCCGCCAGGCCATGCCACCGTACACCGAAAAGCATGTCAGCAACCAGGATCTCGCCGACATCTATCACTACCTGTTCTCGACACGGCCTTCCCCGGCCGCAAAAGACATTCCGCTGCTGAAGGACCTGTAGTGTGGTGTCTGAAGCTCGCGCCCATACCCTTGACCGTTCGTGCGGAGCGTCGCGCGGCGACACAGTTCAAGCCTGAACAGCCGCAGTTCCACGTCAACAGCAGCAGAGGCGCGCCCGCTCAGGGCGACCGGTCCTGTTAAGCGCATTCGAGACGCGTCACTGTTGGAGCGTAACGTTAGAACCGGTAGCAACTTACCGGTGAGCGACGCGCCCGCTCCCGAGCGGGCGGCCGTTGCGAACGTTCCTCTCGAAATTACTGATACAGGCCACTAACGCCCCTGGCAGATCACATCCACCAGCGCCGGGCGGCCATTCTTCACCTCCGCAAGCGCGCGCTTCAACGCGGGTCCGATTTTAGACGGATCGGTGATCGGCCCTTCCGCCCACACCCCCATACCCTGCGCAAGCTTGGCGAAGTCGATATCGGGACTGGTGATTTCGGTGCCGATGCGCGCCGTGTTCTGCGCCCGATCGTGTATCGCCGCCATCCGCTGCACGTGCATGATCTCCTGGTGATAGCAGCGGTTGTTGTGCATCAGCATGAGGATCGGAATCTTGTGGTGCGCTGCGGTCCAGAGCACGCCCGGTGCATACATGAGGTCGCCATCGGGCTGGAACGACACCGTGAGTATGCCTTTGTCCTTGTTGGCCAGTGCGGCGCCTACAGAGATCGGCGCGCAACCGCCCACACCCGCCGCGCCTGCGCTGCCGAGCATCTGATAGTGCTCCGTGACAGGCCACAGCCGGCGCGCCCACGGAATGCGATCGCTCATCGGCAGCGCCCATTTCTCGTCTTTGATGACGTTCCACATCTCAGCTGCGATGCGCGCGGTACTGACCGGGCTCGCGTCCCACCCGACCGCCGCTGCCTCCCGCGCGCGATCCTTCATCTGCCGATGCATCTTCCCCACGGCCTGCGCGCGTTGGGCGAACGCGCTCCTGCGCTCGCTCGTCGTCGCCCGTTTCACCGCTTCGATCAGGTCGGGCAATGAGGCTTCCACGTCCCCGCCGATCGCGAGATCGGCCGGCATGTAGCGCTGGAAGTCCTGGTAGTTGGACTTGTGATAGACATCCTGCATCGACACCGTGATGACCTTGGCGCCGGGCTTGGTCGTCGGGCCATAGGTCTTGTAGGGGTCGCGAAAGTAATTGAGGTTGCCCCACGGGTCGTTCAGCTCGAGCAGCAGCAGCACGTCGGCTTCGCGCACCACCGACTGCCGGAGGAAGGACACGTCCAGGTCGTGCGTATTGGGGAAGTTGACCCGGTTTCCGAGATCGACCACCGGCGCACCCAGCGCTTCGGCGAGCTCGACCATCAGCTTCAGACCCGCGGGCGACCGTATCGCCCGATCGGCGATAATGACCGGGTGTTCTGCGGCAACCAGAAGCTTCGCCGCTTCGCGCAGGGCCGTCGTGTCGCCCTGCGGCTGAGACACGCGCGTCATCTTTGGAATGCGCAGTTTGTCGGCGTCCTTGATCGGATGCTCCTGCAAGTCCATGTCCAGGCAGATCAGCACCGGCTCCCTCGGCGCGGTCATCGCGATCTTGTGGGCACGCACCGTCGACTCGGCGAAATGCTGAAGGGACGCGGGCTGGTCGTCCCATTTGACGAATTCCCGGACCAGTGCCGCGGGATCCTGTGCGCTGTGTATCGTCTCGACGCCCGGCCGGCGCGTCGCGGCATCGATACCGTTGCCGGCGAAGATGATCAGCGGCACGCGGTCGACCCAGGCGTTGTAGAGGGCCATCGACGCATGCTGCAGCCCGACGGTGCCGTGGACCATGACGCCGATCGGCTCGCCCGCCGCCTTCGCATAGCCTTGCGCCATGTGCGTTGCGGACTCCTCGTGCAGGCAGGTGATGATCTCGGGGTTTTTGTTGCCCGAATAGTTGATGATCGATTCCTGAAGACTGCGAAAACCCGCCGCAGGATTGATGGCGACATATTTGAGGCCGATCGCCTTGAGCACGTCGGCCATGAAATCCGATCCCGGGCGCGTGATAAACGTTTCACTGGGAAGACGCGCGGCCGCCGCCTTGGGTTTGTCGGCCGGCACGTCCGCGGCCTGCGCAAGCTGTGTGGCTGCGGCGATCGCGCCGCCGGCGACCGCAGCCGTGCTTTTCAGAAACGAACGGCGGCCTGGCTTGCTGTGATCGATGGGGTCGCTCATGGCAGTCTCCTGGTGGGATCGAAGCAGACCGCGCGGCGGCCACCGCAATAATCGCACATGGCGACCCGCCGGTCACAACGATGGTGGAGGCGCCCCGCCGTAGATCGAGCTTCCGGCGCACACCCCGGCACCGCCTCGCTCGAGTCGCAAGCCGAGATCGAAAAAGAGCTCGCGTGCCTGCGCCGACTCGGGACCCCGCGCGAGCGCCGCGTTCAGCTCACCGCTCACCGCTTGCGAAACGCGCGCCGGCGCGAACACGCCAAACCAGCCGATCGCCTGGAACCCGGACATACCCGCCTGCACGGTCGTCTGAACATGCGCTATGCCCGGATGCCGCTGCGGCGCCGCGATGGCCAGGGCTTTGATGCGGCCGCCACCGAGATACGGCAATACCGCCGGCAAAGGAACCAGCGCAATGCTCACCTGCTTCGTCGCAACGGCCTGTAGCGCGGCGGTGCCGCCGTTATACGCGACGGGCTCTATCAGCACGCCATAGCGCGAACGCAGCGACTCGATCGCGAGATGGCCCACGCTTCTCTCGCCCACGCTCGCCATGAGCAACCGGTCCGGGGCGCGCCGCGCGACGCCGATCACGTCCGCCAGGCTTTCGTGCTTCGCGTCGGCGGTGCCGATGACGACATAAGGCATGCTCGCGACAAGGGCGACGGGACGCAGCGCGCGATCGGTGACCCGGCCCGGTTCAGACGCGCATTTGGAGATTGTCGCGCTGGCACCTGCGAGCAGCAGCGTGCGGCCGTCCGGCGCAGCTGACGCGACGGCCGCGGCAGCCTCGAGCCCGCCCTGCCGGACCTTGCGCGTCACGCGTACGGCATCGCCCGAATCCCCTTCCAGTGTTCGCGCGACGTGCAGGGCAAGCGTGTCGGTGAACGCGGGCATTGCGTAGCGCTGCATCGCACGCAGCACTTTGTTGGCGGCGACGGTACCGCTTGTTTCAACCGGTCCGGTCGGAGGGTAGGGATGAATCAGCTCGCGCGGCGCGCCGTTGTTGCCAGAAGCGACCGCATGCGCGCAGGCGACGCAAAGGACTGCAATGAAGAGCCGCTGAATCCGCGCCCGCAGCGGCTCACGAACGAGCCGGGGGCTGCCGGGCAGACGCCCACCGACCTCAT
>JBKJKJ010000584.1:0-44258 GCA_046597455.1 Burkholderiales bacterium
CCGAAGTCCGCCGCGCTGAACGTATAGGCGGCGTCCTCCAGCGTGGTCACCGTCCTGGCCGCACCCGCGGGTGCATCGTTCACCGGCGTGACGTTCACCGTCATCGTCTTCGGCGCCGGATCGAGATCGACACCGCTGTTGGCGACACCGCCGTCGTCCTGCACCTGGAACGTGAAGCTCGCGTAGCCCGCGCCGTTCGCGTCCGCAAGCGGCGTGAACACGAGTGCGCCGGACGCGATGTCCACCGCCGAGACCAACTGGCCGGCGCTGACCGCGACCCCGGACAGGGTCAAGGCGCCGGCACCGGGAAGCGCCGCGATCTTCACGTTGAGCAGTGCGTTCGCCGGCGCATCGGCCGCATCGGCGAAGCCGAAATCAGCGACGGTAAAGGTGTACGCCGTGTCTTCGAGTGTGGTCACGGTCGTGCTGGTGCCCGCCGGCGCGTCGTTGACCGACGTCACGTTCACCGTCATCGTCTTCGGCACCGGGTCGAGGTCGATGCCGCCATTTGCGACACCGCCATTGTCCTGCACCTGGAACGTGAAGCTCGCGTAGCCCGCGCCGCTCGCATTCACGGCAGGGGTGAACTTCAGATCGCCCGCATTGATATTCGCCACCGACACGAACTGTCCTGCGCTCACGGCCACCCCCGACAGCGCGAGCGTCCCCGCACCCGGCACGGTCGTCATTTTCACGTTGAGCAGCGCGTTGGCCGGCGAATCGGCGGTATCGGTAAAACCGAAATCGGCCGCGGTGAAGGTGTACGCCGTGTCTTCGAGCGTCGTGACCGTCCGGTTGGCGCCCACCGGCGCGTCGTTGACCGAAGTCACGTTCACCGTCATCGTCTTCGGTGTCGGATCGAGATCGACCCCGCCGTTGGCGACGCCGCCATCGTCCTGCACCTGGAACGTGAAGCTAGAATAGCCCGCACCATTTGCATTCGAAGCCGGTGTGAACTTCAGATTTCCCGCATCGATGTTCGCCACCGATACGAGCTGCCCGACGCTCACCGCCACACCCGACAGCGAGAGGGTGCCGGCGCCAGGAACGGTCGTCATCTTCACGTTGAGCAGCGCGTTCGCCGGCGAATCGGCGGTATCGGCAAAGCCGAAATCGGCTGAAGTGAACGTGTACGCCGTGTCTTCGAGGGTCGTCACGGTCGTGCTCGCGCCCACCGGCGCGTCGTTGACCGAAGTCACGTGCACCGTCATCGTCTTCGGGGTCGGGTCGAGGTCGACCCCGCCGTTGGCGACCCCGCCATCGTCCTGCACCTGGAACGTGAAGCTCGCGTAGCCCGCGCCGTTTGCATTCGATCCCGGGGTGAACTTCAGATTGCCCGCATTGAGGTTCGCCACCGACACGAACTGCCCGGCGCTCACAGCCATACCCGACAGCGCGAGCGCGCCTGCGCCCGGCACGGTCGTCATCTTCACGTTGAGCAGAACATTGGCCGGCGAATCGGACGGATCGGTAAAGCCGAAATCGGCGGCGGTAAAGGTATACGCCGTGTCTTCGAGCGTCGTGACGGTCCGGTTGGCGCCGAGCGGTGCATCGTTCACCGAAGTCACCGAGACGGTGAGCGACTCGCTCAGCGTGTCGACGCCGCCATTTGCCGTGCCCCCGCTGTCGACCACGGTCCAGCTGAACGTCGACGGCCCGCCGTTGGCATTCGCAGCAGACTTGAATTTCATGCCCTGCATCTGAGCGAGCGAGTAGGTCGTGTTCGCCGCGACCGCCGTGGTGCCGTCCGCGAGCGTGATCGCGCCGAGCGCCGCCGATGGCAACGCGGTCACCGTGTAGGCAAGCGTCTGCCCCGCTTCGTCACCGCCGCCGCCCGGCCCATAAGTCAAAGCGCCGAGCCCGAGCGAAGTCGCCGCCGCATCTTCGAGCACGGTGAGGTTGGCGACCGCGCCTGCGATCCGCACCGGGGCATCGTTGACCGCGTTCACCGTAACGCTGGAGCTGGCGGTCGCGGTGCTGAAAGCCGTGGCGCCGCCGTTACGCGCCGTATCGGTAACCTGCACGCTGCCTACGTAAAACGAATTCTTGTCGGCGGCGCCTTCCCCGCCGACGACGTACCAGCGGATACGCGTGTTGGGGCCGATGCTCGACGTGATGTCGTAGCTGCGGCTGCCTGCGAGGGTGTTCGTCGAGGAATCGAAGACGCCGCCCGCCAGCGTCGTGTACGTCGTGCCGCCGTCGCTCGAAATCTGCACGTGCAGCACCGCGTTGTTCTTCAGGCCGCTCGCGTAGGCGAACGAAAGTGTCGCACCCGTCGCGCCCGTCATGTTGACTTCGCGATAGATGAAGTCGCCGACGTTACCGGCCTGTATCGCCAGCGTGCCGCCCGATATTCTGAACCGGCCGCTCGCCGCGCCGCCGCCCAGGCTGTCGTTTTCGACCCACGCCCCGGTCCACGCCAGCGTGCCGTCGTTGTTGGTGTACGAAGCCGTCTGAAAGCTGTCGCGGAACGTGCCGGGCACACCAGTGGTATCGGCGGTCCCGCCCGCGATACCGCTGCTGCGGTCCCACGCGCGGAACGTGATGCCGTTGGTGACGGTGCCGTTCCAGTCGGCGTTCGGCACGAAACGCACGTAGGTCGCGGCATCGGCGGCAAGCAGTCTCGCGCTCGTCGCGGTCGCTGCGCCGAAGCTGGTCCACACCGCCCCGCTGTTGAGCGAGTATTGCCAGGTGCCGTTGGTGTTGTCGACCGCCGTGACCGCTATACCGGTGAGCGCGCCGGGGTCGGCGTCGCTCGTCGCTCCGGCGATCATCGCGGAGACGAGCGTCCCGCCGTTGACAGCGGGGTCTTCGTTGATCGTTGTGAGATTGTTGCTGCCGGATAGCACGGGGGCGGTGTTTGCGGCAGTCACTATGATCGACGCACTCGCGGATCCCGAGCTGAGCGCCGCAGTGCCGCCGTTCACCGCCGTGTCGGAAGTCGCGCCGGCCACCCCGCTGGTCTGGTCCCACGCCCTGAAAGTAAGCCCGTTGGCGACCGTTCCGCTGAAATTGGAGTTGGGCACGAAGCGCACGAAGGTGAGCGCGTCGGCGGCAAGCAGCCTGGCGGTCGCAGCGCCCGGGGACCCGAAAGCCGCCCAAGTCGAGCCGCCGTCGGTCGAGTACTGCCATGCGCCGCTGGTATTGTCGACCGCGGTGACCGCGATGCCCTGGAGCGGGTCGGCGTCGGCATCGGTCACGTGGCCCGCAAGCAGGTCGGCGACCAGCGTTCCCGCGTTCGATGTCGGATTGCGGTTCACGCTCGAAAGGTCGTTGGTGCCGATCAATACCGGCGCATCGTTCACTGCGGTGACGGTGATGTCGCGCGTGACCGTGTTGCTCGCGTCGGTGCCGTCGCTGACGACAAAGGAAACCGTGCGCGTCAGCGTGCTCGGTGCGTCGCTGCTGTTGACGTAGGTGACCGAGCGTAAAGCAGCCTGGTAATTCGCGAGCGTCGCCGACCCGCTCAGCGTCAGGACCCCGGTCGCAGCGCTCCAGCTTCCGGTGATGCCGTTCTGGTTGGCAAAGCCCAGCACATCCTGGCCGTTGGCGTAATTGGCGGATATTGTGACCGTCGCGCCCGTGAGATTCACGTTGTCGACGTCGGCGATGGTGAGCGCGCCGGTAATCGGTGTGGCGGCGGCATTCTCGACGTAGGCGATTGCAGCCCCTTCGATTGCGGCGAGCGCCGGCGCGTTGTTGACGCGCTGTACCGCGACGTTGTCGATCGCGAAATCCTGGTCGACGCTCGGGTAGTTGTCGTCGGCCCAGCGGAAATACATCGTGGCGTTATTGGCGAGCGGGGTCGCGAAATTGAGTGTCGCGCTGACCGACGTCACCGTCCCGACCACTGTCGACGTGGTGGCCAGCGACGGCACGGCGGTCCACTCGGCGGCCGTCGTGCCGCCCGTCAGGCTGTAGAAGAACGAATAGCCTGGAAGCTCGCCGGCTTCGGTCGTTGGGGTTCCGCCGGTGTCAGTGAGCACCTTCATGTCGTACGCGAAGGAGATCGTCGAGAGCGGGCTGCCCGTTGTATTGCGCATCGCCAGCTCGATCACCGTGGCGGCGTTGCTGTGCGAACCGCTCAGCAGCGCGCGATCGGCCGCATTCCCGATCGATCCCCCGTTCGCCAGCTGAGTCTGGGAGTGAACGGGTGAGTCGCCCGGGTTCCATACGAGCAGCGTCTGGTTGGTCGCAGTCGCGCTGGCAATGGCGGCCGCGGTGATGGGGTTGGCGGCGTCGTACGTGGCACCTGAGCCGGCGATCATCATCGCCCGGTAACCTGCAGCCATCTGAGTGCCGCTCGCGCCCAGCGAGCTGAAATTCTCCAGATAGGTTCCCGAAAACAGGATCGGGTACGCATGAACGGTAATGGACGCGCTCGCTGAAGCGGTGCTGAACGCGCTCGTGCCGCCACTCGCGCTGACATCGGCCGTGCCGCCGGCGATGCCCGCAGTCTGGTCCCACGCTCTGAAGGTCAGGCCGCCGGTGACAGTCCCGACCCAGTTCGCGTTCGGCACGAAGCGTACGTAAGTGCTGGCGTCGGCCGCCAGCAATCTCGCGCTCGTGGTGCCGGGCGAACCGAAAGCAGTCCACGCGCCGCCGCCGTTGGTCGAGTATTGCCACGCGCCGTTGGTGTCGTTGACGCCCGTCACGGCGATTCCGGCGAGCGCACCGGAGTCGACTTCGGTGACGTACCCTGCGAGCAGGTCGGTGACCAGCGTGCCGCCACTCGTCATGTCGTTCTGGTTAATGCCCGCCAGGTTTGCCGTACCGCTCAGCACAGGCGCATCGTTGACCGCATTGACCGTGATCGCGAGATTTTCGGTGAGCGTGTCAGCGCCGCCGTTGGCTGTTCCGCCATTGTCCTGCACCGTCCAGGTGAGGTTGCCGCTGCCGTTGGCGTCGGCCACGGTTTTGTATTTGAGTCCCTGGAGTTGCGCCAGCGTCACCGTCGTACTGGCGGCGACCGATGTCGTGCCGTCCGCGAGCCACAGCGTGATGTGCGCAGGAATTGCGGTAACTGTGTACGTCAGCGTCTGGCCCGACTCGTCCGCGCCGCCGCCCGGACCGTAAGCGAGACTGCCCAGGCCGAGGGTCACGGCGGTCGTGTTGGCGCTGTCTTCGTTGACGTTGATGGCTGACGGCGAACCGGCGGTGCGCACGGGCGCGTCGTTGATCCCCGTGATCGTCAGGTTGGCGCCGTCGAAAGCCGTGCTGAATCCCGTCGAGCCGCCGTTGGTCGATGTATTGGCCGTCCCCCCGTTGCTTCCGGTGGCCTGATCCCACGCGCGGAAGACGATAGCATCGGTCACTGTGCCGGCGTAGTTGGCCGTCGGCTGGAAATAAATCCGCGTCAGACCATCCGCTGCGAGCAGGCGTGCGCTGTTACTGCTCACGGCGCCCAGCGCACTCCAGGCCCCGCCGTTGTTCGTCGAATACCACCAGCTTCCATTCGTAGTGTCGGCGACGATCACCGCGATTCCGAGCTGGGCGTCGGTATCCGGATCGGTGACGTTGTCGACCTGGCCTGCAGGCAGGTTGAAATCGACGAGCGCAGACACGAGCGTGCCGACCGCGCCGACCGGCGCGCCGGAATCTTCGAGCTCCGCGGCGAGCACCGGCGTCTTCGCGGCATCGAGCACCGGCGCGGTGTTGTAGACGCCGACCAGCGCGAGCGCATCGTTCTCCTCGCCGCCGGAGCTCAGCCCGACATCGGCGCCTCGCAACAGCATTGCGGCGCTTGCGGACGACGTGCCGTTGCCTGTTGCGCTCACCGTGAGGGTGAAAATGTCGAACGCAGTCACCGCCAGGGCATTGATGCCGACCGTCGTGCCGCCGTTGAGCGAGACGAGCAGTTGGCCCTGGGTCAGGCTCACGCCGCCGAGCGTGATGTCGTGTTGCACCAGCTCGAGCCCGTAGATTTGCTGAGAAAAACCGATGCCTGCCGAACCGTCGCCGTCGATCAGGACCGAGAGCGTGCCGCCGGTCGGGCTGGTGCCCATCGTCGTCGCCTGGAACCGCTGCACGTCCTTGTCGTAAGCCCCGCCGCTGAACACGAGCAGGAAATCGCCGGCCTGCAGCGCGGTCCCGCCGACGGTCATCGCGGTTTCGACCAGCGCGAAATCACGCACGTTGGCGCCGGTGTTGCCCGGTTGACGAAGCAGGATCGAGAATGTTCCCGCGGAATAATCGCCCGCACTGGTCGGCCTGAACAGCACGACGTCCCGGTTGGTCACCGCCACGCCGCCCAGCGTCTCGTTCGACGTGACCGACAGCAGGATGTCGCCGCGCTGGAGCGTGACCGCATTGGTCGTGCCCACGGTGACCGTGGTGCTGACGTAGTGCAGGCCATTGATGTCGGCGTTGCCGTCCTGGGCAAAGCTGTCGATGTCGAAGACCCGCGAGAACGTGGCGCCGCTGGTGCCTGAGCCCAGCACGAGGTTGGGACCGGACACGCGGGCGACCTGACCGTCGTTGTACGTCAGCGCGCCGGTTCCGGGGGACGTGGTGGCGGTCGACTTCGCCGACACCCACAGCGAAGGCACTTCCTGGCCGACGGTGACCGTTCGCGTTGCGACTACGCTGCCGGCTGTGCCGTCATTCGCCTGGAACGACACCACCCTCGGCCCGGACGTGGTACTGCTGGTCACGAACGTGACACTGCGCAGCGCCGTCTCGTACTGTGCAAGGCTCGCGCTTCCGCTCAGGCTCAGCACCCCCGTCGCGGCGGTCCACGTCCCGGTGATTCCGGACTGGTTGGCGAATGCCAGCACGTCCTTGCCGTTGACGTAACCGCCGGTAATCGATACCGAAGCGCTCGCGAGGCTCGCGTTGTCGACGTCGACGACCGTAACGGCGGTGTCGATCGCGGTGGCCGCCGTGCCGATCGGATAAGCCTTGCTGCTCAGCGTGGTCGTGATCACCGGCGCGTCATTGACGGACGTTCCGGTCATCGCCTTGCCGCCGGTGACCGCGGGCGCGACTCCATCGCTCACGCTGGTAGCGATGGTGAAATTGCTGTTGAAATCGAGCGTCGGTGTAAACGTAAGCGAGGCCAGCAGGATGTTCACGTCGGCGATTGCGCCGCTTGCGGTCCACACGCCGGTACCGGCAACGTAGGTCGAAGTCACCGCGGCTGAAGTTCCCGTGTTCAGACTTCCGGCCCCGGGGTTCGACAGCGTGAGCGTGACCGTCACATTGGCACTGTCGATATCGCTCACGACGATTGCGGTCAGTGCCAGCGGTGTGTCTTCGGTGTAAGTCTGCGCGGCATTGAGGTTGGTCGCAGTCGGCGCGTCGTTGACCGGCGTGATACTCGTCGACAGGGTGGCCGTCGCCGCGGCGATCGCCGTGCTGCCGCCGTTGGTCGTCGTGTCGACGTTGACGCGGGTTTGTGCCCCCGCGGTGGTCGAAAAACCGCCTGCATAGGTCTCGTCCATGCCGCGCACGATGAGCGCGGTCGGCGTGCCGTTGTAGTCGGCGACCGGAACGAAGCGGATCAGGCTCGAGGCACTGATCGCCAGCGCCGTAGCGCCGTCCGACACCGTGCCGATCGCAAACCAGTTGCCGCCCGCGTTGGACGAGTATTGCCACACGCCTTCTGTCACCGCACTGGCCGTGTTGCCGACGACGGCAATGCCGCTGAAGCTCGCGCCGGCGTCGACGTCGGCGAACTGACCGGCGAAGATGGTGCTCACCGACTGCCCCGGCGGGCTCGCGGTATCTTCGTTGACAGCGGCGAGCGTGCCATTGCCCAGCGTCGGTGCATCGTTGACCGGCGTGACCGTAATGCTCGCACTGGCTTCGGTGCTGCTGAAAGCGGTCGCGCCGCCGTTGGTGGTGACGTCGGCCGTCCCGCCCACGATCCCGCTGGTCTGGTCCCACGCGCGGAAAGTCAGTCCGTTGGCGACTGTGCCGTTCCAGTTCGCGTTCGGCACGAAGCGCACGAAAGTCGTGCCATCCGCAGCGAGCAGCTGCGCACTGGTCTGGCTCGGCGTGCCGAAAGCGGTCCACAACCCGCCGCTATTCGTCGAGAATTCCCAGGCGCCATTCGTATTGACGACTGCGGTAACCGCGATTCCCTGCGGATCGGGATCCACGTCGGTGACCATCCCGGCGATGATGTCCGACACGAGCGTGCCGGGGTTAGTCACCGGGTCTTCGCCGATTGCCGTCAGATTGTTCGCGTTGATCAGCACGGGCGCGGTGTTGGCGAGCGTCCCCACCCACGCCGCCTCGGCCGCAGCGCTGAATGCAATCTGGGCCTCGATGGATCCCGCGTGGTATTCGAGCGTCCAGTTGCCGCCGCGGCTTTGCGCCCCGGTCAGGTCTTCACTTGCCGCGACGTCTGCGCCTGTGATGCGGCTGAGCGCGTCGACGAAAGCGCGGCCATTCGGTCCGGCGGCGACATCACAGCCGTAAACGAGTATGTCGGCGTCCTCGCTCAGCGCAGCACCCCACCCCGCTATCGCCGCCGCGTTTCTCTGCAGGGTTTGCAGATTGAGCACGCCTGAACCCAGCTGGATGGCGCCTTCCGATCCATGCGAGATGATGTGTATCGCCTGGATATCGTGCTGCGAGGCGAGTATGCGTGAGATCTGATCGAGTCCGTTGCTCGCGCCGTCGAGAATGTAAACGTCCACGGTGCCGCGGCTGGTGGCCCGGATGTCGTCGACCAGGTCCTGGTAATCGGGCACGGCGGAGTCGACGAGTGCGATTTCCCGATGCGCCGACACGACCGCTTCAGCCGCCGGCGTTTCACCCGCGGGTCCGCGCATGGCGGTGTAGCCTGCATCGACCAGCCTGACCTCGGCAAGCTGCATGAGCGCAGCCGGGGGGTATAGCACGGCGGCATCCGCCGAATGCAGGATGCGCGGCTCAAGCTCCTCGATCAGCAGGCGGGTCGCTCGTTGTTGTTGTTGTCGTTTCATCCGTCGCGCCCAGAAGCGCACGTGAAGTGCCGCACCGCGAAGTAGACCGGTGCCCGGTTCGATTGTGCCGCACAGGTCTGCATTTCGAAGCGTCAATAAGACCCAGAACGAGAGAAATACTCGGCCGCATGCAGCCCGGCATCGACCATCCACGCCTCATGCGTGCAGCAACGGGCCCTACGATTAACGACAACGCTGGAAGTATCTGTAGGGATCACCGGCCGCATTGCACGCACGACTCAAGCAAGTGTGCATGCGGCCGTTGAAAGCGTTGGAAAGCGTGCGGCCAAAGGCCTCGACGTGCCCGCATGCACTGCGAGCGCGAGCAGTTCGCGCAATTCCGCACGGACGGGGATGACGCAGTTTGGTAGTCTGCGTTGCCCTTGAATCAGGCGCTTGCGTGATTTTCCGCGCGATGGCGAACCGGGGAACCCGGTGGTGGCAGTGCGCGGATTGCAGGATCGAACACGCCGTCGCGAGCGGGGTGTTCATCAACGTAACATCGGAAGCGGCTCGCGACGCGCTGATCGTCATCTGGGATATCGAATGCTCGCGCGCGCGTCACCAAAGAAAATATTTCTTGCACTCGCCGCAGCGGCTCTGCTGTTCGCGGGCTCCCGGTACATCGAAGCCGCGGGAGGCGGTCACGGGCAATGGCTGCCGGGCCTGCTGGGGGTCGTCCCAGCCGTAATCTGGATACGCAAGCGCCGCGCGTCCACAGCGAGCGGTGGACTACTGCGCCTCGCAGCCGGCAAAGGCAGTACCGGCCTCGCCGACGCGCCCCGGTTCGCAACGACCGCCGCTCGCCAGCAGGAGGCCTTATGCGCTCTCGCCGACCTCGATCGCGCGATACTCTCATCAGCCAGTACCGAACGCGTGATTCAGGTGCTCCTGAAAAGGGCGCCGCCTGTCATCGGCTGCGACGTGATCGCCGTGACGATGCTGCCCACCGATGCGCAACCCCAGGTGCGCACACTCGTCGCCCGGACGGGGTGCGACGCATTTGAGCACAGGCCGGACTGCACGCCGGCGTCGGTGCAGTTCCTGTCGTCCGAACCGCAGGGGCGATGGCTCGATGACGCCCGCAACCATCCGCTCGGAGAGGGTGTCGCCGCCCAGGGTGCAAAGCACGTACTGCTGATGCCCGTATTCGTCGATGCGACGATGACGGCCGTGCTCGCGATCGGCGTTACCGGTGCATCGCGCCTGACCGACGAAGGCCACACCTACGCGTGCGACTTCGCCGCGCGCCTCGGCGTTGCGCTTACCGCGAGCACCCATCGCGAGAACCACTATCTGGAAGGCCACTTCGATTCGCTCACGGGCCTGCCCAACCGGCGCTCCCTGACCCAGCGTCTGGTCACTGAAATCTCCAGGGCACAGCGGGATGACCTGAGACTGGCCCTGATTTTCATCAACCTGGACGAATTCAAGAAGGTGAACGACTGTGCGGGCTACAGCGGCGGAGACGAAGTGCTGCGCGAGGCCGCGGTCAGGCTGAAAAGCTGCCTGCGCGAGCAGGACATACTGGCGCGCTACGGCGCCGACGAGTTTCTGGCCCTCCTGCCGACCATCCCCGCCGGCGTCAATGCAGGCAAGGTGGCCGAAAAGCTCGGTGCGGCCCTTTCCGCGCCTTTCGTGGTCGACGGCGAGGAATATCACCTCGGCGCGAGCGTCGGGGTCTCGCTGTATCCCGACGACGGCCGCGACGCGCCCCGGCTCCTGCACAACGCGGACGTCGCAATGTCGCGCGCAAAAGCCGGCGGCGCGGGCCGCATCATGTTCTACGAAGAGCGCATCAACACCGAAGTGGCTACGCGTGCGGCGCTCGAGCGAGACCTGAGACAGGCGGTGAGTCTGAAACAGCTGACGGTGGCATACCAGCCGATGCTGGACCTCAGAAGCGGCAAGGTGGTGGGCGCAGAAGCACTGCTGCGGTGGCAGCATCCCCAGCGGGGCGCAGTCGGCCCGGCCGAATTCATCGCCATCGCCGAGCAAAGCAATCTGATCGAGCAGATGGGCGACTTCGTGCGGGAGACCGTGTGCCGGCAGTACCAGAGCTGGGTCGCCAGCGGTGTCGCACCGAGCCGCATTTCGCTCAACGTCTCGAGCCGCGAGATCAGCCACCCCGACTTTCTCGAACGCATCGAGAACGTGCTGCGGGCAACCGGCATGCGGCCGTTCTATCTGGAGCTGGAGATTACCGAGAGCCTGCTGGTGGAAAGCTCGTCGCGCGCGCTGAGCACGCTGGAACGGCTGCACGCGAAAGGCGTGCGCATCGCGATCGACGACTTCGGCACGGGCTACTCGTCGCTCGCCTATCTGAGGCACATGCCGTTCGACGTGTTGAAGATCGACCGCGCGTTCGTCAGGGACATCGGCGAGAACGAGGCCTCCGACAGCATCGTCAGCGCAATCGTCGCCATCGCCCACGGCCTGGGCAAGGAGCTCGTGGCCGAGGGCGTGGAGACCGAAGCGCAACGCGAAGCGCTGGAAAAGAAAGGCGTCGAGATCGGACAAGGCTATCTGTGGAGCAAAGCCACCCCCCCTCAGCAGTACGCGGATTTCAGCCGGGCGTGGACGAGCGCGCTTCCGGCCATCTGCCACGCAGCCTGATCGATCTCGCACGTTTCCCAAAGGCGAGCGCGCGCGTTTCATCGATTCGGTAACCAATGGCAAGGGCGGCATGCCGCCCTGGGGTGACGTGATCAAGCCCGCAGAGAGATCCGAATGAGGTCAAGTGGGGGTTTCTTATAAGCAGCGTGCCCCCCGGCCTTGATCGCAGCGAGTCGAGACCCTACGCGGACCCTTCATGAGATCAAGTCCGACACGTTGCCAGGCAGCGCGTAATTGAAGTCTTGTTGCCTGAGCCCGTAATGCCTCGCACTTCGCCGCACCCCGCCCCGCAGTACGCCTTGCGCATCCCGACGCCATAAAACAAGGTCACTTTTCACGCTCCGGCAGCAGTCCTGCTGCGGACAGCGTGCTCGCCGCCGCGCTCAGCCGGCGCGTTAGGAACGCTCTGATCAACCCCGTCGTCATGCTGGCGCACGCCGGCATCCATGGTTAACGCTCTGATCGAAATGGATTCTGGCCTTCGCCAGAATGACGCTGACTGGTCCACCAGGGCTTATTCAGGGGTTGCCTTAGCCCCGACTTTTCGCGCCTTTCGTGCACGGAAACTACCGTTCAACCCTGGCCCAGCGACCGTTCGTCGGCGCCGAAAAGCGGTTCGTGAGGGAGTGCCTCAATAACCTCGCCGATCCGTCGTTAATCTGTCGCCAGCGCTCGGGTCTGAAATCCGTATTCCCGCTCGAAACATTGTCGCGAATTCGAACACATGACGTCTCTAAACCCTGAACACGGCAGACATGCACCCTCGCGCAGCACGGGTGCCCCGGGTGCCGTGCGGCCGTGCGCTCACGTCGGTGCGATCCGCGCTGCTCGCGGCTTCACCATCCTGGAGCTGATGGTCGTCGTCGCGGTGGTGGCCATCTTCGCCGCCATCGCCGCGCCCTCCTTCACCGAATTCGGGCGTGAAAGCAAGCTGCGCTCGAAATCGGGCGAGCTTTCGAGCGACCTGAACTTCGCCCGACTCGAAGCGATCAAGCGCAATGCCCGCGTGCTGGTATGTCCCAAAAGTGCTTCGGGCAACACCTGCCTCACGACCACGAACTGGCAGAACGGCTGGGTCGTCTGCTACGACGCCGACTTCGATGACACCTGCGACGCTTCGGCTGCGACCGATCCCAATCCGCTCAAAGTAGGCGCGACAACGGATGCCGCGCTGCGCCTGAACAGCACCGTTTCGCTCATCCGGTTCAATCCCGTCGGCACCAGCAACGGCGCCGCCGTGCTGACGCTGTCGGGCACGTGGACGAACTCCACGACCCGCGTCGCCAGCGTGGCGGGCACCGGCTACATCACGATGACCAAGAACTGAGGCTGTCCAGCGATGAAAAGCAAACACGCCCGCGGTTTTACGATTCTCGAGGTTCTGGTCTCGATCACCCTGATTGCGATCGCCCTGCTCGGCTCGGCCGCGCTTCAGGCTTACAGTACGAAAGTCACGCAGGGCGGGCAGTTTCGCTCGCAGGCGGTCGTGCTCGGCATGGATATCGTCGAGCGCATCGAGGCGAACAACCCCGGCGCCGTCACCGGAAGCTACATCGGCACGCTGCCGGCGTCATCGAATGCGCCGGACTGCGTCGTCTCCATGTGCAGCCCGGCCGACCTCGCCGCTTTCGACCTCGATCAGATCGAGCAGAATCTGGTGCGTCAGCTTCCGGGCGGCGCAGTGACGATCACGCGCACCGGCGCAGGCCCGTTCGTCTATACCGTGCAGATCAGCTGGCAGGAACGCAGCTACAAAGCCAAGGCGACCACGACCGCAAGCCAGTCCCCGACCGAGACCCTGTCTTTCACCGTCAGCCGCACGGTGTACGACAAGTCCGTGGTCATCTGACAACGCGCGCAGATGACCATACCGAACCTTCTTCCGAATCACGCCCGGCATCACGGCTTCACACTGGTGGAGCTGATGATCGCCATGACAGTGGGGCTGCTGCTCCTGTCGGGCATGGTCACCGCATTGGTGGGCAGCAGCTCGATGGGCAAGACGCGTGAGCGCAGCTCGGTCGTCCAGTTCAGCGGGCGCTACGCGATCGATACGATGAAGCGCGATTTGCAGCACGCAGGCTATCTGGGCATCACCAGCCTTTTCGCGCCCGATGCGCCGGTGCCTTTCGCCGTGAGCAACGTGTGCGATGCAGCAACCGTCGGCCAGCTTTCGCTGCGCGTGTGGGGCGCCGACTCCAATCCTTATGCGGGCAGTTGCATTCCCGCGGACAAATACCTTACCGGCGACGTGCTCATGGTGCGACGGCTGTCGATCAGCCCGGTCACCGGGCCTTTCAGCAGCAACGTCATCTATTACCACTCGTCTTACGAGGGCGGCACTGCCTTCCTCGGCCCGACCGCGCCCGATTTCAACGGCACCAACCGGCAGCCGCCGTATCTCGATTACGCGCTCGAGGAAACCGTCTACTACGTGAGCCCCTATACGACGTCGCCGAGCGAGTCCCCCCGCGTTCCCGCGCTGTATCGCATGAGGCTCACCAACGGCCCTGCCATGGTGCCCGAGCTCGTCGCGACCGGCGTGGAGCAGATGCAATTGCGCTACGGGCAGTTCGACAGCTCCGGCAACGGACGCTATGTGGAGGCCGCCTCGATCACTGATTGGGACTCGATCACTTCCATCGAGATCTCGCTTTTGGTGCGCGCCGACGCGGTCGAGCCGGGTTACCGCAACACCAGCACGTACAGCGTGGGCGGCGAAGACATCGTCGTCAACGACAGCTATCGCCGGACGGTCTTCACGACGGTCGTGCAGATGCGCAACTGAGGGCCGCGGATGAAACACGCAGACATCCACGTGAAGCATGATGAGCGCGGCGCCGTGCTGATCACGAGCCTGATCATCCTCGGCCTGTTGATGCTGCTCAGCGCTTCGGCGGTGATGATGTCGAGAACGCAGTTCAAGGTCGCCGGCAACACCCAGTTCCAGAGCCTTGCGCTGAGCGACGCGGAAAGTGCGATCGCGGCAGGCGAGAACTGGCTCAACACCAACTTCGCGGCCGCCGGTTTCAGCACCACGGGGCATCCGGGTATCTACCCCGCAGGAACGGTCATAGACCCACTGACCATGAAGTGGGACGACGCGACCTCGATAAAAGTCGATCCCGCGGGCAATCAGCGTTACGCGATCGAGCTGTACATGCCCTCTCGAACCCTGCCGACCAACAGCCTTGGTCAGTGCAATTCATACGGCATGGTCGCGCCGTGCCCCAAGGTCAATCTCTACCGCATCTCCGCACGCGGCGTGAGCCGCGCCGGCGCGACGAAAGTTGTGCAGTCGTTCTACGCGGTACGCACGACCAAATGATTCTTACCGGAGCATCGAATGCTTAAGTCCGCGAAAGCGATACACACACTGGGCCTGCTCTGCACGCTCGCAGTGACAACTGCGATCGTGTACAGCGCACCGGCTTTCGTGCCGGGGTCACAGCCCTACGCCTACGCGCCAAACCTGGCCATCAGCGGCTTCGATCTCTCGACCGGGACGCAGAAAGCATTCCAGACATGGTTCGACCCGAATCTCTGGCGCGGCGACCTGGTCTCGTATTCGGTCGCCAAGAACGGCGCGATCGACGTCAGCGACAGGCAGTGGTACGCAAGTCAGCGTGTGGCCCAGCAGAACTGGGATACGGGACGACGCATCGTGACGCGCAACGGCTCGACCAGCGTCGCCTTCCGCTGGGCCAACCTCTCCGCCGCACAGCAGACGAGCATCGGCGACGCGGTCACGGGTCCGAAACTGCTCAACTTCATCCGCGGCGACCGCAGCAACGAAAAGCAGTACACCGAAGTGGCGGGGGACGGCACGGTCACCGTTCTCAGCGGCAGCGCGACGGGCACGTTCCGCGCCAGAGCCAATGTCCTCGGGGACATCATCCACGGCAGACCGGTTTTCGTCTCGGCACCGCCGGCTGACTACCTTTTCGACAACTACGACGCGTTCAAGTCGGCCAACAGCACGCGGCCGGGGATGGTGTACGTCGGCGCGAACGACGGCATGCTGCATGCGTTCAGCGCCAGCTCCGGGGACGAAGTTTTCGCCTACGTGCCGTCGATGCTGGTGGGGAACCTCAAGACGCTCAGCGCCACGCCGTACACCCACAACTATTTCGTCGATGGTGGTCTCGCAGTCGGCGACGCCAATGTCGGCGGGGGCTCGCCTTCGTGGCGAACCGTGCTCGTCGGCGGTCTGGGCGCCGGCGGGAAAGGCCTGTTCGCGCTCGACGTGACCAGTGCCGCCGCCGCTGACGAAAACGCCGCCAAGGCGAAAATCATGTGGGAAATCACGTCCGCATCAGCGGGTTTCGGCGATCTCGGGTACGTCTACGGCGACCCGCTGATCGTGAGGCTCAACAACGGCAACTGGGCTGCCGTCGTCGGTAACGGCTATAACAACACCGGAAGCGGCAAGTCGGTGCTCTACGTCATCGACATCGCGAGCGGCGCGCTCCTTCGCGCGCTCAGTGTCGGCAGCGGCAGCGTCGCCAACCCCGGCGGCCTTTCCGCACCCGCGTCGGTGGACTCGAATGCCGACGGCAAGGCGGATTTCATCTACGCCGGCGACATCGATGGCAATCTCTGGAAGTTCGACATCCGCAACGTCAACCCGGCGAGCTGGACGTCCCCGGCGTCGGCGCTGTTCAGCGCGGGCATGCCGATCATCGGCGCGCCCGATCTCGCGGGGCACCCGCTGGGCGGCTTCATCGTCTATTTCGGCACGGGGCGGCTTTTCACCAAGACGCATGCCCTGGACAAGACGGCGCAGAACTACGCTTACGGGATATGGGACGGCGCGCCACCGGCCAACGCGACGCTGCTCGATCAGACACTCACACCGCAGCTGTTCGGTCCGCAGCCGGTGCGCACGAGCAGCGCGAAACAGATCAACTGGAAAGGCGGCAGCGGAGCACTGCACAGTGGATGGCGCACCGCGTTGCCCCCCGGAGAGCACATCCTGACGACCGGGTTCGTTCGCGACGGACGCTATCAGTTCGCGAGCGTCGACCCCACGGTCATCAATCCCGTGCAGCCCAACGGCGCCAACTGGCTCATGGAGCTCGATTACCTCAACGGCGGGACCGACGGTTCCCTGATTTTTGATCTGAATGCCGACGGCAAGCTCACCGACAGCGACCGCGTCGCCGCGAGCGGGGCGAGCGATGTGCCCAACGGGACCAGCGTGCCGGTGGGCGTATACCTGGGCTCCGGCCTGTATTCACAGCCCTTGCTCGCGCTCGTCTCCTCGAGCCTGAGCACAACGCTTTTCAACCGCAATCCTTTCGTCAGCCCCGGCGACACCCCGGATACGCCGCCGCCGGTCGTGACCACCGGGGCTGGCGTCGCCGGGGGCCACTTCGATTTCGACGTCTACCACGGCGCGAACATGGCGAGCTTCAAGCACACGCACATGTACGACGACAAATACGACGTGGTCGGCGCCAACTACATCAATTCCAGCGACCCGACCTACAACCTCGTGAACACCAGCATCGCCGGCAACCGCCCCACTGCAGCGTCGAACTTCTTCGTGCTGGTGTCCAATGGTGACCTGTCGCCGGGCGTAACGCTGACAGTCGCCGGAACTGATTACAAGGCCTTCCAGTTCCCGAACAAGTTCGACGGCACGCAGCCCATTTATACCCCGGCTTCCGCGAAGACCTTCCAGTTCCAGATGCCGGTGGACGCCTTCACCTCCAGGGACTGGGGCACGGGCGTCGTGCGCTCGGGGCTGATCGCGACCGCAACCGGTTGCGTGAAAAGCTACCCTTTCACGCCCGGTCTATACGGGGAGGTTCACAATGGGGCCCTGACGATCTGGATCGTCAAAGCCGGCGCCCCCGCGAGCGCGATCGCGCTCAACGTTCCCGGCAAACCCGAGAAAGGCTACAAGGTCATCGACGACGCGTGGGTGCTCAAGAAATACACGGTCTTCTGGCACTTCGGCGCGTGTTACGGACAGCCCGGCTGGCTCCCGAACCCCCCGCTCGACCTGACCGTGAGCAACGTATCCGCCCAGACACCTGCGCCAGGGTCCGAAGATCCGCGCGGCACACCGAGCGCCGCCGTCGTGTCGGTGTCGGTGAGCGTCACCCCGGCTCCAAGCAAGAATGCGAATTCGACGCGCGTGACGACTACCGTGTACTCCGACGGCTCACAGATCGTGCTGGTCGAGACCGTCAGCAGCAAAGGCAAGGTCGTCGCAAAAGTGACGACCGTCATCCCGCCCGGACAGGGCGGCGTGCCGCCGGGACAGGCCAAGAAAACCGACAGCACCACCACGCCGCCGCCCCCGAAAACCGGGTACAACCAGAGCCGCAAGAGCGGCAAGATCGGGCGCGTCGCCTGGCACGAGCTCATCAGGGAATGAGGGTATGAAAAGAAACGGTTTTACGCTCATCGAAGTCATGATCGCCGTCGCGGTGCTCGGGATACTGCTGACACTGGCTTATCCGAGCTACTCGCAATATCTGGTACGCGGCGCCCGCTCCGCTGCACAGACCGAGCTTCAGGAGCTCTCCGGCACGCAGGAGAAGATCTATCTGAATTCGAACGGGTATACCGCCAACCTTGCTGCACCGTACGACGGCACCACTGCCGGAGGCCTGGGCAAAACAACCGGACGGACCAACGACGGACGATACGCACTCACGCTGGCGGCCACCGCCCAGAGCTATACGATCACCGCAACGCCGACCGCGGGTACACCACAGGCGGCTGACGGCGCGTTTTCGATCGCATCGGATGGATCGAAAGCGTGCGGCACACCGACACCGTCCTGGTGCGTGAACGGTTCCTGGTAACGCAATCGCCGATGAGGCCGGCCTCGCCCGTGGCCCGAATCACTCGCCCGTCGAAAACGCGCGACCGCGCACGCGCCTTGCGGAGCAGGCAAACCGGATCGGCTCTGCTTTTCACCCTGATCCTGGCGGCGCTCGCCGCCACCGGCGCCGCATTGGTCATGTTCGCCCCGCCGAGCGTGGATCTGGCCGCCGACCGCAGGACTGCGGATGCACTGACTGCCGGGCGCAACGCGCTGATCGCCTACGCGGTCACGCAAGGCGGCCAGACCGGACTCGCGCGGCCGGGCGATTTTCCGTGCCCGGACATGGACAACGACGGCCGCGCAGAAGCGGTTTGCGCTGCCGGCGCCCTGGGCCGCCTGCCGTGGCTCACGCTCGGCATACCCGAGCTCAAGGACGGCGCCGGAGAGAACCTGTGGTATGCGGTGGCGCTGCCTTTCAGGAACAAGGCGTCGAACGCAAGCGCCATCAACAGCGACACGCTCGGCAACCTGAGCGTATTCGTCGCCGGCAGCGCCACACCGGTCACGACCCAGGCCGTCGCCGTGGTCCTCGCACCGGGTGCCGGGCGCGGCGGGCAAAAGCGCGGCACGCTGGGCGGGGCCACGTGCGCCGCAACAGGCACGAGCCTCGCTGCCAACCTGTGCGCATCCAATTATCTCGAAGCCTATCAAGGCGTGGACAATACGGCCGCCAACGGTCCCTTCATCACAGTCGCAGGCAAACCGCCGGACACGTTCAACGATCGGTTGATTTATATCCGCACCACGGACTTCATACCCGCAGTCGAGCAGCGTGTGGGCGCCGAGCTGCGCGACCTGATCGTCAAGTACCGCACGGCCTCCACGTGTAATTGTTATCCGTGGGCGGCGGACTGGGCGGCTTTCACCGGTCAGGCGGTGGCGGGCAGGAACTGGGGCCGCTTTCCGACGGTTGCACTTCCGCTGAGCTGGGGCGCCGGCGGCGCGCCGGCGCTTCCGCAATGGGTGGGCGCAAACAACTGGCACAACGTGATTTACTACAGCGCGGGACGAGGACAACTCGAAGGCGCGGGCACCCTGTGCACGACCTGCACTGCGAGCATCACGTTGAGCGTCACCGAACCGACAGGCGTCGACGCTGTCAGCGCAGTGTTGCTGACACCGGGCACCCCGCGCATTGCCGTCACGCGTCCGAATGCCACGCTTGCCAACTACTTCGAAGACCCGCAGAACAATCACGCGTCACTGGTTTGTCCGGCGTCCGGATCGGTTCCGGCGGGTTGCGATGCCTACATCCGCCCCACTGCGACGTCGATCGACCGCGACCGCCTCCAGACGATGACGACATCGGCTTTGACGTGCTCGGACTCGGCAGAGTCGCTCGCCGCCATCGCGCGCTCGACCACCTGCGGCGGCCCCGGCAATACGGTGATCGCCTCGTGCAAGGCTGCGGTCGCCCAGCTCGCCGCATGCAGCTGCAAAGCCGCGGCATCGACCATGACCAAGCCACCGTGCTACAACGTCAGCAACAAGCCGAATGCGCCCAGCCAGTGCAAGAGCGCGCTGACCCAGCTCGATCAATGCAGTTGAAGAGTCTTCATATGTACAGACCCAACCGCGGGCGTCATTCGGGCTTCAGCCTGATCGAGCTCGCCATCGTGATCGCGGTGATCGGCGCGCTGCTGGTCGGCATCATCGTCCCGCTGACGACGCAGATCGCCCAGCGCAACGAGACCGCGACCCAGAAGATGCTCGAGGAGATCAAGGAGGCGCTGCTCGGCTATGCCGCCGCGTCCGGCCGCCTGCCCTGCCCCGCAACCGCCACGAGCAACGGGCTCGAAAGCTTCGCAGCCGGCGGCGACGCGACCAACGGGATCTGCGAATCGTTCTGGGGTTTCGTTCCGGCGGTCACACTGGGAATCAGTCCGGTCGACGCCCAGGGTTTCGCGGTCGACGCGTGGGGCACGGCGCAGAACCGGATACGCTACGCGGTCGCCAACGATACGCTCAACGGGGTAACCAATCCGTTTACGAAGTTCGGCGGCATGCGAAGCGCCAGCATGGCGTGGGTCACGTCAGCCGAGCTGCTGCACGTCTGCGCGAGCGGCAGCGGCGTGCTGGCGGGAACGCATTGTTCCGCCACGGGCGACACGATCAATACCTACACCAACAATTCTCCGGTGGTGATCTGGTCCGTGGGTGCGAACGCCGCGACCGGCGGCACCAGCATCGACGAAGCCCAGAACCCGAACCCGAACAATTCGTCGAGTCAGGACCGCATTTTCGTGAGTCATACGCGCTCGAGCACCCCCGAGTTCGACGACATCGTGACGTGGATGTCCGCAGGGCGGATCGTCAACCGCATGATCGTCTCAGGTCAGCTTCCGTAGGGACAGCGATGGGGTGATGCGGTGATGCGGTGATGGGGTGATGGGGTGATGCGGTGATGCGGTGATCAGTCCGCGAAGGGATGGGGTCGCCACGTCTTCGCGAACGACCCTGTAAGGGCCTGACTTGCCGGTGCGTTACATCCTGCCGAGATCCTGCAGCGCGTCGACCACCATCGACGTTCCGACCGTGATGAGCAGGATGTCGGCTGCGACCCGGATGTATTTCTGGCCTGCCGGAGGCGGACCGAGGCGTACTACGAGATTCCGCGGCACTTCGTAATACACCACGTCGCGCGGCAAGGGCCGGCCCACACGCCATTTCTTCGCCTGTCCGGGCGGCATGCAGCCGTTGTTTTTCTTCGCGAGTCCCGGCGGGCAATGACCTGAGCGATACCGTTCGCCGTAATACTCCCGGACAGCCAATCGTTGCGGGTCGCCGAAATGGTGGCCGCCCCGATCGCCGTGGCGATTGCGATCGTCGTCGCGGTCTCGGTCCTGACCTCGGCCCTTGTCGTGCCGCTCGCGCTCGCCATGGCCCTCGCTTTGGCCTTGGCCTTGGCCATGGCCTTTGCCTTTGCCGGCCCATTCGGGCTTGTCGGCGAGCGCCGGCGACGCCGCGAGTACGACGGCCATAACCACCAGTAGGTTGCGCATCATGTTCATGTGTCCTTTGAAGTTGATGTGCGCTTACAGCAAGCGGGGAACCTGAACAGCCCCATCGCGCGGCTGTTCGCCGCTGGAAGCGTCAATAGGTCACATTAACCTGCAACTCGTGTCGTGATTCTGAAGTTCGAATCATATTTCGCCTTCCGTTCGTGCTGAAGGCTGTGAAGTCGAAGCATGAAGGGCGTTGTTCGTCGTTCATCCTTCGACTTCGGCACCCGTCGCCGTAGCTTGTCCTGAGCCTGGTCGAAGGGCTCAGGACGAACGGATTCTGAAGCGAACTTGGGAATCAGGGCACTGACGCGAACCGGCGGCGCGCTACTCCGCCCCGCGCTGGTCCTGTACCGTCGAGGCTGCCGCGACGGTCAGTCCGCGCACACCATTCGACTCGATCGATTTCGCGACCAGGCCGGTCTCCTTCACCTCTTCGATGAATTCGCGCAGATAGCGTGCGCCGGCGCTGCGGCCTTTGGGCGTTCCGGCCGCCTGCTGTACCGCCGTGAAGTTGCCCTCGAGGATGCGCGACCCGGGCTGCTGCTCCTGATCGGTCACCAGCCGCGGCCTCAGTCCTGCGAGCGCATCGAGCTTGTCGTCCGCGTAGCGCTTGAAAGCGTTGTCTGCGCCTTTTTCGTGCACGAGCTTCGCGTGCTTGAGGCTGCGTGTGAGGTACAGCTCGTACGCGCTCTTGGTCGGCACCCCGATGCGCACCCCTGCACGATCGACGTCGGCTATGCTTTTCAGCGCGGAGCCGGGCGGCACCAGGTAGGTGGCCTCGATCTCGACATACGCTGCGGTGAAATCGATCTCGTTCGCGCGCTGCGGCTCGGCGCCGAGAAAGCCCACGTCCCACACTCCACTCTTCGCCGCGTCGGCGAGCGCGCCCGGATTGGGATAGGGGACGAGTTCCACCGGCACGCCGAGGCGCCGCCCCAGTTCCCTGCCGATATCGACGGCAACGCCGCCGTGCTCGCCGGTCGCCGGGTCCGTTTTCGTGAGCAGGAAGTTCGAAAGATTGATGCCCACACGCAGCTTGCCCGTGGGCGCGAGATCGGAAAGAACGGCGGGAGACGCTTCTGACATGGTTTTTCCTCGGTGTGCTTGACGAAAAGGGTTCTGGCACGCGGCGCGGAGCGCAGCGCGATGCACGTTCAGCTCGTTATCAGGACCGGCTCCGTGAACAGCGAAGCGATCACGACCTTGCGGATTTCGGGATGGTCGGGGACCTCGTAAAGTATAGGGGTAATCATCTCTTCGAATATCCCCCGCAGGCTGCGTGCGCCCGTCTTGTACTCGAAAGCGATTTCAGCGATCTGCTCGAAAACCGTGTTCTCGATTTCGAGCTCGACCCCTTCGTTTTTGAAGATTTCACGGAACTGGTTGTAGATGGCGTTGCGGGGCTCCGTCATGATCCGCACCAGCATCGGCCGGGTGAGATCGTGAAACGTCGCGACCATCGGCAGCCGGCCGGTGAATTCGGGAATCAGGCCGAACTGAAAGAGATCGGTCGGCTTCACCCGCGTGTTGAGCCGGTCGAGGATGTTCTGGTTGTCGGTGCCTGTGGCCGAGATGAAACCGTAGCCGTGCGACTTGGACATGATGTCTTCGAGACCGACGAAAGCGCCGCCGCAGATGAACAGGATGTTGGAGGTGTCGAGGTAGTGCCCGCTCGCGAGCTTCACGGGGGCGCCTTCCATGATCTTCAGCAGCGCGTGCTGCACGCTCTCGCCCGAAATCGTTCGCGGCTGCCCCTGAGGCGCTTTGAGCTTGTCGATTTCGTCGATGAAAACGATGCCGTTTTGCGCGCGCTGCACATCGGCATCGGCTTTGTCGATGAGCCTTTGCAGCATGGCGTCGATTTCTTCGTTGACGAACCGCGTCTGGGCGAGCGACGTGGCGTCCGCCGTAACGAAAGGAACCCCGATGAACTTCGAGAGGGTCTCGCACATGAGCGTCTTGCCGGTACCCGAAGGTCCGATGAGCATGACGTTGCTCTTGGCGATCTCGACCTCGCGGCTGCGCGCCTGCTCGATCTTGCGGTAGTGCGAATAAACGGCTACGGCGAGTATCTTTTTCGCGTCCGCCTGACCGATGACGAAGTCGTCGAGATAGCGCACGATGGAACTGGGTTTTATCGCTTTATCGAGCACGGCGGCTTTCAGCCGCCCAGATGTGCAGGGGAGGCCTGGATTTCACCGCGCTCGAGTTTTTTCACCAGATCGACGAGCTTCTCGTGCGTGGGCGTCGGGATGCCGAGCGACTTGCCCTTGTCCACGATATAGCCGTTCATGAAATCGATTTCGGTGCGCCGGCCTTTGCGTATGTCCTGGGCCATCGAAGGCCGCTGCTCGTCGCCCCGGGGATTCTCTTTCGCCCGCGCGGCCATGTATTCCTCGACTTCCGTCATCGCATCCGCGTTACCGCTCGCAGCAAGGTCGTACAGCTCGCCTTTGAGGCCGCCGATTTTCTCGAGCTGATAGCCCAGAGCCGTCGCGACGCGCACGGCTTCGCCGCCGAGACGGATCGCGAACTGGCGAACCGCAGGATTCAGATCGCATTGAGGACTGGTCAGCCCGGTGAGCGCCGACACGCCGTTGCGCATGCCGTTCTGCGACAGCTTCGACCAGCGCTCACCCCACAGGTTGGTGGACGCTTTCGCGCTGTCGATCCTGGAGAACATCTCGACGAGCTCCTTCACGCGCGGGGTGACCACGCCGTGCACTTCGCCGACGCGGAACACGGTGTGCTTGTCGCCGCCTTTCGCCGCGGTGCGAACGATGCGCGCCGCCTCGCGCATATCCACCGAGATGACCGAGGCGACCACGCCGAGCGTCTTGCCCCAGCCGACGATGCCCGCGACTTTTTCTTCGTTGACGCAGTTCTGGAGCGAGACCACGTAGCCGTCCGGCGCAAGGTAGGGTTTGATCAGCATGGTGGCCCACTCGGTGTCGTACGACTTCACCGATACGAACGCGATGTCGATGGGTTTTTCCTTCGACAGCGACTGCACCTCGGTCAGGTGCATCGTCTTCACGTTTTTGACCGTGAACTTCTCTTCCGGCGTCACGCCGTCGAGCTCGAGACCGCGCGCGCGTATGGCTTCGATGTTCTCGGGCCACATGTCGATCAGCGTCACATCCTGGCCCTGATGCGCGAGATAGCCGCCGATATAACCGCCCAGCGCTCCGGTTCCCACCATTGCAATACGCTTGCCCATACTGCCTCCTTGTCCGCAGGTGCGCTGTCGCGCGCCCTTACACGGTGATTCCTGATCACGAACGAAGAGACACCCACGGTGCCCCTTCGCCACCTTTTCATCCTGCGCCTATACCGTCACCTCATCACCTCATCACTTCATCACCCCATCACCCCACACCCCATCACCTCATCACCCCATCACTGCATCACCCCACACCCCATCACGTCATCACCCTCATCACCCTCATCACCTTGAAGCACGCACGCGTTATTTCGCCTTACCGATCTCGATGAGGCCGCGCAGCGCGAGGCTGTAGCCGTAGACGCCGTAGCCCGCGATGACGCAACGGGATGCGCGTCCGATGTCGGACACCACGCCGCGCTTCGCAGGGTTCGACACGTGCAGCTCGACCGTGGGAAATTTCACCTGTGCGATCGCCGCAGCGAGCGCCGGATGCCCCGTCGTATAGCCTGCCGGATTGATGATCGCCGCATCCACGCCCGACTCGTGCGCGTCGTAGAGCTTGTTGATGAGCTCGCCTTCGATGTTCGAATGGAATATCTCGACCTCGACGTCGAGCTCTTTCGCATACTTGCGGATGTGCTCGTCGTATTCCGGAAGGGTCATCTTGCCGAACACCTCGACCTGCACTTTCCCGCGCATGTTCATGCCCGCGCCGTGTATGACCAGAACCTTCATGAGCGTCGATCCTCGAGTGGAGTTGGAAAATGCGGAAGCGCTACTGTAGCGCAGGCGGGCGCGCGGCGACGGGCAATCTTCGGGACGACCTGCGATGCAGCAGCCTGCGTTACGTATACTATCCCAGCGCGCCGGCAGGCCGGCGATCATGACCCAGGCTGCGAGACCGCATCTGTCGGCGGCTTCAAACCTGACAACAACGGGGAGGAAACGATGCGCAAGATTCTGCTGCAATTACTGTCGATCGTCAGCGTCGCGCTGGGCCTGGCGCTGAATCCAGCGTGGGGCGCGTGGCCGGACGACAAGCCGATCGAAGTGATCGTCGGCTACGCCCCGGGCGGCGCCAACGACATCATGGCGCGCGCCATGGCGCCTTTCATCGAAAAGCTGCTCGGTCCGAAAGCGAAGCTGCTCGTCGTGAACCGGCCCGGGGCCTCCGGCGAGATTGGCTGGGCGGCACTCCAGCGCGCAGCGCCCGACGGCTACACGATGGCGCTCGTCTCGACGCCGTCGTTCCTCACCAATACGCTCCAGCGCAAAACGCAGTACGACCCGGCGGCCATCGTCCCGATCGCGCGCATCATGGACGATCCGACCGTTTTCGTGACGATCGTCGCCAGCCCGTTCAACAATCTCTCGGACATGGTGCGCAAGCTCAAGGCGAGTCCGCAGGGCATTTCCCTGGGCACGAGCGGTATCGCGACCAACGGCCATATGGCAGCACTCGCCCTGCTGGCCGCGTCCGGCGCGAAAATCAACGACATTCCGTTCAAGGGTTCCGGCGAGTCCCGCACTGCACTGGCCGGCGGACACATCGACATGGCCGCGATGGGCGGCACCGAATATCTGCAAGCCGCACGCAGCAAAGAGCTCAAAGCACTGGCCCAGCTCGCCCCGACCCGGCACGCTTTCATCGGCGACGTCCCGACTGCACGCGAGCAGGGTTTCGACATCGTCATCTCCTCCGAACGCGGCTTCGCAGTGCCGCGCGGCCTGCCGCCGGAAACGCAGTCGCGCCTGGAGAAAGCGATCGAAGCCACGTTGCGCGATCCCGAGTTCCTCAAGCGCGTCAGCATCGAAGCGAATGCCGTCGCGTATCAGACCGGCGCGGAGTGGGCGAAACGCATGCCCGAGGAGAAGAAGAAGTTCGAGACGCTGTGGCGCTCGGTCGGCAGCAAGTGACCGGCTGCCGAATCGACAGGCGCATGCGGCAACGGCGGACCGGGTGTTCAGGGACGCTCTGACGAACCTCATCGTCATGCTGGCGTACGCCAGCATCCATGGTTAACGTTCTGATCGAATTGGATTCTGGCCTTCGCCAGAATGACGCTGACTGGTCCACCAAGGCACAGTCAGAGGTGCCCTAGAATCGACCTGCCCGCGAATCGCGGCGCTCGTTCATGCTTCGACGGCCCCTAACGCTGCTCAGCACGAACGCATGGCAGGCGTGCACCATCAATAACAAGGAGGAGCTCGTGAACAGCGCAGTAGGGCTTTGCAGCGGTGTGCGCACCGCCGCCATCGCTGGCGGCATCGTGCTGGCGGGTTTGTGGTTTTCTGCTTCAGCAGACGCGCAGACTTACGCATCGCGGCCGATCCGCTGGATCGTGCCTTTCCTGCCCGGCGGCAGCACCGACATCTATTCGCGCGTGCTCGGCCCGAAGTTGAGCGAAGCGCTCGGCCAGCAGGTCGTGATCGACAATCGGCCCGGCGCAGGCGGCTCGCTCGGCGCCGAGCTGGCAGCCAAAGCGCCTGCCGACGGTTATACGATCTGGATGGGTCAGACCAACAACCTCGCGATCGGTCCTGCGCTGAGGACGAAGAATGCATACGACCCGGTACGCGACTACGCCCCGATCACGCTCCTCATGAAAGCACCGCAGGTGCTGGTCGTGGTCGCGGGCTCGCCAATCACAACGGTGAAAGACCTCATCGCCGCAGCGAAGAAGAATCCCGGCGGGCTGACCTTCGGCTCGGCAGGTGTGGGCAGCTCAGGCCATATCGGCGGCGTGCTTTTCAACATGGCCGCCGGCATCGACATCACGCACGTGCCTTACAAAGGCGCATCGCCGGCCATGGTCGATTTGCGCGCAGGCCGCATCACGCTGCTCAACACTTCGCTGGCATCCGCCGCGCAGTTGACGAAAGAAGGCCGGATCAAGCCGGTCGCCACCACCGGCCTCACGCGCGCACGCATGCTGCCCGACGTGCCGACGATCGCCGAATCGGGCATCCCCGGATTCGAGACGACCTCGTGGCACGGCATGGTGGCGCCGGCGAAAGTATCGCCGCAGGTCATCGCGCGTCTCAATGCTGAATTCGTAAAAATACTCGCGCAGCCTGCAGTGCAGGAGAAGCTCCTCTCCGAAGGCGGCGAGATCACCCCCAGCACGCCTGCCGAATTCGCTTCGTTTCTGCGCAGCGAAGTGACCAAGTGGGCCAAAGTCATCAAAGAGGCGAAGATCACGGTCGAAGGCCCGTGACGCGTCCTGACGGAGTGATGAGGTGATGAGGTGATGGAGTGATGGAGTGATATCGCTTTGAAAGGCAAACATTGACTCTCGCCAAGAAAGATTACGATCCCAAGGCACGCGGCACGCTCGAAGGCGTGCGCGTGCTCGACCTCTCACGCCTGGTCGCGGGTAACCAGCTCACGCAGGTGCTCGGCGATTACGGGGCGGAAGTGATCAAGGTCGAGCCGCCTGCCGGCGACACGCTGCGCGCGTGGCGCATCAAAGGCGTCGAAACGAACTGGAAGGTTTACGCGCGCAACAAGAAAAGCCTCGGCCTCGAGCTGCGCAACACCCAGGCTCGCGAGCTGCTGTTGCGGCTCGTCTCGACCGCGGCCGTGTTCGTCGAAAGCTTCCGCCCCGGCACGCTGGAAAAGATGGGCCTCGGGCCCGATGTGCTGCTCGCGAAGAATCCCAAGCTCATCATCGTGCGCATCTCCGGTTTCGGGCAGGCCGGACCTTATCGGCGGCGCCCCGGTTTCGGCACGCTCGTCGAAGGCATGTCGGGTTTCGCGTCGTTCAACGGTTTCGAGGACCGCGAGCCCGTCCTGCCGCCGATGTATCTCGCCGATACGCTCGCGGGACTCTACGGCTCGACGGCCGTGATGATCGCGCTTCGCGAAGTCGAGCAGAAAGGCGGCAAAGGACAGGTCATCGACCTGCCGCTGCTCGACCCGATGTTCGCGGTGCTCGGCCCGCAGGCGGCGAACTACCGCCTCACCGGCCAGGTGAAACCACGCACCGGAAGCCGCTCGACCAACGCCGCGCCCCGCAACGCGTATCGCTGCAAGGACGGCCATTACGTCTGCCTCTCTGCATCGACCCAGAAAATGACCGAGCGGGTCTTCCGCTCGATCGGCCGCGACGACCTGATCGACGACCCGCGCTACCGCACGAACGAGGAGCGCGTGAAGCACGGCGACGAGCTCGATGCGATCATCGGGACTTTCATCGCCGACCGGACACAGGCCGAAAACGTGGCATTCTTCGAGAAAGCCGAAGTGACCATCGGTCCGATCTACGACATCTCGCAGATACTCGAAGACCCGCACATGACCGAGCGCGAGCTCGTTGCCGATTATCCTGATCCGGATATGGACGCGTTCCCGATGCATCATGTGGTCCCGCGGCTTTCGGGAACGCCGGGCTCGATCCGCACTCTCGCGCCGCGGCTCGGGGAGCACAACCGGGAGATACTCGGGGAGCTGGGCATCGACGTCAGCGCTTATGATGCGCTGGTCGCCGAAGGGATTGCGTGCGAAGGCGCGGCATCACAAGCGGGTAAAAAAGAAAAGAAACGCTGAGCTGTCCGGTCCACGTCGAAAGACGCGGGCCAAGGGAGAGGAGAAAACCGAATGGGTCTACGTCGACTGAGCCGTATTCTTGCGGTCGCCGTCATCGCGCCGGCGCTCGTGAGCCCGGTCCTCGCGCAAACCTATCCGACGAAACCCATCCGCATCGTCATCGGCACGCCGCCCGGCGGCGGCAGCGATCTCATGGCTCGCACCATCGGGCAGCAGTTCACCCAGGCGTGGGGACAGCAAATCGTCCTCGATGCGCGCCCCGGCGCGAGCGGCAACATCGCGGCCGAGCATGTAGCGAAGTCGGCGCCTGACGGCTATACGCTTTACGTGCCGTACGGCACGCACACCGTTAACCCCAGCCTGTACGCGCGAGCCGGGTACGAGCCGATCAGGGACTTCGCACCGGTTTCCCTCATCGCGACGCAATACAACGCACTGGTCGTCCACCCCACGGTCCCCGTCAGGACGGTGAAGGAATTCGTCGCACTCGCCAGAAGCCGGCCGGGGAAGATGAACTACGCGTCCTCCGGTAACGGCAGCCCGACGCACCTGGGCATGGAGCTTTTCAAGATCGCCGCGAAGATCGATTTGACGCACGTGCCCTACAAAGGCGCCGCGCTTTCGCGCACCGACCTGCTCGGCGGCCACATCGACACCATGTTCGACGTGCTGCGCACCGCGCTGCCGTTTCACCACGCGGGACGCGCACGCATCCTGGCGGTGGCGAGCGAGCGACGCTCAGCACTTGCGCCCGATGTGCCGACCGTCGATGAAAGCGGATACCAGGGCATCGTCATTCGCTCGTGGCACGCGCTGCTCGCGCCTGCCGGAACGCCGCAGGCCATCGTCGAGCAGCTGCAAACCGAGCTGCGGCGCGGCCTCACCGCCCCCGCGCTGAAAGACAAGCTCGCGAAAGACGGCGTCGAAGTCGTGGCGAGCACGCCCGCCGAGCTCGAAGCTTTCATGCGGGCCGATATCGTGAAATGGAAAAACGTAGTGCACACGGCGCGTATACGTGCCGATTAACCTGGAGACCCAAGCATCATGGAAATCCCGCGCCTGAACGGCATCATCAAACAGCTCGAGCAGGGCAAGAACACGTTCGTCAGCTTCGCGCCCGGCGACGTCGGCTACGCCGTCAACGCGGCGACCGAGCCTTACGACGGCATCGTGTTCGAAATGGAACACGGGCCTTACGACATCCAGGCGCTGCGCAACTGCATGCAATACCTGCTGAACCGGCGGCAGATCGTCGAATCGGGAAGCATCGCGCCTGCGGTCACGCCCATGGTGCGTATTCCGCCCAACGGCAGCGAAATGAACCAGTGGATCGCCAAGCAGGTGCTCGACAGCGGCGTTTTCGGCATCGTGTGGCCGCACGTGAGCACCGTCGAAGAGGCTTACAGCGCGGTCGCGTCGTGCCGCTATGCGCGCCCGGATGGTGCAGCCCGTTTCGAGCCTCGCGGACAGCGCGGGGACGCGCCGGCTGCAGCGGCACGCTACTGGGGGCTGACCCAGCCTGAATACTACGAGCGCGCAGACGTGTGGCCGCTCGATCCCAAAGGCGAGATCCTGGTTGGGATCATGTGCGAGGACGTCGTCGGCCTGAAGAACCTGCCGAAAATCCTCAAGGAAGTCCCGGGCATCGGCGTCGTCATCATCGGTGAAGGCGACCTGTCGCAGAACCTCGGTTTCCCGCGCCAGTACAGCCACCCCACCGTCGCCGGAGCCATTAACGAGATCCTGAGCATCTGCAAGGAGCACAAGGTCGCGTGCGGCCACCCTCACGTCGATGAAAAGAACGTGAAGGAAGTAATCGCGCAGGGCTTCAAGTGGCTCATGCCCAAACCCGAGCGCACGAACACGGCACTGGCGATGGGGCGCACGCTTTCGTCATGACGGCCCGGTCCGGGGTGTCATAGCCCCGGCGCCGCGACCCAGCCACAGACGGGAAGGAACGACGTGAGCGCGCCTCATCAGCCACAGACACAAGGACAACGATCACGCGGCGGTGTCGAGGGCGTTACTCGAGAAACAAGGCCTTCGCTCGATTTTTCTCGATTGCGATCCCGAGCAGAGCATTCGCGCGGGCGCTCGATTGCAAAGCCACGTTGTTGATGCGGCCCGCTCAGCGAGGCGCCTACGAGGACCAAACCCATATGAGTGCGGATATACCCACGCAGATGGACATATCCAAATGGGGAGAGTTGTCTATGGGGGTATATGCGTTTAGTCTTTTGGCGGTGATTACCATTCCTCGTTAGGCGCCTGAGGGCCTTGTCTACCATTACAAATCACTTGGCCTGGCGCGGCCATTGCCGGGACATACTGGACGCCGCGGAGACTTCATGACGCAGATACATAAAGAATACGAGCGGTATTTTTTGCTTGAACCCACGAAGCTTACTCGGCTTATCGACAAAATCCACGAACGGCTCGCCGACCATCCGCACACCAGTACGCACGACTACTTTACGGCGTTCCTAAGAGGTAATCGACGCGAGGAGCTGACGAACGTAGACGATGTGCTCGCGCTCGACAACTCGCACAAGCACAAGATCCAACGTCTGTTAATAGTCTGTTCCGCATCGACGGCTGGGTCTGTCCGGGCTGAGCATGAAGTAGAGGTGGATTTTCCTAGTCTCGAATCTCCAACGTCGACAACCCCCGAGGCCGGTGGTGGTACTAAAAAAGCGGCTGTCGCTATCAGTGTCCGCAGCGACACCGCGACACCCGGGGCTGGGCTAGCCGCACTCTCTCGGAGGTGGAAGAGCAAGTTGAACGCACCTGGCAACGCTATGTCCGGCCCGTTTTGTTACTAGTCGGTATTGCCTTATGCTGCCTTTTTGTTCTCCTCTTTCTGTTCGCCCCGCCCGGATCGCCCGAGCGACGAGATGATTCCCATAGGATGTGGCTGAAAGGCTCAGATCTAGAGCGCGTTGACGCTCTCGTGCGGGAACCACGCATCATCACTGATCAGGAATTGAGGGAAGTTGTTACGCGGCAACTTCGGAATATTGTCGAAAATGAACGACCTCAACAGTCAACAGTTAGGAACGACACCCGACAACTTCTGTTCATCGGCATCCCCTTGACTATCGTCGTGGTCTGCGCCCTTGTTCTCGCCTTCACGTGCTATCCGCGCGCTGTGTTCTTGTGGGGGGACGAGGTGGAGCGGTACGCAAGTATGCTGCAGCGACGAAAAATCTTATGGGGTGCCATTGGTGCGATTCTTTTCGTTGGTCTACTGTCGAGATTTTTTTATGAAGGTGTCGTCCCTTGGATTCCACGCTAGTAGGCTACCAAGCCGGCTCCTAACCCCGCAATGAACCCGCCCGCCCAACAGCGGCGCTTCGCTTGCTGTTGTCCGGCGGGTTATCGCGATCGTTAGCTGTCATTGTGGCCTTTCACATACTCAGCGCGTCAGCCCTCGCCAACGGTAAGCTATCGCTTGGCTAACACGCCGTTGCACCCGACCGCTCGGGAGCGGCGACGTTAGACGTGCAATGGCATTTGCCGCACCGAGTCGCTCATTTACGGTAGGTCGGGGCTGATGTTAACGAAACGAAAATTCGAAATCCTCATCTGGGTCCTTATCGCGATCCTGATCGGACCGCTCGCTTGGCACGTGCACTCCACCTACTCACTAGGCGTCCAGGCGCTTTTTTACGGAGCTGTCGTTGCGATCAGCTTACTCATTCGCCGAGTATTCTATGTCCCGATCCATTCGCGACTTCCCGACTGACGGCGCGTCCAGGTTCGGTTGCCGCATGACGTTAGTTGCCAATGGCGGATGAATCCATGCAGCGCGGTCGTCTTGTGCTAGCGCAGGGCAACGCTGGTATCGCGATTGGTGTTCTCGTAGCTATGGGCACTGTTTATCTGCTCGCACGTCCGGAGCCGAGGTCTCTATTCTTCGAAGAATGCAGGAGCAACCAACTTTAGTTGGAGCGGGCGCGCAAAAAGCCGCGCGCCGCACCACACGGCTTGGGCACCAAAAAAACGGAGGGAACGATGCCTGGTTTTCTTGAGATCACCCTTGGAGGTCTGCTGGGCAGCAGCATCGCAACGTCTGTCCTTGGCGCATTATTCCTTCGGCGCAACAAGACGGTGGAGTCTGAGATCAAGGCACATTTCGATCAAAGCCTCAAAGTCTTCGAATCCAAGCGCACCTGGAAGGAGCAGGCGCTGTTCGAGATGCTCGGCCCGATGCAGATGCAGTTCGAAAGGACAAAACGTGCGTTCAACCGTTGGGACAGAAAGAATCTTCATCTAGAGGCGAGGGTTGTCCGTGAAGGAAACATGGCCATTCGCGACATTCTCCTTTCGAAGGGCCACTTGATCCCGCCTCACCTAATGGAAGATGCCGGGAAGCTGGTTGAGCACTTCGATGCGTGGCTTGAAGCGTTTGAAGCGATTCGTGGTGTTCCATCGAAGAACGAGGACGTTGATTTCGTGTTTGTCGGGCCTTCAGGCTATCCTTTCCCGTCAGACGCGGAGGCGAATTTCAAGACTGAGTTCAGGAAACTTCAACGTGAGCTCTATGGCGTCTAACTGCAGTTCGAGCGGACGGGCCTCGGGCGCCTCGCCATCGCTGAGTATCGGGCTGGCCCGCCGTTCACCAGCAGGGTCAGACCGGGTCTGACCGGTCAGACCACAGTTTCCAACCGAGAATAGTCGACTGCCACTGTCGTCGCGTGCGGCGAGTAACCAGGACAGGCCACTTTATCGAGTCGATAATCAGCGGTCTGACCCTGAGGTTCGGTTGCTGAAGTCCGTTCCGCGATATGTCGCGATCAATGAGCGTCGTGCTGGCCCGCCGTTCACCAAAACGTTTATACGGAGGCAGCAGTTGGCCCCCAAAGCAGACTTGCCAGTGTCACCAGAATAGCTTGCGCCGATAGCAGATTGTGCATACACTCTGGTCGTGCACATCACCTTTGACCCGGACAAGAACGAGCGAAATATCCGCGACCGTGCTTTGTCGTTTGAATTGGCGTCTGAGTTCGAGTTCGAGACCGCGTATGTCGAGGCTGACTCGAGGCGTGCGTATGACGGGACGCGATATGTCGCGCTCGGCAGTCTCCACGGTCGGTTACATGTCTTGTGCTTCACGGAAACAGCCGATGGCATTCGCGTCATCAGCTTCAGGAAAGCAAACAATCGAGAGGTAAAGCGCTATGCCAAAGTCCAAACCCCTGACTGACGCCAAAGGCGAAGTCCGCGAGCTGACCGCCGCGGACATGAAGCGCTTTCGTCCTGTGAAGGGAGCGCTGCCCGGTACGTTGCTCGCCAAACTCAACGTTCGCGGTCCGCAAAAGACGCCCACTAAGGAGCGCATAACCATTCGCCTTTCGCCCGAAGTCGTTCAGCCCTTCCGTGCCACTGGCGAAGGCTGGCAAACACGCGTCGATGCTGCGCTCAAGGACTGGCTCAAATCTCACAAGCCGGCCAAAGTTTGAGCATTCCGCTTCCGTCGGAAAAGACGCTGATGATGTCGATTACGAGGACTACCACTGAACATGGCTGCACCCTTCGAACGCATAACCCGCCACACCCTGGCGAAATCCTAAGGCAGCTTTGCCTCGAGCCATTGGGTCTTACCGTCACCGAGGTTGCCCAACCCGGCCCTGGTTCGGCCCGCTCGCCTGCGGCGCCCGGCCGCACAGGAAAATCGTTTGGATTTCCCATAGCACGCCGAGGTAGACTCTTTCCGATATTGCTCGGGAGACGAAGATGGGAAGCCCTAAAGACGAGGTAAGTTCGCTGCTGCAGAAGCTGCCCGACGATGCAAGCTTCGAGGACATCCAGTACCACCTGTACGTTCTCGAGAAAGTTCGTCGGGGACTCGACCGTGCGGACATCGAAGGCGCAGTTTCCCACGATGCGGCGAGAGAGCGCCTTGGGAAATGGCTCGCGCCCTAGCCTGGTCCCCTGAAGCGATCGAGGACCTCGAGGCTATCGGTGCATATATCGAACGGGATTCGCCTTGGTATGCCAAGGCCGTCTTGTCAAAGCTCGTCGCAACTGCCGAATCGATCCCCGAGTACCCGCAGCTCGGACGCGTGGTTCCGGAGCTCGAAGATTCAGATATTCGAGAACGCCTGGTCCATCGGTATCGATTGATCTACCGACTCGAAGAAAACCGTGCTGTGGTCGCAGCAATCATTCACGCACGTCAAGAATTCGACTCGGAGTGGCGCAGCCATCGCAAGCCGGCAATCTAAGCCCGCGCTCCAGAGTGGACGGCCTGCGGGGAAACTTCACGGTCAGACCACAGTTTCTAAACCGAAAATAGTCGGCTTCCACTGTCGTCGCGAACGTCCAGCGTCATGGTGCACCCCCCGATGCACCGGTGTATCATTTCCGCTATGCAGCTAGCCACTGGTACAGTCGTAAACGGAAAGATCGTCGTGGAAGGCGATCCTCTGCCCGAAGGTGCGGTTGTCACCATCCTTGCTCGCGAGGCGGACGAAACCTTTGAAGTTCCGCCTGAACTTGAGGCGGAGCTCTCGGAATCCATCGCTCAAGCCGAGCGCGGCGAAACAATCTCCGCTGCGGAAGTTCTTGAGCGTCTTCGCCGAATCGCCTGAGCAAAGTGCTCGACGTTGAGGTAACCCCTCGCGCCGCAATACAGCTCGAGGCGGCAGCAACTTGGTGGAAGAAAAATAGGCCCGCTGCGCCCGAGGCAATCCGCGTCGACTTTCAGGAAGCATCAGAGCTGTTGTCCCGTCAACCGGGCGTGGGTGCGAAGTCCACCACGGCCCGTTATCCCGATTTGCGACGTGTCTATCTATCAAGGGTCCGGTACCACATCTACTACCATGTGCGGTCCGGAACGGTTGTAATTCTCGCCTTCTGGCACGGCCGTCGAGGTAGTGGCCCAGGCCTCTGAGCACAAATGTCGCCGAACAATCCGTTGCAGCAGACGCGCCGCTGACCGAAAAGCCGAAGGATGGGAGGTTACGGAGGGAAACCTTCGTTTTCCCTCCGTTCGTATTGATGGATGGAACATCCGGATCGATTGAGTCGGCTCAATCGATCTGGATGTTCGCGGACTTCGCGACCTTGGCCCATTTCGCGATCTCCGACGTGACGAAGCTCGCCATCTCCTTCGTGTTCGCCGGGCCGAGCGTGGCGCCTTGCGAGTCCCAGACTTTCTTCACTTCGGGCGCCGCGAGCGCCTTGGCGGTTTCCGCGACCATGCGCTCGACGATTTCTTTCGGCGTGCCTGCCACCGCCCACAGCGCATACCAGCTCGACACTTCGTAGCCTTTGAGGCCGGCCTGCGCCGCGGTCGGGACGTCGGGCAAAGCCGGGGAGCGCGCTGCCGATGCAACGGCAAGCGGCCGGATGGTCCCGGCCTTGATGTGCTGGGCCGACGAGCCCAGACCGTCGAACATGACGTCCACCTGGGCACCGATGAGATCCTGCAGCGCAGGACCCGCGCCCTTGTACGGCACGTGCGCCAGATCCACCCCCGCCGCCTGCTTGAAAAGCTCACCGGCGAGATGGTGCGACGTGCCATTGCCGGCCGAGGCGTAGTTCAGCTTGCCCGGGTTCTTCTTCGCGAGCTCGATGAAACCCTTGAGGTCCGTTTCCTTGATGCGCTTCGGACTGACGACGATCACCTGCGGCACGATGGCCACCACTGCGATCGGCGTGAAATCCCTTTCGATACTGTAGTCGAGCTTCTTGTACACGCTGGGGGCGATCGCATGGTGCACGGCTCCCATAAAGACGGTGTACCCGTCCTTGGCCGCATGCGCCGCGACACTCGCCCCGAGATTACCGCCCGCTCCGCCGCGGTTATCGATGATCACTTGCTTGCCGATCTGCTTTGTCAGCGTGGCTGACAACGGACGCGCGAACGCGTCGGTTCCGCCGCCCGCCGGGAAGGGCACGACCATGACCACCGGTTTCGTCGGCCAGTTTTGAGCGCCCGCGCTCAACGCGAACAGACCGAGCACCGCGACAGCGGCTTGTGTTGCTGATTTCATTGCTTCCTCCAGGTTGTAATTTTGATGCGGTGATGCGGTGATGCGGTGATGCGGTGATGCGGTGATGCGGTGATGGCCTTTCTCTGGCTCAGAGGTTCACTCGACTCGTCACCTCGTCACCTCGTCACCGCATCACTCCATCACGTCGTAACTTCGTCACCTCGTCACCTCGTCACCTCGTCACCTCGTCACTTCGAAAATCAGGCAATCGACGCGACCTGTCTGCTGCTCACTACTTCGCCGCGGACGAACTTCTCGTGATTGCCTTCAACGGCGTCGAGATCGTACAGATAATTCACCATCACACCCAGCGACTCGCGCAGCCCTTTGGCCGAGACGTCGGCGCCCAGATTGACCCGCTCGAGCCGCGCACCGTTATCGAGATGGAAGCGTGCGACCGGGTCGGCGCCCTCAGTCGTGCTGACGCGTGCCAGAAAAATGCTGGCGCACTGCGTGAGACGCACCTGCTCTTCGACGGGCAACGCGCGCTTGAGAACGGCTTCGGCGAGCGCATCGAGATCCTCACCATAGCGTTTGCGCAGCGCCGTGACCGCGCTCGCCAGGCGGCTGCGCACCCGCGCCGGCCACGCTGGCGGCAGCGCGGCGGGGTCGACTTTCGCGAGCCACGCCCGAAACCGCGGAATCGGCGACAGGGTGCAGAAACGCTTGAGCAGCGGATTCTCGGCGTGCAGTTGTCGCGCGACGCGCTTGATCAGGAAATTGCCGAGCGATACGCCCCGCAGGCCCGGCTCGCAGTTGCTGATCGAATAGAACGCGGCCACGCGCGGCGCTTCCGAGCCTTCCGCGTCGGCCGAGGCGCCGATGAGCTGTTCGATAGACCGGGGGATCGATCGCACCAGCGCCACTTCGACGAAGATCAGCGGCTCGCCTGGAAGCTGGGGATGGAAAAAAGCGAAGCAGCGGCGGTCGGGTTGCAGCCTGCGCCGCAGGTCGGTCCAGTCCCGAATCGCGTGCACCGCCTCGTGCTGGATGATTTTCTCGAGCAGCGCCGCCGGCGATTGCCAGTCGACCTGCTGCATGTCCAGGAAACCGGGATTGAACCAGGAACCCAGCAAGTGCCTGAAATCGCTGTCGACGGCGCGCAGATGCGGGTGCTCGCGAAGGACTTGCATTAAATCGCGCCGCATGGCGATGATCGCCGAGGTCCCGCCCGGGGCGCGATTGACCCGTCTGAGCAACTCCTGCCGGGGCGGCTCGACGACCCGCTGAAGCTCGAGCACCCGCTCGGCATCGGGTTCTTTCGAATACGCCTGCGCCGCAGCCAGAACCGCGGCGCTGTCAGGGGCAAGGGCCGAATCGAGGAATTCGAAAAAAGCGATGCGCGCCTCGGCCGGCAGCTTCGTGTAGGCCTCGACGAGCTCGGACGCGATGGCCGCGCTGTTGGCGGTGCCCGCTTCGGATAAAAGCCGTGAGCTCAGCTGCTGCAGTTCCTTCAGGGCCGCTGCATTTTTCGCCTTGCCCGACCGCTGGAAGAAACTGGTCAGTATCATAGGGGTATGACCCCCATGATAAACCGCAACGCGATGAAGAGTATTCAAATCGACCGCTACGGCGGGCCTGAAGTCTTGATCCACCGTGAAATACCCGTTCCGGCACCGAAGGCCGATGAAGTCCTGATACGCCTCGCGTGGTCGGGCATCAACTTCATGGATGTCCACACGCGCCAGGGCAAATACGCAACTTCTCGCAGCTATCCAGTGAGGATTCCAACCACGCTGGGCATGGAAGGCGCCGGAACCGTCGAGGCGGTGGGCGCCGAAGTCCAAGACCTGCGCCAAGGCGACCGGGTGGCGTACTGCCTGCACTGGAGCAGCTATGGCGAATTCGCCGCCGTGCCGGCGTGGCGGGTCGTAAAAGTACCCGATGCCTTATCGCTCGACATGGCCGCCGCATCGCTGTTTCAGGGCCTGACAGCGCACTATCTCGCCTACGATCTCGGCCGCCTGGCGCCCGGCGCCACCTGCCTGGTGCACGCGGCGTCGGGCGGCATCGGCCAGATCCTGGTCCAGATCGCGCGGCGCGCAGGTGCACGGGTATTCGCGACGACGAGCACGCTGGAGAAAGCCGAAGTCGCGCGCTCGCGGGGCGCGGACGTGGCGCTGCTCTACGACGAAGGCCGTTTTGCCGACGCCATCCGCGAAGCTACCGGCGGCAAAGGTGTCGACGTCGTTTTCGATTCGATCGGCAAAACGACGCTTCGCGACAGCTTCCGCGCAACCCGGACGAGCGGGCTGGTCGTCAACTACGGCAACGTTTCAGGCTCGGTGAAAGACCTCGATCCGATCGAGCTCGGCGAAGCGGGCTCGCTCTTTCTCACGCGTCCGCGCCTGACCGATCACTTGCCCGACGCCGCGACCATCCGCCGCCGCGCGCACGACATTTTCAGCGCGCTCATCGACGGCTCGCTGAAAATGGACATCGGCGGCCGCTACACACTCGACACCGTGGAAGAAGCCCACGCCGCGCTCGAAGAGCGCCGCATGATCGGCAAACCACTGCTCGCGTTGACTCGCTGAAACCGGTTGGGACTTAAGGCTATCGGCAGATAACCGAAGGAAGAGAGGTAACGGAGAGAAAACTTGGGTTTCTCTCTGTTCGTTTTCCCCACAGTGATGCTAGTCGGTCGCCGCAGGCGCACAGACGAGTGTCACTGCTCGAGTTTGAACCCGCTCGCCTTGATCACCTTCGCCCAGCTTTCGCGCTCCGTGCCGAACCATTTGCGAGCGTCCTCCGGGCTGTTGGCGATCGGCGTAGTCCCCTGCGAAACCAGGATCTCCTTCACGTCGGGAAGCTGCAGGATGCGCGCGATCTCGGCGTTGAGCTTCGCGAGCAGCTCACGCGGCATGCGCGGCGGTGCGACAATGCCCTGCCACGAGCCGGTCACGAAACCCGGAAGCGTCTCGGAGACCGTCGGGGTTTTCGGCAGATTGGGCAGGCGCTGCTCGCTCGACGCCGCGAGCAGCTTGAGCCGCCCGCTGTTCACGTGCGGCAGCGTCTGGAGGATGCCCAGAAAGAATGCATCGCCTTCCCCGCTCATGACCGCCGAAATCGATTGCGTGCCGCCTTTGGTCGGCACGTACACCCAATTGATGCCGGTGCGCTGCGCGAACGCGAGCCCCGCCATGTGCGGCGCGCCGCCGAGCGAAGTCGGAAAGTTGAGCTTGCCCGGACGCGCCTTGGCATAGGCGATCAGCTCTTCGGTCGTTTTCACCGGCAGGTTCGGAGGCGTGAGCAGCAGGTGCGGCGAGTACGAGACGATCGTGACCGGGGTGAAATCCTTCAGCACGTCGAAAGGCAGCTTCTGGAACAGGAGCGATCCGATCACCAGATTGCCGACGTCGGTCAGCAGCAGCGTGTAACCGTCAGGCGTTGCGCGCGCCGTGAGGTCGGCGGCGATGTTGCCGCTCGCGCCCGCCCGGTTGTCGACGATCACCTGCTGCTTCCACGATTCGGTGAGCTTGGAACCGATGAGCCGAGCCAGGATGTCCGAGGTCCCGCCGGGCGGATACGCCACGACGATACGGATCGGTTTCGTCGGATAGTTCTGCGCGTACGCCGAAGACGCCGTGATGCAAACCAGTGCCGCCAGCAAGACCACCGCCAGGCGTCCGATGATGCGATTCATGTTACTTTCCTCCTCCGATCGGCAGCGCTCGAACCGGCGCTGCTGCCACGCGGGATGATATAGGGAAACGCCATGACGCTGGCGGCTACGCAGGCATACACACGACATCGAAAGCGGAAACGATTTGCGTAGCGCTCATCCGGCGACCGACTTGTGGCGCTCCGATGCACCCGAAGACTGGCAGCGCGCTCTGGCGCGTTATGACGAGGTGATCGCGCAGCAAGGCGTGGCGGCGCTGCCCGGTCTCGACCGCTGGTACCGCGAAACGCTCCCGGCGGCAATCGCGAAACGGCAGCCCGCACACGTGACACTCGAGGAGCTCGTGCGGCTCACCGAATGGAAAATGGCGCGAGGCGTATGGCGCGCACGCAATCTCGCACTGGTGCGCAGTAACCCGTCCGGGGTCGTCGTGAACACCAGTGGCCTGGCGCTCGCGAAGTCGCCCCATCCCACCGCGCCGATCGCCGGTCTCGCAGAACTGGCCGGCGTCGGCCCGGCAACGGCTTCAGCCGTCGCAGCGGCGGCAACACCAGCGGTCTATCCTTTCTTCGACGAGATCGTCGCCGCGCAAATCCCCGATGCGGGAAAGCTCACTTACACGCTTGGGTATTACGCGAGATACGCCGCCGCACTGCGCGCGCGCGCCGCGCGCCTTGGTCCGGGCTGGACGCCGGTGATGACCGAGCGTGCGCTGTGGGCGTATGCCGGCGGAAAAGCAGGGACGCGCGATGACCGGTAACGCGGCGAGGCCGGCTTCCGGTTTCGCCACGCAGCGCCACATCCAGTATTCTTTTCGCCCAACGAATTTCCAAAGACCGCGACCATGACCGAACCCACCACGCACACCGGCGCCCTCGATATCAACGAAGCTTTCCGCGGCGGCGGGCGATCGGTCGAGTTCCTCGACCAGATCAACAAGGCATCCATCGTGATGCTGGACGAGACCGGGATCGTGCCTCACGCGACAGCGCGTGCGATCGCTAAAGGCATCGCCCAGGTGCTGGCACAGGACAGCGAGTCGAGCCGCAAGCGATCCGCAGACTATCTCGACTACGAGCCGAGGCTTACCGCGGTCGCGGGCCCCGATGCGTCGCGCCTGCACACCGGGCGCAGCCGCCAGGACATCGCCTCGACGATCGCGCGCATGAACCTGCGTGACGGGCTGCTGAAAGAAATCGAAGCGCTGGTCACCGCCCGCGAGAGACTGCTCGCCGTTGCGGGTCAGCACACCGAAACCATCATTCCGGCGTACACGCACGGCGTGCAGGCGTAGCCCACGACTTTCGCGCACTACCTGCTCGCGCTCGCCGCGGCGCTCGGCCGGCAGGTCGAGCGCATGCGTGAAGCGTACGCACGCATCAACCGCGGTCCGCTCGGCGCCGCTGCGCTTGCGACGTCGAGCTTCGCGCTCGACCGCTCGCGGCTTGCCGTGCTGCTGGGTTTCGAGGGACTCGTCGAAAACGCGTATGACGCAAATCATCTCGGGCCGGTGGACAGCGCGCTCGAAGTGGCGGGCGCGCTTGCGGTCGCCGCCGTCCAGATCGGGCAGTTTGCGCAGGACATCCACGCGCAGTATGCGGAGCCCACGCCGTGGTTCATGCTCGCGAGCGGTGAGCTCACCGGGGTGAGCAGCATCATGCCGCAGAAGCGCAATCCCGCCGCGCTCGAGCAGTTGCGCGCGCAGTCGAGCATCATGCTCGGCGACATGCAGACCGTCTTCCTCATTGCCCACAACAATCGCACCGGCATGTTCGACTACCGCAGCTACGACCCGATCCCGTGCGCGAGGCCGCTGCAGGTTTTCAGGCTGTTCGCACAAGTCGTGGACGGCATCGTCGTCAACAAGGCGCGTGCGCTGGATGAAGTCACGGCTGATTACTCGACCACCACCGAGCTCGCCGATGCGCTCTCGCAACGCGCCGACGTGCCTTTTCGCATCGGGCATCATTTCGCGTCGCAGTTGACCGATTACGGCCGCGGAAAAGGCCTGAAGCTCCAGGCCATTCCCTATGTCGAAGCCGCCCGCATCTACGAGGCGCAGACGACGCAGGCGTTCCCGCTGAGCGAGGCGGATTTCAGCGAAGTGATCAGCGCCGAATACATGGTCTTCGGCCGCAAAGGCACCGGCGGCCCGCAGCTCGCCGAAGTGAACCGCATGCTTCGCAGCGAGCGCGACCGTGTTGCGTCGGACTTCGCCTGGCTGAAAGCATCCAACGATCACCTTGCCCGCTCGGAGGCGTTGCTCGAGCAGGCATACACCGCCCTGGCGAATGCATGAACGCCTGATGCACCCGTCCCAACGCTGAGGACTCGCTCGAAGAGGGAAAGCCGGGCCGGGCGGCCCTGAGTAGCGTGTGCGGCTGGTGTACAATTGCCGCCCCAAAGACGCCGTGCACCCAATCAGCCGGGTCTATCTGCACCCTTCTCGCCGGTCGCTCACGTCGCCTCACGTTCTTCCGCGTGAACCTGCATCCGGAGAGCCGCTTCTTTGCCGGGTGGTTTCGTTTCGGTGTCGCGGGTCGCGCCGACACGCCGCAATCCCGCTTTTTCCTTTTTCCTTTTTCCACTCGTGCGACCGGCACCCGAACGGAACACATCAAGATGAAATCGCTACGCCATGACTGGCTCGCCAACATCCGCAACGATCTCCTCGCGGGCCTCGTCGTCGCGCTGGCGCTCATCCCCGAGGCGATCGCTTTTTCGATCATCGCCGGGGTCGATCCGAAAGTAGGCCTGTACGCCTCGTTTTGCATCGCAATCGTCATTGCGTTCACGGGCGGCCGCCCGGGCATGATCTCCGCCGCAACCGCTGCAATGGCGCTCCTTATGGTGACGCTGGTCAAGGAGCACGGGCTGCAGTACCTGCTGGCCGCCACCGTGCTGACCGGCGTTTTGCAGATCGCTGCGGGCTGGCTGAGGCTTGATACCCTGATGCGCTTCGTGTCGCGCTCGGTCATCACCGGATTCGTCAATGCGCTCGCCATCCTGATCTTCATGGCGCAACTGCCCGAGCTCACGGGCATGCACTGGCAGGTCTACGCGATGGTGGCCGGCGGGCTGGGCATCATCTATCTTTTCCCTTACGTCACTAAAGCTGTGCCCTCGCCGCTGGTGGCCATCCTGATCCTCACCGCCGTGTCGCTCACCTTCGGCCTCGACATCCGGACCGTGGGCGACCTGGGACAACTGCCCGACAGCCTGCCGCTTTTCCTGCTTCCCGATGTGCCGCTGAATCTCGCGACGCTGAGCATCATTTTTCCGGTGTCCGCAACGATGGCCGTGGTGGGCCTGCTGGAATCGATGATGACCGCGACCATCGTCGACGACCTCACCGATTCCCCGAGCGACAAGAAGCGTGAATGCGTGGGCCAGGGCGTCGCCAACATCGCCGCGGGCTTTCTCGGCGGCATGGCGGGCTGCGCCATGATCGGGCAGTCGGTGATCAACGTGAAATCCGGCGGGCGCGGGCGGCTGTCCACGCTCGCGGCAGGCGTTTTCC
>JBKJKJ010000067.1:0-5788 GCA_046597455.1 Burkholderiales bacterium
TTATGAAGATTCAGGAATCATGACATTTACCGTGACACAGTACAACTAGTGTTCTGTCCCGTTAATGTCTGGTACTGTGCGATATCCTCGTTCCGGAGAGATCGCAATGGGTCGACAGATGTCGCAGTTGACGCTCAGCGCAGACGAACGTTCGCAATTGGAATCGACGTTTCGGCCGCAGCCTTCGCTCGCGGTGATCCTGCATGCGCTGGTGATGCCGACCGACGGCGGAGAAACCTGCTTCGCCAACTTGGCCGCCGCATACGCGGCGCTGCCGGAGCGTGAGAAAGCGGAGCTCGAAGACGTTCGCGTCGTCCATAGTTGGGAGCTTTCGCGGCTTCGCGCCGGGACGAAAGCCACGCCGGAAGAGATCGCTGATGCGCCGCCGATGACGCATCCGCTGGTCCGCACGGTTCCGGAGACCGGCCGCAAAGCGCTCTTCATGGGCGAGCACGCGGCTCACTTCGAAGGCCAGCCGGAGGAAGTCGGCCGTGCCCGGCTGGAACAGCTGCAAGCGCACGCCGTCGAGGAGCGCTTCGTCTACCGCCACAAGTGGCGCGCCGGTGATCTCCTCATGTGGGACAACCGCTGCCTCCTGCATCGCGCGAACACCAACTTCGACGCCGCGCGGTTCCCGCGCGTCCTACAGCGTACTTGCCTACAGGGAACGGCGCCGGCCTGATCGCCTTTTTGCGTTGCCGCAGCAGACGCTGTTTCCGGTCGACTGGAGCCCCGATGCACCCATGTCGCACCGCTCTGCCTGCTTTGCTTCTTGCGATGTCCACCACGGCGATCGCTGCTGAATCGGCCGCCGCCTACCCGACGAAACCTATTCGGATCATCGTGCCGTTCGCAGCGGGCGGCGGCACGGATCTCATCGCCCGCCTGACTGCACAGAAGCTGACAGATGCATGGGGTCAGCAGGTCATCGTCGACAACCGGCCGGGCGCAGGCGGTCTCATCGGCACCGAAATGGGCGTGCGCGCGGCGCCCGACGGCTATACGTTGACGCTGATGGGCAATAGCTACACGGTGAATCCGGCGTTCTACAAGCTCAGCTACGATTCGATCAACGACATCACGCCGATCGCGCAGACGTCGCAGGGCCCCTTCGTCGTTACCGTGCACCCCGGCTTGGCGGCGAAATCGGTGAAGGAGCTGATCGCGCTCACCAAGTCGAAGCCCGGCGAGCTGAGTTATGCGTCGAGCGGTGCGGGGAGCATCACGCATCTCTCTAGCGAGCTCTTTGTCCGGATTGCCGGCATCAAGCTCGTACACGTGCCGTACAAGGGCACCGGACCCGCGCTCGTCGATACCGTCGCCGGACAGGTGGCGCTCTTTTTCGGCGACGCGCCGCCGACGCTGCCGCACGTCAAGGCCGGCCGCCTGCGCGCTCTTGCAGTGACGACGCGTGAGCGCATCGCGGCAGTGCCGGAGGTGCCAACGCTGAACGAAGCCGGCGTGCCCGGCTACGACGTGATGCTGTGGCAGGGGATGATCGGCCCCAAAGGCCTGCCGATCGCGATCGTGACGAAGTTGCACGATGAGATCGTTCGTGCGTTCGGCGCGAAGGACATGGTCGCCCGCTTCGTGAACGACGGCATTTCGCCGTCGAACGCGACACCCGCGGAGTTCGGTGCGCGCATACGCAACGAGACGCAAATCTGGCGCAAGGTCGTGGGTGAGACCGGAATCAAGCTGGAGTAGAACCGGCGCCCCTGCGCCATCTTTCGGAGGAGAACTCGATTGGACAAGATCACGCCTGATCTCATTAGGCTCATGGCTTCGCGCCTGCGCGGCCTCGACGTGACCGAGGAGCGCGCTGCGCAGCTTGCGAACGAAGTCGCACGAGTGAACGACGCGGCACGCGCTGCGGGCGCCGGCAACGGCTTGAACGACGAGCCGAGCCGTTATGCGGTGACCCTGGCTGGGCTGAAGCGATGAAAAACGCCGATCTCCTGAATCTCAGCCTGTGCGAAGTGGCAGACGCGATCCGCCGCAAGAAAGTGTCTTCACTCGAAGTGACGCGCGCGTGCATCGAGCAGGCGCATGCGGTGCAACCGCGCATCAACTGCTTCATCGCACTGGAAGGCGATGACGCACTCAAGACCGCGCGCGCAGCCGACCGGACGCTACGCTCCGGTGCGAAGCTCGGTCCACTGCACGGGGTGCCGCTCGCGCACAAGGACATGTTCTACCGCGCCGGCCGCGTGTCGACGGGCGGCAGCAAGGTGCTCCGTGACTTCCGTCCGACGACCACCGCCACGGTCGCCGAACGCCTCGACGCAGCCGGCGCCATCTGGCTCGGCAATCTCAACATGGCTGAGCTTGCGGCGAATCCCACGGGCCACAACGAGCACTGGGGCGATTGCCGCAACCCGTGGAACACGGACCACATCACCGGAGGCTCGTCGAGCGGTTCGGGCGCTGCTGTCGCGGCGCGGACGTGCTACGGCGCGCTCGGATCGGATACGGGCGGATCGATTCGACTCCCGGCCGCCGCGAACGGCGTCGTAGGACTGAAACCCACGTACGGCCGCGTAAGCCGCTATTCGGTCCTGCCTCGCGTGTGGTCGCTCGACACCGTGGGCCCGCTCGCGCGTACGGTGCGCGATTGCGCTCGCATCACGCGCGTGATCGCCGGCGCTGACGAACGCGACGCGACAGCGAGTGCGGAGCCGGTCCCCAATTACGAGCGACTGCTCGACGGAAAGATCAAGGGCTTGCGAATCGGCGTGCCGACGAGTCACTTCCACGACGACATCGCAGACGACGTTCGCCGGCGCATGGAAGACAGCGTCGCGGTCCTGGCGAAGCTCGGCGCGCGCATCGTCCACGTCCCGGTGCCCGATCTTCAGCACCTGTATAACCTCACGAACGCGATCGGCCAGGTCGAGTCCGCCGCGATCTACGCGAAGTGGATGCGCGAGCGACCCGAAGATTTTTCTCTCGTGGTTCGCACGCGTACCCAGGCCGGTTACTTCGTGCCGGCGGTGAGCTATGTCGAAGCGCTGAACGCGCGGCCGCGCATCACGGCGGAATTCGTCGACGCCGTGTTCGGCAAAGTCGACGTGCTGCACACCCCCGTGATGACGATGCCCGTCCCGACGCTCGCGGACACCGAGTCCGGCGGGCCGGGCCAAGTCATGGCGATGCTCGCGCGCATCACCCGCAACACACGTCCAATCAATTTTCTCGGGCTGCCGGCGCTGGCGCTGCCGGCGGGATTCTCCGACAGCGGGCTTCCGGTCTCGTTTCAGCTGGTCGGCCGCCCATTCGCCGAGGACCTGCTCTTTAAAGTCGGGGACGCATACCAGCGGGAAACCACATGGCACCGGGAAGCGCCTTCGATGACCCGCACTGACGACGCAGTCGGCAGTCGGGCTGCCGTCGCGGCCTGACGTCCATTTGACCGAAGAAGCCATAGATGATCGACGGAGATTACGCATGAGCACAGGCACGTTGCGGTTCATCGCTCTCGTTACTGCATTTGCGGCCGCGCACGGACTCGCACGCGCGCAAACCGCGTCGCCGCCTGCGTATCCGACGAAATCGGTGCGCATGCTGGTGCCGTTTCCGCCGGGCGGCGGCACGGACTTCATCGCGCGGCTGGTCGGGCAAAAACTGACCGAGATGTGGGGACAGCAAGCGATCGTGGAGAACCGTCCCGGCGCCAGCATGATGATCGCCTCCGAGATCGTGGCCAAGGCACCGCCGGACGGATACACGATCATCATGTCGTCCTCAAATCACACCATCAATCCGAGCCTGTACTCGAACATCCCGTACGATACCATGGGCGACTTCGCGCCGGTCACGCTCGTCGGCACGTCACCTTTCGTCCTCGTCGTCCACCCGTCGCTGCCCGTCGCCAGCGTTAAAGAGCTGATCGACCTCGCGCGGTCGCGCAATGGACAGATCGCGTATGCATCCAGCGGCACGGGCGGGCCGCAGCAACTCGCGGGAGAGCTCTTCAAGATGATGGCGAAAGTCGACATGCTGCACGTGCCGTACAAGGGCAGCGGCCCGGCGGAGGTCGACCTCGTTGGCGGTCACGTCCAGGTCATGTTCGCAACAACGGTGTCAGCGGTACCCCAGATCAAGGCCGGGCGCATGCGTGCATTGGCCGTCACCACGCTCAAGCGCGACAGCGCATTTTCGACCGTATTCCCCAACCTGCCGACCGTTGCGGAAGCGGGCGTGCCGGGTTACGAAGCCGGAAGCTGGTGGGGCATTCTCGTCCCGGGGCGCACAGCGCGCACCGTCATCAACAAGCTTCACGGCGACATTGCGAAGGTGCTTCAGATGCAGGATACGCGCACCAAGCTGATGAGCCAGGGCGGAGATCCCGGCGGTAACACGCCGGAACAGTTCACGGCGATGCTCCAGGAAGAGCTCACGAAATGGGCGAAGCTCGTCAAGACGGCGAAGATCAAGATCGACTAAGGTGTGTTTCCTCGTCCTTTGACGAAAAACAGACGTGGTCCAATGGCGACAGCCGTGTTCCCCTGCACGAAGCCCGTCAAGCGGTTTTCTATGCTGCCGGCCTGCGCCCGCGGTCACATGAAACAACCGCCCGCAATCTGCTGCGGAAGTGGCCCTGAGCCACTCGCAGTAAACCGAGGAAGAATGTGATGAAGAGAAAACTACGCGCGTGCCAAATCCTTGCCGTGCTGCTCGTGTCGATCAAGGGGCTTTGCGTAGCAGCGTCGGCTTACCCGACGAAGCCGATCCGCATCATCATTCCGTGGCCACCTGGCGGCGGCACGGATGTCACGACACGGTTCATCGCCGTCGAGCTGGACAAGCAGCTGAAACAAAGGGTGATCGTCGACAACCGCAGCGGCGCCGGCGGCATCGTCGGCATGCAGCTCGCCGCGCAGGCGCCGGCTGACGGCTACACGATGATGGTGACGTCCACCGCGTATGGGTACCTGCTCCAGAAAACGGACGTCGATCTCGTCAAATCGTTCGACCCCGTCGCGATGTTCGGGATCAGCGGAGCCGCACTGGCGGTGACCCCGAGCCTTCCCGTGAAGTCCGTGAAGGAGCTGATCGCGCTCGCGAAGTCGCGGCCGGGCGCCCTGAACTACGCGTCGTCGGGCGTCGGCGCCTTCCTGCACATGAACGCGGAGCTGTTCAAGCTGATGGCCGGCGTCGACCTCGTGCACGTTCCATTCAAGGGCGCAGGCGATGCCATTCCCGACGTGATGGCTGGCAACACGCAGCTTCTCATCAGCTCGGTGCCGGGGCTCTTGCCGCACATCAACAGCGGACGCTTGAGGGTCCTCGGCGTCGGCGGCACTAAACGTGATCCCACTCTGCCCAACGTGCCGACGATCAGCGAAGCGGGCGTGCCCGGATACGAAACCTATATCTGGTTCGGCATGTTTGCGCCGAAGGGCACACCTGCTGACGCCATTGCGAAAGTGCATGCAGCGACCACGGCTGCCTTGAAGTCCCCGCAAATCCTTAGCAAGTTCGAGGAGCAGGGGATCATGCCCGTCCATTTGAGCTCTGCCGAGTTTGGGAAGCTCATGGTCACCGAGACCGCGAAATGGATGAAGGTCATAAAGGCCGCCAACATCAAGACAGAGGGACGGCGCGGAGAATGACGATGAGCTGGACCAAAGCTGAACGCGCGGCAGAGCTCGCCGTGCTGGTGGGAATCACGATCGACGCCGCCGAGCTGCATGAGGTCGCTGAGAGTCTCGAGAGCCTCGTGCGCGAGCTGGAGAGATTGGGGTCGCTGGACCTGTCGGCGGTGCAGCCCGTCACGGTGTTTCCC
>JBKJKJ010000324.1:0-8167 GCA_046597455.1 Burkholderiales bacterium
GCACGCGCGCCTCGCCGGCAGCGAGCGCGTGGATGGCGCTGGCGGCCGTGACCGCAGCCATTTGCGCCCGGCCCGACATCACGTCGGCGACCGCATCGACGGCGGAGTCGAAGACGCGGATCTGCAGCGCCTTGGGATCGGCGCCGGCGTGCAGCGCGAGCCTCGCGAGTGCGACGTGGTTGGGATTGCCGAGCGCGGTCGATAGCGCCACGGCCGAGTCTGCCGGTCCGGCGCGCAGAAGCCGCAGGAAGTCGCCGCCATCGCGCAGGGCGGAGTCGGCGCGCACCACGAATGCGATGTATTCGGTGTATAGCATCGCAATGGCCGTATACGAGCGGTGGTCGAATTCGGCGAGGCCCACGAGCCTGTCGCTGGTCAGGTTCGGATGGCTGATCGAGACGACACGCGGGTTGCCGCGATGATCGTCCATGTAAGCCCACGCCTTGCGTGCGCCGTTGCCCGGCACATTCTTCACCGTGAGCGGCACGTCGACGAGATGCGCCGATTCGATCGCTTTATGCAGCGCGCGGGCCGTGCGATCGAGGCCGCCGCCGGGCGGCGTGCCGGCGACGATCTCGAGCGGTCCATCGGGCGACCAGAGCGGTTCGGCAGTCACGCTTTGAGCTTAGCACGCGCGCTTTTGCCTTAACATGCGCACCACAATCACGCTTCACATTCATCCGGAGGAAGGCCAATGATCGAACAATCGAAAGTCCTGCTGCTGGTTGTGTCGGCGCTCGCCGCTGCGACGTTCACGTCGGTCCACGCCCAGACCTTCCCGACCAAACCCGTGCGCATCGTCGTCCCGTTTCCCGCGGGCGGCACGTCCGACATACTCGCGCGCGCGGTGGGACAGAAGCTTTCCGAGGAGTACAAGCAGCAGTTCATCGTCGACAACCGTCCGGGCGCCGGCGCCAACATCGGCGCGGAGCTCGTCGCCAAAGCGCCGCCCGACGGCTACACGCTGCTGCTCGCGTCGACCATACACACGATCAATCCCAGCCTGTACTCCAGGCTCGGCTACGATCCGGTGCGCGATTTTTCACCGATCACGCTGATCGCGGCGACTTCACAGGTGCTTGCGGTGCACAATTCCCTTCCGGTCAAAACGGTGAAGGCTTTGATCGCCTACGCGAAGAAACGTCCGGGCGAGCTCAACTACAGTTCCGCCGGCAGCGGCAGCCAGCCGCATCTCACGGCTGAGCTTTTCAAGTCGATGACCGGAATCGATATCGTTCATGTGCCGTATAAAGGGGCGCCCCCTGCCATGCTCGACCTGCTCGCGGGACAGGTTGCGCTCACGTTCGCGACCGCGCCGTCAGCCGTGCCGCACGTGAAGGCGGGGAAGCTGCGCGCGCTCGGGGTCAGCACCGCGCAGCGCATCAGCGCACTGCCCGACGTGCCGACGATCGCGGAAGCGGGCGTTGCGGGTTTCGAGGCGAGCGGTTCGAACGGGCTCGTCGGACCGGCCGGGATGCCTGCGGCGATCGTCGAGCGCCTGAGCGTGTCGGTTACGCGTATCGTGAAAGAGCCCGCGATGAGCAAATTTCTCAGCGAGCAGGGCGCCGATCCGTTGACGATGACGCCCGCCGAGTACGGCGTCTACATCAAAGCTGAAGTGGCGAAATGGGCGCAGGTGGTGAAAGCATCGGGGGCGAAGGTGGACTGACGCGCCTCGCCCGCGGTGTCGGGGGAAGAATCCAGCGGGCCGACAGCCACCCTTGGCCTACTCGCGAATGCCGAGGGAGATGGCGAGGCTTTCGTACAACTCATACTGCTCGCGCATGAATTTTTCGGTTTCGGCGGGTGATCGGATCGCCGGAATGCCGGCGAGCTTGGCGTTGCCGGCGAGCCATTCCGGATCGGTGGCGAGCTTACCCAGGGCCATGACCCATTTGTCGACGGCGTCCCTGGCCATGCGGGGCGGGCCGAGCAATGCGCTCCAGCCGGTAATGCGCTCCATTGCGGGCCACCCCAATTCGCGCGAAGTCGGCACGTCCGAAAGCTCCGGCAGACGCTGTGGTGTGGTGGTCATCAGCGCGCGCAGGGTGCCTGCTTTCACGTGCGGCAGTATGGTGGTCAGGTTGTTGCAGGCGAACTGGACCTGCCCTCCGAGCAGCGAAGTCGTCACATCCCCGCCGCTCTTGTAATGTATGCCCACCGCGTGGTCCTTGGTGAGGCCGGCAACCGTGAACAGATATTGCGGACCGAAATTCTGGATGGTGCCGACCCCGGAAGTCGCGAAATTGAGCTTGCCCGGGTTTTTGCGCATCTGGCCGACGAGTTCCTGCATCGACTTGACCACGGAATCGCCCTTCACCACACAGACGAACGGGTTCAGTTCGAGCAGCGAAAGAAAAGTGAAATCGTTCCATTTGTACGGTGTCTTGGTGTCGATTGCGGGAAGGATGGCGTGCGAGCCGATACGCGCAACCAGCAGCGTATAGCCGTCCGGTGCCGCATTTCTGACCACCGCCGAGCCGATGGCGCCTGAAGCCCCCACCCGATTGATGGCAACGATGGGCTGTCTCCCCAGATACTTCTGCGCCTGATGTGCGAGATTGCGGCCTGAAAGATCGGAGTCCCCGCCGGCGGCGAACGGGATGATGAACGCGATGGGTTTGGAAGGGTATTGCGCGAAAGCCGCCGCGGCGGCGGCAGAGAGAGCGACGGCGACAACCAGACGGCCTATCGTCATGCAGTTCACCTCGGGTGACTAGCCGGCGGTGGCCGCCGCTGCTTTGGGCGTGGCGGTATCCGGCATGAAAAACACCAGCAGGTTGGCGAAAATGATCGTGCCGGCGAGAAAATAGAATCCCATGTACACGTCGGTCGCATCGGCGATGAGGCCGAAAACGATAGGCGCGATGCTCCCGCCGAGCGCGGTGACGCCGAACTGCACGCCCACGCCGGTGCCCGCCAGATGTCGCGGTGTCGATTCGACCGCCCACGCCTGCAGCACCGAGCGCATGCCGTAGAGGAAGAAGCCGACGAGCGCGACGAAGAATACGAATGCGATGCTTTTTCCCGCCAGTACCATGCCGATCAGCATGACGCCGGTCAGGACCATGCTCGACATGACGACGCGCTTGCGCCCCATCTTGTCGGACAGGTGGCCGGCGATCGGGGCGGCGATGAATCCGCCGACCTGGATGAGCGTCATGCACACCCCGACGTAAAGCGGCGAATAGCCGAGCTCGTAAGCGAGGTATACCGGCAGGAACGTGAGCAGGCCCGCCTGCGTCATCGTGCGAAAAGCCGAGCTGAACGAGACGAGCATGAGCGATTTGTTGCGAAGCAGGCTGGCGAAATCGCGCAGGTAGTCTCTTACGCTGCGTTTTTCGCCCGCGGCATTGAGCCCATCGCTGTCACTCGTTCTGGCCGAGAAGGCGCCGAGCAGCATCAGGATGAGCGCGGCCATCAGCAGGCCGGGCACGACGTTGACCACCACCACGGTGCGCCAGCTCATCCACGCGAGCATGGCCCCGATCACTACCGGCGCGATCGCTTCGCCGACGTTGCCGCCCATGCCGTGAAACGACAGTACCAGTCCTTTGCGCTGGGGGTAGCGGTAGGCCAGCGTGGGAATCGCCGCCGGGTGCCAGATGTTGTTGCCGATCCCGACGAGGGTCACGCACACGAGCAGCATCCAGAAATCGTGCGTGATACTCATGAAAGCGTAGGGCACGCCGACCCAGAACAGCGAGGCGGCCATGAGATAGCCTTTCTGGCCGATGGTGTCGACGATCATCCCGCCGGGCAGGTTGGATATGGCGCCCGCAAGGTGCTGGATCGACATGATGAGCCCGATCTCGGTGTACGACAGGCCGAGCTCTTTCCCGATCAGCGGCAGCAGCAGGTAGAACGTCGCGGTGTACCAGTGGGTGAGCCCGTGCCCGGCGGAGATGAGCCAGACCTCTCTGAAACTCTGCGGAGCGGGATGCGCTGCGGCTGCTGTGCTCATCGTGGCTTTCTTTTGTGTGCCGTGACCGATCCCGATGATAGCAGTTGAGCCGGGCCGGCCGCTGCGCATATCATTCGCTTTCTCCCCGCCGGCAAATCCCTCGCCTCGGACTGCTGGCGCCATCTCAATCATCCATCCACGGCTGGCCGCTCACCGCTTACAAAAATATGCGAACCGACCTCGAACGCTTCTTCAGTCCCCGCGCCATCGCCATCATCGGCGCTTCGCAGGATTTCATCACCATCAGCGGCCAGCCGCTGAAGCACCTGCAGTCGCACGGTTACAAAGGAAAACTCTACCCGGTCAACCCGCGGTATCAGGAAGTCGCCGGCGAGAAATGCTACGCGTCGCTCGCCGACCTGCCGGAAACGCCGGACCTGGTGCTCATCCTGGTGAACGCGTCGCGCGTGACCGACATGCTGCGTCAGTGCGGGGCCAAAGGTGTGCCGTACGTCATCATCTTCAGCTCCGGTTTTTCCGAAGTCGGCGGCGGCGGAATCAGCCTTCAGCAGGATCTCGCGCAGATCGCGCGCGAGCACGACATCGGCGTGATCGGGCCGAACTGCCAGGGCATGATCAACATCGCGGACGGGGTGTTCGCCGGCTTCGGGTCGGTGTTCAACTCGCATTACGACCCGGGTCCGGTGAGCATGGTCTCGCAGTCGGGTGGCTTCGGGTTCTCGGTGATGAACCTGTCGTCGAAAGACGGCGGACTCGGTTTTCGACAGATGGTGACCACCGGCAACGAGATCGGCGTGTCCACGCTCGATTTCATCGAGTACTTCATTCGCGACCCCGAGACCAAAGTCATCGCCGGTTACGTCGAAGGCATGAAGGACGCCCACCGGCTGATCGGTGTCGGCCAGAAGGCGCTCGAAGCCGGCAAGCCGATTCTCATGTGGAAAGTCGGCAACACCGAGCAGGGCCAGCGCGCAGCGGCTTCGCATACCGCGAACCTCGGTGGCGCGATGGCGTTGTATCGCGCCGCATTCAGGCAGAAAGGCATCATCCAGGTCGACGACATCCAGGACGTCGTCGATTACGGGCGGGCATTCGGTTCAGGGCGCCTGCCTGCCGGCAACCGCCTGGCGATCATCACGATTTCGGGCGGAGCGGGAATCCTGATGACCGACGAGATCGTCGCCGGGGGGATGGAGCTCGCGGAACTCGCGCCCGCAACGCTCGAGAAGCTGCGCCAGTTCATCCCGTCGTTCGGGTCGCTGCTCAATCCGGTCGACGTCACGGCGGCGATTTTCAACGATCTGACGCTGATCAATCGCACCCTGCAGGCGATCATCGACGATCCCGGCGTGGACTGTATCGCCATGATCAACGCGTCGTTGCAGGGGGACCTTGCCGCGACCATCGCCGGTGAAATCGTCGCAGTCGCGAACAAGACCGACAAGCCCGTTTTCCTCGCGTGGAGCGCGCGCGACGTTCTGGCGGAGGAAGCTTATGCGCTGCTCGACGAAGCGCGTATCCCGCACTACAAATCGCCGGTGCGCTGCGGTCGTGCCCTGGCCGCAGTGTCGTGGTATGCGCAGGCGAAACGCCGCAACGAAGCGCAGCGCGGCGAACAGCCGCTCACACTCGAGCGAGCGGCGGCGCGTCAGGCGCTTGCGGGCAGGACCGAGGACATCGCGGAATACGAAGCGAAGCGCATCCTTGCCGAATACGGCATTGCGGTGACGCAGGAAGCGCTGGCGAAGTCTTCTGACGAGGCGGTCGAGATCGCGAAGCGCATCGGGTACCCGGTCGCCATCAAAGTCCAGTCGCCGGACATTTCGCACAAGACCGAAGCCAAGGCGGTGCGCCTGGGCATCGCCGACGCCAAAACGCTAGTAGCCGCTTACGCGGAAGTCCTCGCCAACGCGCAGGCCTATAAAGCCGGGGCAAAAATCGAAGGGGTCCTGGTACAGGAAATGGTGACCGGCGGAACCGAAGCGATACTCGGCGTTACCAACGATCCGCTTTTCGGGCCCGCAGTCATGTTCGGCCTGGGCGGCATATTCGCAGAAGTGCTGAAGGATGTCGCTTTCCGCCTGGCGCCGGTGACGCTTTCGGTCGCCCGCGAAATGATCGCCGAGATCAAAGGCTATCCGGTGCTGACCGGTGCGCGCGGTAAAGCGCCGGCTGACCTCGACGCGCTGGCCGATGCAATCGTGAAGCTCTCCGCGCTTGCGATCGACCTCAAAGACGATCTCGGGGAGCTCGATATCAATCCGCTTTTCGTGATGGAAAAAGGCAAAGGGGTGAAAGCGGCAGACGCGCTGATCAAGCCTAAGACGAAGTGTTGCAGTGATGAAGTGATGTAGTGACGAAGTGATGCAGTGATGCGGTGATGCGGTGCGAAGTGATGCAGTAACGAAGTGACGAGGTGACGAGGTGATGGGGCAACCGAGGGGCGCCGGGGTCTCGGCGTCGCGTTGGACGGGGCAAGGGGAAAGCTATGCAGATCAGTTCTGAAGTCAGCCAGCTGTGCGACGAAATCCGCCGCTTCATTCGCAGCGCAGTCGATCCGCGCTCGCGTGAAATCGAGGAAGCCGATGCGGTTCCGGAAGATCTGATCCAGCAGGCGCGCGAAATCGGTCTTTTCGGGCTCACGATCCCCGAAGAGTACGGCGGCATCGGCCTCGACCTGGGTGGCAAGTGCGCGGTCGAGGAGGAGATGGGCAAGACCAACTACGGTTTTGCCACGCTCATCGGCAACCACACCGGCATCAGCACCGCCGGCATCGTCGCACTCGGCAACCCCGACCAGAAGCGTCGGTACCTGCCGCGCATGGCGAGCGGTGAATGGATAGGCGCTTTCGCGCTCACCGAGCCTCAGGCCGGATCCGACCCTGCGGGCCTGCGCACCCGGGCGGTGAAAAAAGGCGACCGCTACGTTCTGAACGGCGAAAAAATCTACATCACCAACGCGAGCCTCGCGAACGTCTTCACGGTGATGGCGATCACCGACCCGGCCAAAGGCATCAAAGGCATATCGGCTTTCATCGTCGAGCGCAATTTCCCCGGCTTCAGCATCGGCCGCAACGAGCTGAAGATGGGTATGCACGGCTGCAGCACCGCGCCGCTCGCGTTCACCGACTGCGAAGTGCCCGCCGAAAACCTGCTCGGCGGGGAAGGCCTGGGCTACGTCCAGGCGATGAAGACGCTGACCGCGGGGCGCGTCACGGTGTCCGCGCGCTGCCTGGGCATGATGGACAAGCTCATCGCGCAATGCGTGGACTACATGAAAGTGCGCACCCAGGGCGGCAAGAGGCTCGCCGAGCACCAGGGGCTGCAGTGGATGCTCGCGGACATGTCGGTCGCGCGCGATGCGGCGCGAGGGTTGACGTATCGCGCCATCGAGGCGCTGCTGCGAGGCGAGCGCGGGACGATGGAAGCGTCCGCCGCGAAGCTGTTTTCGACCGAAGCGCTGGGCAGGGTCGTCGACGCCGCCGTGCAGATCCACGGCGGCATGGGTTACATGCGCGAAATGGGCATCGAGACGACCTATCGCGATGCGCGCATCGTGCGCATTTACGAAGGCACGTCCGAAATCCAGCGCAACATCATCGCAGGCCAGTTGCTCAGGGACGGCTGAGCAGTATTCGAAACGGTTAAAGGGGGTTGACGTGGCAAACGTAAAGCAACTGCTGGATCTGAATGGGCGCGTGAGCGTCGTCACGGGCGGCGCAACCGGTATCGGCCTGCGCATGGCAATCGGACTGGCTGAAGCCGGATCGAGCGTAGTCATCGCGTCGCGCAAGCTCGATGTCTGCGAGCAGGCCGCGCACGAGATCGAGAAGACCGGCGCGAAAGCGCTCGCCGTCGCGTGCGACGTGACCAAGCCGGAACAGGTCGAGGCGATGAAGGACGCGGTGATGAAGCGCTTCGGCCGCGTCGACACGCTCGTCAACAATGCGGGCCGCGCCTGGGTCGCGCCGCCCGAAGACCTGCCGCTCGAGCGCTGGCAGCAGGTTTTCGACCTGAACATCACCGGTCCTTTTCTGTGTGCGCAGGCGCTGGGCCGCGAGATGATCAAGGCGAAAAGCGGCAAGATCGTGAACATCGCTTCGATCGCCGGGCTGGTCGGGCGCAACCCGACCGCATACAACTCGATCGCCTACGGCGCGAGCAAAGGCGCGCTGGTGAACTTCACGCGGGACCTCGCCGTGAAATGGGCGCAGTTCACCTGGATGTTGTGCTGCGCCCATT
>JBKJKJ010000405.1:0-8293 GCA_046597455.1 Burkholderiales bacterium
GGAAGCACAAACCCAGAACAGATGGGACAATATCGCTATCGACGGGGACGTCCGAATCTGTGAGAAAACCAAGCTGATAGAAATTGACTCAGTTGGCAATATACCCGGGAAACTCACGATCGGTCCCCGGCTGGCAAAGCACCCCAGACTGCCTTCGAGCTTCCCTGGTTTTGTCGTGACTCCCGCAGCATGAAACTCGCTCTCGTCATTTCCTCGCTATCGTCGGGTGGGGCCGAGCGCGTCATGTCCCAGCTGGCAAACCACTGGGCTGGGCGCGGAGACACGGTTACGCTCATCACCCTGGATGCCTGGTCGAGCGATAGTTATGCACTCCACAAACGTGTTCGACGCGTGGCTTTGGGTATGGTGGCGGATTCAAATGGGGGTGGGTGGACCGCAATCAGGAGTAACGGTCGTCGAATAGCCGCATTACGTAGCGCTTTGCTTGCGGCCGATGCGCCAGTGGTCTTGAGTTTCGAGGGCCGCACCAATGTGCTGGTGCTCCTGGCGACCCTGTGGACCCGCATGCGATGCGTCGTCTCCGAAAGGGTCAATCCGAGCGAACACTCGATTGGAACGATGTGGGCTAGCCTTCGGCGACTTACTTATCCATTCGCAGATGCCCTTGTCGTCCAGACGACTGTTGCGGTGGCCTGGGCCAGGTCGATCATGCTGGGGCCACGCCGCGTCCACGTGATCGCCAATCCGGTACGCGACATGCGTGCGTTTGTCGGGGATGACGCCGGGAAACGGTTACCTACGATCGTTGCGGTCGGCCGACTCGCACATCAAAAGGGGTTCGATGTTCTGCTTCGCGCTTTTGCCCAGGTCGCCGAAGCAGCCCCTTCCTGGAACGTTGTTATCGTCGGCGAAGGACCGGAGCGCGCCCTCCTGGAGCGACTCGCGAAGTCCCTGGGCATCGCGGATCGGGCAGATCTTTCCGGCTGGCATCCGGAACCGGGCGAAGTGCTGAGGACAGCAGGACTTTTTGTGATGCCCTCACGCTACGAAGGGTTTCCCAATGCGCTGATCGAGGCAATGGCGTGCGGCGCTCCCGTTATCAGCACCAAATGGGCAGGTGCTGATGAGATTCTGACCCATGAAGTCGATGGATTGCTCGTGCCCGGCACTACAGAGCACTTGGCCGGGGCCATCCGCCGGGCTATTGAAGATTCGGGCGTGAGAAGCAGGCTGGGACGAAACGCACGCGCTGTGACCGACCGCTATCGGTTGGCCGCTATTATTGAGAAGTGGGACTCAGTCCTCACAGATTCAGGTCAACCATTGTGCCCCCTAAGATCCTGTTCCTGACGCGATCGCTGGATTTCGGCGGTGCACAGCGCCAGCTCGTCGAGTTGGCGATCGGGCTTCATCGCGCGGGATGGGACGTCAAGGTGGTGACGTTCTATGATGACGGCGCTTTGGCAGACCGTCTTCGGGACGAGGGCATGAATACGATCAGCATCGGAAAAGCGGGACGGGGGGATGTATTTCCATTTGCCTGGCGGCTGATTAAGCTGCTCCATCGCGAGCGTCCCGACATAGCGCATGGCTATCTCGACTCCGCTAACATACTGCTCACGGTTTTGCGTTGGTGCATTCCCCGATCACGTATCGTCTGGGGCGTGCGCGCGTCCAATATGAGTGCCGGCAAATATGACGCCCTGTTTCGACTGGAATGCCGGATCAGCGCGCTACTATCGCGCTTTGCGGACCTGATCATCTGCAATTCTCACGCAGGCCGTGCTCACCATGCAGCGACCGGCTATCCTGACCGGAACATGGTTGTAATCCCGAACGGAATCGATTTGAAGCGGTTTCGTCCGGATGCAAATGCCCGTGCCGAGGTGCGTGCCGAGTGGGGCATTGAGAAGAATGAGCGTTTGATTGGCCTTGTAGGAAGACTCGACCCGATGAAGGACCAGTCAACTTTTCTCACCGCTGCAGCAAGCTTGCTCTCGACGCGCAGGGATTTGCGTTTCGCCTGTGTGGGCGATGGCCCCCGGCATTATCGCGAGAGCCTGAAAGAGCTTTCGCACAGGCTGGGTATAGCAAAACACGTGATCTGGTCGGATGCCCGCACTGATGTGTGGCGCGTGCAAAATGCACTCGATATTGCCGTATCCGCATCGTCTTTCGGTGAGGGTTTTTCCAACTCTATAGCAGAGGCAATGGCGACTGGGATTCCATGCGTGGTGACTGACGTGGGGGATTCTGCAGCGCTGGTAGGCGATCTGGGGTGGGTCTGTCCACCGAACGACAGCGGTGCGCTCGCGCACGCCATATCGCAGGCGTTGAGCGCACTGCCGATCGATGCCGCACGCCTGCGCGAACACATCTCGACTAACTACAGTGCTGCAGAATTGTCGAGGCGCACGATATCGGCGCTTTCATGTCTTCTCGAGCCGCGTCTGGCGCCGTCCAGCGCGCATAAGTCGAGGTGAGGCCTTGGACACCAATCAAGAAACTTGGCTCAGACGAAACCCCAATGCGGGGCTGATATTGTATTCAACGGTTGGGGCCGCGATCGTTGCATTTGCCCTGCTAACAAATTGGCCCACGTATCACTACTCCATCCGCGGTGGGCCGCCGCCGACGTTGTACTACGTCCTTCCAGTGGTTTTTGTCATTCCGATTCTGTTCGCCCACCCAGCGTTTTTATTCCGTTACTTGCGGGAGCCGCTCACATGGTGGTTCCTGGCATTTGTCTTGACTGGGCTCGCATCACTGCTACTAGCGCAGGACTTTATCGAAGAGGCCAGCCATCAATGGCGGCTACGCCTCCTCGCATTCGGATTGTTTTACTCGATCGCGATCCTGGCGACTAATGTTCACCGCTCAACCATTGCCGTTGTGGTCGTCATGTGCATATTGCTCGCAACGGCAGCGAACTGGTTCGACATATTGCGTCCGTTCAGGTTCGTGCCGCAGGGCGTGGAAGGCGCACATTCCGGCCGGGGCGCCGGCTTCTTCATCAATCCGAATGTGGCGGCGTCTTTCATCGCAATGGCTGCGATAGCGGCACTACCTTTCCTGCGGATGCGCTTCCGCACGGTGGTTCTGCTCGTGGCCGCCATCGGAATAACGCCAACATTCTCGAAGTCCGGTTTTCTGTATGTGGCGCTGCTGCTGATGGGTCCAATCGTCCTTGGGCTGCTGGATCGAGTGCAGAAAACATTCTTGTTAGTCGCCGTTCCTGTGCTAATAGCCATTACATTTTTTTCTTTTGATTTCCTCATGTCTTCGTCGGACGACGCGAATCTCCATAATGTGGTTCGGCGACTGGAGTGGTTTCAGGGACTTGGCAATGAAGGTGAGGACCAAGCCGTAGCCCTGCGCGCCCTGGGGGCGCAGCAAGCCTGGCACTTGTTCCTCGACCAACCAATCACGGGGCACGGGCTTGGAGCAACATCGCTGGAATCAGCAGGGATGGAAGGGCCGCACAACATGTATCTGACGCTCATGGGTGAGCAGGGATTCGTCGGCTTCTTCCTTTACGCGTCTCTCATTGCCATCTTCTTTTGGCAGGGCAGGCGGGTGGTGAGCATGGCGGCCGATAAGAATGAGCGGGACGTCGGACAGGCATTGATGCTGTACGCGGCCTTTCTGTTCGCCTACGGCTTCTTCAGCCACAACGTGTTAGAGGAGGCACAGAGCATTTTTATCATGTCATTCATGGCTGCAGCCGCAGCGACCGTGCCGCGCGGCGCGTTTCGGGCAGATGTGGCTGTCGGAGGGCGGCGCCTGATTCAGCCGCGCAGCAGGGCTCAGCCGGGGATGGATCATTCGTAGCCTGGCCGGCGAGGGCACGCCGCATCGCCTGCGTATCGCAATCGTGATCACGGAGCTCTCTCTCGGCGGTGCCGAAATGATGCTCTGGAAACTGCTTTCACGCATCGATCGGAATCGCTTCGAGCCCCTGGTCATAGCGCTGTCGTCCAAAATCGACGGCATACTTGATTTGTTCATGGCCGCCCGCGTGGATTGCCGGTTCCTCGGGATGCGGTCACGATCAGATGCGATGGTCCTGTATCGCCTGGTTTGCGCATTGAGAGAGTTCCAACCTGACATTATTCAGGGCTGGATGTATCACGGTAATGCGGCGGCGAGCCTCGCCTCGCGGTGGGTGACGGGCCGGCCACCGGTATTATGGAATATTCGGGGCTCGCTTAATCTTTCCCAAGAGAAGCGGGCGTCGGTGCTGGCCATTCGGCTGGGGGCGAAACTCGCATTCATGCCCTGCAAAATCATCAATAACTCGCTCGAAAGCGCCCTTCAGCATGAGGAGCAGCTCGGTTACGAATCCGCAAAGCGGGTCATTTTGCCGAACGGTTTCGACGTGGAGGCATTCCGTCCGGATCAGCGGGCTCGCGCAGCGCTGCGTTCGACGCTGGGATTGCGCGAGGATGCGCTGCTGATCGGCCTGATGGGGCGTTACCATCCCATGAAAGACCACGAAAACTTCCTGCGTGCGGCGGCACAGTTGAGTGGACAATACCCTGAGGCCCATTTCATCCTGGCGGGTAACGACGTGAACTCTTCAAACGCGATCTTGAGCCGATTAATGTCCGCGATGAATTTGAGTGACCGGGTGCATCTGCTCGGCTGTCGCAGCGATATGCCTGCAGTGACTGCGGCACTCGACATCGCGACGTCTGCATCCTCGGGGGGCGAAGGCTTCCCGAATGTCATCGGTGAGGCGATGAGTTGCGCAGTCCCATGCGTGGTGACCGACGTGGGCGCCTCCGCATGGGTTGTAGGAGACACGGGAAAGTGTGTGGTCCCTCGGGACCCGACCGCGTTCGCACGTGCAGTGGCGGCTTTGATAGATCTGGGTCCGGGGGGCCGCAAGGAACTGGGGCGGCGCGCGCGTGACAGAATCGTCACGCGGTTCGCGCTTGACGCTGTGGTCACTCAGTACGAAGACCTTTATGTGAGCGTACGCGACGAAGCTTTGCAATTACGAAGAGCGTGTTGAGATGTGTGGCTTCGCAGGATTTCTACAGCAAACCTCGGTAGTGTCGGCTGAAAGCATGTCTCTCGCCGTACGCCGCATGGCTCGGGCGCTGCAACATCGGGGACCGGACGATGCGGGGGCCTGGATCGACGCTGAGGCCGGCATTGCATTGGGGCACCAGCGCCTGGCGATCATCGATCTGTCCGCCGAGGGTCATCAGCCGATGACGTCTGCGTCCGGCCGCTACGTCATCGCCTTCAACGGTGAAATCTACAACTTTCCGGACCTGCGGAAGGATCTGCAGGCCGATGGTTTCACCTGGCGAGGGCACTCCGACACGGAAGTAATGCTTGCGGCATTCGAGCGTTGGGGAGTCGAGGAGGCGCTGCGGCGCTTCAATGGCATGTTCGCGTTCGCGCTCTGGGACCGCGACGAGCGCCTCCTGCATCTGGCTCGGGATCGCCTCGGCGAAAAGCCGTTATATTACGGATGGCTTGGACAGACCCTGCTCTTCGGATCGGAGCTGAAATCGCTCCGAGAGCATCCCTCGTGGCGGGGCGACATCGATCGCGATGCTCTCACGGCTTATCTGCGTCACAATTATGTCCCGGCTCCGTATTCGATTTACCGCGGCGTCTCGAAGCTCCCGGCGGGCCATCACCTTGTCGTATCGGCGGCGAGACGCGAATCCATGCCGCAGCCACGCGCATACTGGAGCATGCGCCAGGCGGCGGAGGAGGGTGCGGCGCATCCTCTCCCGGATGGGGACGGGTCTGCTGTCGACGCGCTGGAAAGTCTTTTGCTGGATGCGGTCAAGATTCGAACTGTCGCGGACGTGCCGGTCGGTGTGTTCCTTTCCGGCGGCGTGGATTCATCTACGGTCGCGGCGTTGATGCAGGCGCAGTCCACTCAGCGTGTGAAGACTTTTTCAATCGGCTTCGACGAAGAGGGATACAACGAGGCTCCATTCGCCAAAGCAGTTGCGCGCCACCTCCGGACCGATCATACCGAGCTCTACGTGACTCCGGCAGAAGCCCTGGGAGTCATCCCGCGGTTGCCGGACATTTACGACGAGCCGTTTTCCGACGCATCCCAGATACCGACCCTGCTCGTCTCGCAACTGGCGCGGCAGCAGGTTACGGTCGCGCTGTCGGGGGACGGAGGAGACGAATTTTTCTGCGGATATGTGCGTTATTTCTGGGGCAGACGCATCTGGAACAAGATTCGCCATGTTCCGTACGGGATGCGTAATGTCGTTGGGGCAGCATTACGGAGCGTCTCACCTCAACGCTGGGACGAAGTGCTTCGCCGGGTCGCCCGCATCACGCGATCGACGAATCTGGGGGAGGTTACCGGCGACAGGGTTCACAAGCTTGCAGATGTGCTTGCGGTTCCGTCAGCGGAAGCGCTTTATCTGGGTCTCGTGTCCCACTGGGACGACCCTGCGGCCGTGGTACGGGGTGCTCGTGAGCCCGCCACCGTATTGACAGATCGCAGCCAGTGGGCGTCTCTCGACGATTTCACTCATCGCATGATGTATCTGGACAGTATGTCCTATCTGCCGGACGACATCCTCGTTAAAGTCGATCGGGCAAGCATGGCCGTTAGCCTCGAGTCGAGAGTGCCGCTACTGGATCACAGAGTAGTGGAGTTTGCGTGGCGGCTTCCCTTGTCGATGAAAATACGCGGCGATCAGGGAAAATGGTTGTTGCGTCAGGTGTTATACCGCTACGTTCCCCAGTCGCTTATAGAGCGGCCGAAAATGGGCTTTGGCGTACCCATCGACGCTTGGCTCAGAGGGCCGTTACGGGATTGGGCGGAGGAACTGCTCTCCGAGCATCGGCTACGGGATGACGGGTTTTTCGACCCATTGCCGATACGGCAAAAGTGGGCCGAACACTTGTCCGGGGGGAGAAATTGGCAGTACTGGCTTTGGGACATTTTAATGTTTCAGGCCTGGCTCGACCGTGAGCGATCAGCGGTGTCGGCGAATGCCGAAGTCGCTGTGGCATGACACTGCGGTTGCGAAAAAAGTGACCGATTGGGCACGCATATGAAAAGCAACTCGTCCTCGATTCTTCACTTCGGGAGCCTGTCATGAGGCGAGGCAACGGTGTTGCTGTCGCGATTCGGGTTCGGCAAGCGCAAGCGGGGGAATGCGTGCTATCGAACTGTCGAAAAATGCATTGCCTGAACCAACAACTTTGCCGGAAACGCGTTCGGTGAAGGTTCTGTTTTTCGCCAATACGGATTGGTATCTCTACAACTTCAGGCTGCCGTTGGCCAGATTCTTGCGCCAGCACGGTTTGGACGTCGTTATGCTGTCTCCGGTCGGGAGTTATGGACCGCTACTCACGTCCGAGGGATTTCGCTGGATCGGGCTGGACATGGATCGGCGCAGTCTGAACCCAGCGCGGGAGCTTTCGCTGATCAGGCGCATCTCAGCCGTTTATCAGACTGAAAAACCGGACATTGTTCATCATTTCACGATCAAATGCGTGGTATATGGTTCGTTGATCGCCCGTTGGAATGGAATACGCAATCGGGTGAACGCGGTGACTGGCATGGGTTACGTCTTCTCGGACGACGGCTATAAAGCCAGGCTACTGCGGCCTGTCGTGCGTAACCTCATCAAAGCCGCGCTGGGCGGCGAGGGTTCGAGGCTGATATTGCAAAACAAGGACGATTTGGCAGCCTTTGTGGCGGCAGACTTGGCGTCGCGCGATCGCACCCATCTCATTATGGGCTCAGGTGTCGACACTGCACTGTTTCGCCCTCTCCCGGAAGTTGCAGGCGGAGCAGTCATGCGAGTGCTCCTCGCTTCGCGTTTATTGTGGGACAAAGGCATTCGAGAATACATTGAAGCGGCGACGATCATTCAAGCGGAGAAATTACCCGTGGAGTTCCTGCTGGCGGGAAGCCCGGACCCCGGCAATCCCGGCTCAGTGCCCGCTGCACAACTCGCGAAGTGGCAGGCGTCCGGGGCGGTGCGATATCTGGGCCATGTTGCCGATATGCCGCAATTGCTCTCTGGAATCGACCTCGCGGTCCTGCCCAGTTATCGCGAAGGGGTGCCGCGAAGCCTGCTCGAGGCTGCCGCTTGCGGGATCCCGATTGTGACGACGGACGCACCAGGCTGCCGGGAAATCGTCAGGCACGGCGTCAACGGCCTGCTGATTCCCCCCCGGGACGTGCCTGCGCTCGTTTCGGCCATCAGATCGATGTACGAGCGTCCTTCTGATCGTGTCCGTATGGGTCGGGCAGGGCGGGATGCAGTTCTCCGCGACTTCGATCAGGAGATTGTTTTCGAGAAAACGTTTGCGGTTTATCAAGACT
>JBKJKJ010000426.1:0-14638 GCA_046597455.1 Burkholderiales bacterium
ACCGCCTCACCGCCTCACCGCATCACGCCCCGGCATCACTTCATCACGTCATCACCGGTTTTATGCCACTGCGGCCAGCGCTCCAGCACCGCCGGACCGTCGTCGCGGTAAACATGGCATGAGCCGATCTGATAGGGTTTCTTCGTGCTCGGTTTGCCGCCGCGGCTACGCTCGTCCCGGGCGCGGCCGGTCGCCTGGAATGCCGTCGTGCCGAGCGGGCCGAGCAGCTCGACCAGATGCGTGCAGCCTTTGATGCCGCCGACGCGTGCGGCGATCTCGCGGCGCCACCCCGGCCCGATCCTGAGGCCGACGAGCTTCTTGAAGTTCGGCGTGATGTCGCCGCAGTGCGGATAGGGACCGGTTTCCGTGTGGGCTTCGACATCGTGCACGACGAGATCGAGGTCTATCGTGAGCCGCAGCCACATGTTGTGGACGGGCTCGCCCGCCTTACGCTCGCGCCCGCCGTGACGGCGCAGATGCGTGTAGGTCTTGGTGTCGACGAGATTGGCTTCGATGTCCCACAAGCCATCCTCGCGCTCGTAACCTTTGCACTCGATCGTGCGGGTGTGGATCGGCTTGCGCGGCACGGGCGTGGGCAGGGGCATGTGGAGTCTCTAGTGGCCTGATCAGTGATTTTGGAGAGTAACGTTCGCAACGGCGGCCCGCTCAGGAGTGGGCCCGTCGCTCACCGGTAAGTTGCCACCGGTTCTAACGTTAGGCTCCGCCAGTGCTCGATGTCGAGTTGAACGTCGCGCCCGAAGGCGCAGCGCGGATGTTCACGCTGCAGCACGCGCGGCGAGCGCTTTGGCGGCGCGTGAGTTCGTGGGGCGGCCCAGAGCGCGACAGATGAAGTCGCCTGCCGCGATCAGCTGGTTCATGTCGACCCCGGTTTCGATCCCGAGGCCGTTGAGCATATAGAGGACGTCTTCAGTGGCGACGTTGCCGGTCGCACCTTTGGCATACGGGCAGCCGCCCAATCCGGCGATCGAGCTGTCGAATGTGGCAACCCCGCACTCGAGCGCGGCGTAGACGTTCGTCACCGCCTGACCATAGGTGTCGTGAAAGTGACCCGCGAGTCTTTCGAGACCGATGTGTCGCGCGACGGCTTCCACCACTTTGCGCGTACTGCCCGCGGTGCCGGTGCCGACCGTGTCGCAGATCGTGATCTCGTAGCAGCCCATGGCGTCGAGCTCGAGCGCCACGTTTACGACGGCCTGCGGATCGACCTCGCCTTCGTACGGGCAGCCGAGGCAGACCGAGATGTCGCCGCGAACTCTGAGTCCCTGGCGCAGCGCCTCTTCGCACACTTCGGAAAAGCGGGCAAGACCTTCGGCGACCGAGCAGTTGGTGTTGCGCCGGGAAAAGCTCTCGGTGGCCGCGCCGAAAACCACGACTTCCTCGGCGCCGGCGGCAATCGCCGCATCCAGCCCCTTGCGATTGGGAACGAGCACCGGGTAGGAAACGCCGGGCTTGCGCCTGATGCCCGCCATCACTTCGGCGTTGTCCGCCATTTGCGGCACCCACTTTGGAGACACGAAGGAAGTCGCTTCGATGGCCGGAATGCCGGCTGCGCTCAGGCGGTCGATGAGCTCGATCTTGACTGCAGCGGGCACCACCTGCGCTTCATTCTGCAAACCATCGCGTGGCCCGACTTCGAAAATCCTGACTCTGGCGGGAAGCTTCATCTGAACGACCTTCAGCGGAATAGGCGTGAAAGAAAGCGGCGGAAAGGCGGCAGTGCATGCCACGACGCAGCCGCCCATTTTAGCGCGCGCATCCGTCGGGGAAAAATCGACGGGTCAAGGACCGGCTCGAGCCTGGGGTGTCGCCCCGGGATCGCCTACTTTTTCGTTCGCGCCGGACGCGTCACCGGCGCCTTCGGAGCGGCCAGCCAGGCGGGCCTGCGCTTTTCGAGGAATGCTGAAAGCCCTTCCTGCGCTTCGGGCGTGGCCCGAATTTCCGCGATGCGCCGGGAGGTTTCCGCGATGAGTTTTTCGTCTATCGGCGCATTCGTGCTCAGCGCAATAAGCGATTTGATCGCAGCGATGGCTTTCGGTCCGCTGGAATAGAGTTGAGCGAGAAGCGCGCCGACCTTCTCATTCAGGTGCTCGTCTTCTGCGATATCGTGCACCAGCCCGATTCGAAACGCCTCCGCGCAATCGAACTCTTCGCCGGTGAGCATGTAACGATGTGACATCCGGCTTCCGATCGCGCCGATGACATACGGGCTGATCATCGCCGGGATGATGCCGAGCTTCACCTCCGACAGGCGAAACGTCGCGTTTCGCGAGGACACTGCGATATCGCACGCGGCGACCAGACCGCAGCCCCCGCCGCGCACCGCGCCGCGCACACAGGCGATCGTGGGCTTCGGCAGCGCATACAATTTATGCATCATGCGCGCTGACGCCAGCGCGGCGTCGAGATTCTGCTTCTTGGTATACGTCGCACTCTTTTTCATGTGCGCGATGTCCGCCCCGGCGCAGAAGCTCTCGCCGGCGCCGATCAGAACCACCGCCCTTACCCCCGCATCGCTTCCCAGACCTTCGAGCGATGTCGTGAGCGCAGCGACCATTTCAGGATCGAACGCGTTGTGCACTTCCGGGCGGTTGAGCATGACGATCGCGTTGCCGTCGTCGTCGATGCGGGTGATGACTTTGTCGGTCATGTATTTCTCGTGAAGCAGGTCGGGTGCGGCGAGTATATCGGTTCGCTGTTACCAGCCGCCCGTCGACAGCCACCTCTCGACCTGGTCCAGCCGATCCGAGCCCCAGAACGGCTCGCCGTCGATCACGATGTAGGGGGAACCGAACACGCCGAGCTTGATCGCAGCATCGACCTCGCGGCGTAAACGATCCTTGACCGCCGGATCGTTGAGCCCCTGCTTCATTTGTTCGCGGTCGACGCCGGCGAGCGCAGCGACTTCGATCGTAACCTCGGGTGACGAAATGTCCATGTCGTCGCTGAAGTAAGCCACGTAAAAGGCCAGCGCGAGTCGTTTCGCCAGCGCGGGATCATTGTTCATCATGTAGTAGAAAGCCCTCGCGGGGGCTGTGGTCGCGATCGGGAATTTGGAAGGCAGTTGGAAGGGCACATTGAACAGGTGCGCGGTGCGCTCCAGATCGCGCTTCATGTACTCGCCTTTGAGCGGTATGGCCGCGAGCGGCTGCTGGCCGGTGACCTTGAATACCGCGCCCAGCAGGATCGGACGCCACGTAACCTCGCGGCCATGGCGTGAGGCGATCTCCTCGATTTTCGATGCGGCGAAATACCCGTAGGGTGAGGAGAAGTCGAAATAGAAGTCGATAGGATTGCTCATCGCGTTACTCCCTGTAAGGTGCTCATTCTGGCGTACGCCGGCGATTTTCCTCGAATGCTTTTTTTTCGATTGCGGCGCGAGCCACGCGGGCGGCCGGTTTCAGGTCAGCCGCTCGAGCGCGATCGCCGTGGCTTCCCCGCCGCCGATACACAATGCGGCGATTCCGCGTTTCAACCCGTGTTGCTCGAGCGCGGCCAGCAGGGTCACCATGATACGGGCGCCCGTTGCGCCGAGCGGATGGCCCAGTGCGCACGCACCGCCGTTCACGTTGACGCGCTCCGGGGCGAGCTTCAGGTCCTCGATGGCTGCCATCGCCACCACCGCGAAAGCTTCGTTGATCTCGAAGAGGTCGGTGGATTTCGCATCCCATCCGGTCTTGTCGAAGAGCTTGCGTATCGCATCGATGGGCGCCGTCGTGAACCATGCACTCGCCTGCGAATGGGTCGCGTGCGCGACAATCCGCGCGAGCGGCGTCACGCCGCGGCGTAGCGCTTCGGCAAGCGTCATGATCACCATTGCCGCCGCGCCGTCCGAAATGGAGCTGGAATTTGCGGCCGTGACCGTGCCGTCCTTGCGAAAAGCGGGTTTCAACTGGGGGATACGCTCGAGATTCGCCTTGAGGGGCTGCTCGTCGTCCGCGACCACCGTGCCGCCCGCCGTGATCGGAACGATCTCGGCTTTGAAGCGCCCCGATCGAATCGCGTCCTGCGCGCGCATGAGCGATGCGATCGCATAACGGTCCTGCGCTTCCCGCGTATAGCCGTAGCGGGCGGCCGTGTCCTCGGCGTAAGTGCCCATCAGCCGCCCGGGGTCGTATGCATCCTCCAGGCCGTCGAGGAACATGTGGTCCTTGATTTCGGCGTGTCCTAGCCTCAGGCCTGCGCGCGCTTTGGGGATCAGGTACGGCGCGTTGGACATGCTTTCCATGCCGCCGGTGACCATCACGCGATTGGTGCCGAGGGTGATGAGGTCGTGCGCCAGCATTGCTGCTTTCATGCCCGAGCCGCACACCTTGTTGATCGTGGTGCAGCCGGTCGATGCGGGGAGCCCTGCGGCAAGTGCCGCCTGTCGCGCGGGCGCCTGGCCCTGGCCTGCCGGCAACACATTCCCCATGATGACTTCGTCGACGTCTTCGGGCGCGATCCCCGAACGCTCCACGGCGGCGCGAATTGCGGCGGCGCCCAGATCGCGCGCGGGCAGGCTTTTCAGTGCGCCCTGGAAACCCCCCAGGGGGGTGCGCGCTGCGGATGCGATGACGATCGTGTCTGGCGGCATTTCAGGTCCTCATGGGGGGGCGACGGCGGCGCGGCCACCGACGGGGATCAGCACCAAGTCATTATTGTGCGCTGCGGCAAATGCATATAAAATCAACATGTTGAGCATGCCGCTTCCCGGCAGCATAGACTTCCTTACCGCAACGTCAAGAGTGGGCACGCCAGTGAATAAACCGAGGGATCCAGCAGTGAGCGAGCAGGACGAACGGAAATTCGATGCGACGCAGCTCGCGCGCCTTTACGCGGACATCGCCAACAAGAGCGGGGAACTGCTGAGGCAGACGATCGAGCGTCACGCCGATGGCTCCGCGAAGCCGATGAACGACGAGCTTGGCATCAGCAAAGCGTTCTTCGATGCATGGGGGCGCGTGCTCGCCGATCCCGTGAAGCTCGCCGAAACCCAGATGAAGATGTGGCAGGACTACTGGTCGCTCTGGCAGCATTCGATGCTGAAGCTCATGGGCCAGGACGCGACTCCGGTAGCCGAGCCGGGGGGCGGCGACCGCCGGTTCAGGCACGAGGACTGGCAGAACAATTTCCTTTACGACTACATCAAGCAATCGTACCTGATTGCCGCTAAACACCTGCACGGTTCGCTCGCGGGTGCGCAGGGGGTCGACGAGCAGACTGCGAAGAAAGTCGATTTCTACACACGCCAGTACATCGATGCGCTCTCGCCCACCAATTTCGTCGTCACCAATCCCGAAGTGATGCGCGAGACGGTGGCGAGCGGCGGACAGAATCTGGTCAAGGGCTTCGCCAACCTGCTCGAGGATCTGACGCGGGGCAAGGACGGCAAGCTCAAGCTCACGATGACCGACGAGCAGGCTTTCACGCTCGGCGAGAACATCGGGTTGACACCGGGCAAGGTGGTATTCCAGAACGACCTGATGCAGCTGATTCAGTACACGCCGTCGACCGCGAAGGTGCACAAACAGCCGCTGCTGATCATCCCGCCGTGGATCAACAAATACTACATCCTCGACCTGCGCGAAAAGAACTCGTTCGTGAAGTGGGCGGTCGGCGAGGGACACACTGTCTTCGTCGTCTCCTGGGTGAACCCAGATGCGCGGTTCGCTGGCAAGACGTTCGAGGATTACCTCAATGACGGCCCGCTCGCTGCGCTGAACGCCATCGAGCGCGCTACCGGCGAGAGCAGCGTGAACGTGATCGGGTTTTGCCTCGGCGGCACCCTGCTCGCGACGGCGCTGGGCTATCTCGCCGCGAAAGGCGAGAAGCGTGTCAGGAGCGCCACGTTCTTCGCGACCCTGATCGATTTCAAGGCCGCGGGTGAGCTCGAAGTGTTCGTCGACGAGCAGCAGGTCGAAGCGCTCGAAAAGCGCATGGAGGAGCGTGGTTACCTCGAAGGCTCGGAGATGGCGACGACCTTCAACATGCTGCGTGCCAACGATCTGGTCTGGTCGTTCGTCGTAAACAACTATCTGCTGGGCCGCGATCCGTTCCCCTTCGACCTGCTCTACTGGAATTCGGATTCCACGCGCATGCCTGCCGCGATGCACAGCTTCTACCTGCGCAACATGTATCTGAAAAACAAGCTGGCCGAGCCCGGCGGCATCGTCATGAACGGCACGCCTGTCGATCTGGGCAAGGTGAAGATCCCGATTTATTTCATTTCGACGATCGAAGACCACATTGCGCCGTGGAAGTCGACGTACGCCGGTGCGCGTCTGTTCAAAGGTCCGGTGCGCTTCGTGCTCGGCGGTTCAGGTCATATCGCCGGCATCATCAACCCGCCTGCCGCGAACAAGTATGGCTACCGCACCAACGACAGTCTGGACTCCGATGCGCAGACCTGGCTCGCCGGCGCCGAGCAACACCCCGGTTCGTGGTGGTCGGACTGGGGCCGCTGGATTGCCAAGCACGCCGGCGAGAAAGTTCCCGTGCGAGTCCCGGGCAAAGGCAAGTTGAAAGCGATCGAGGACGCACCCGGTTCTTACGTCGCGGTGCGGGCCCGGTCGACCGGTAGCTGAAACGCGGCGCACGTCCACTGTCGTCACTGTCGTTACTGTCCTCGGCATGATCGCGAGCATCCATGCAACTGCGAGATAGCGTTTTTCTCGTCACCGGGGCGGGGTCGGGCCTCGGCGCAGCCACCGCAAGGCGGCTCGCGGCCGGCGGCGCGCGAGTCGTCCTGGTCGATGTGAACGTCGAGGGTGGCCGCGCGGTGGCGACCGGGCTGGGTTCGGCCGGGTGTTTCATCGAAGCCGATGTCTGCGACGAGGCCCAGGTCAAAGCTGCTGTGGACGCGGCCCTGACGAGTTGGGGCGCACTCCATGGGGCAATCAACTGCGCCGGCGTCGCACCCGCGGAGCGCGTGCTGGGCAGGTCGGGGCCTCACGCGCTGGCGAGTTTTCAGCGCGTGATTTCGATCAATCTCATCGGCACGTTCAACGTCATTCGCCTGGCGGCTGAAGCCATGGCGCAGAACGCGCCCGGCGCGGAGGGCGAGCGTGGTGTGATCGTCAACACCGCGTCGGTCGCCGCTTTCGAAGGCCAGATCGGGCAGGCCGCATACAGCGCGTCCAAGGCCGGCGTCGCAGGTATGACCCTGCCGATCGCGCGCGAGCTCGCCCGCATGGGCATCCGGGTGATGACGATCGCGCCCGGCCTGTTCGAGACACCCATGCTGACCGCCATGCCCGCCGAGGTTCAGGCCTCACTCGGCGCGCAGGTGCCTTTTCCGTCCCGCCTTGGAAGGCCGGATGAATACGCCGCGCTGGTCGAGCACATCGTTTCGAATCCGATGCTCAATGGCGAAGTAATCAGGCTCGATGGCGCGTTGCGTATGGGGTCGAAATAAGGGGCCCGGCAGGGCTTACGTCCGGGATCGGACAGAAAACCGCTGCCACCGAACTACTGCAACAGACTCAGGGTTGACGCTGCCCGGCCGTTAATTCGGATCTCATCGTGAATCAGGTGCGTAGGAAATTACGTGAAGCTCTTTAAATGGCATACGCTCGTTTTCCGCTGCCCGTGCTGCGGAAAAGACGCTGACTATGCGGCCGAAATCACCGAGGGCCCACAGAAAGGCAGCATGTGGGATCCCGCCTACTGGTGCGAACGGTGCAGCACGGTGATGCGGGCGAAAGACAAGTGGCTGTTCGGCGCGGCTTTCGGCCCGCTGATGGCGCTCGTCGGCGTGTTCTCGATCCAGGCGATCCCGCACGCAATCGTGTTTCCGCAGTGGCTCGCGCTGGCGTTCGCCGCGATCTGCTGCGCCGTGGTGGGCTGGCCGCTGAGCCGGGTGCTTTCCCGGCATCTGCTGTCGTGGGCGCCGCGCGACGGCGTCAGCCCGACCGGCTCCGCGCGAGGCGGGCGCAGCTGACGTGCGGCCGGACGATGGCCGGGTCCGTCGTGATGCGGTGATGCCGTGATGCCGTGATGAAGTGATGTGCGTGATGAAGTGGCGTCCGCAGCGTAAGATGGGGCCGGTTTTTGCTTCATCCACCGCACACCCCGTCACCCCGTCACCCCGTCACCTCATCACTTCTTCAGTCAGCATGCCGTATCAAAACCTCCTTCTTGAGCAGCCCGAAACCGGTCTTTATCTTCTCACTCTGAACCGGCCGCGCGCGTTGAACGCGTTGAATGCGGCGACTCTGGGTGAAATCGCCGACGCCCTCGGTCACGTGCGCGCCGACGAGGCGGCGCGCGTGCTGCTGGTTACGGGGGCGGGCGACAAGGCGTTCGTCGCCGGCGCCGACATCGCGGAAATGCAGGGCTACACGACCGCCCAGGCGCGCGCTTTTTCCGCACTGGGGATGACGGTGATGCACGCCTTCGAGGCCTTGCCGATACCGGTGATCGCGCTCGTGAACGGTTACGCGCTGGGCGGCGGATGCGAGCTGGCCATGAGCTGCGACTGGATACTCGCCTGCGACACCGCGGTTTTCGGACAACCCGAAGTGAAGCTCGGCATACCGCCGGGATTCGGCGGCACGCAGCGATTGACGCGCCGGGTCGGGCGCCCGAAAGCGCTCGAGCTTCTCACCACGGGCAGGCAGGTGCGTGCCGATGAAGCGCTTGCGATCGGGCTTGCCAACCACGTCTATCCCGCCGCCGAGCTCATGCAGCGCGGCCTGGAAATGGCGCGTCTGATTGCACAGAACGGCCCCCTCGCCGTGAGGCTGGCGAAACAGTGCGCCCATCGCGGGCTTGATATTGACCTCGCCAACGGCTGCGTCCTGGAAACGCAATCCTTCGCGCTTGCTTTCTCCACGGCCGAGCAGAAAGAAGGCATGAGCGCTTTTCTCGCCAAGCGGCCGCCGAAGTTCGACGGCCTTTAGGGGCGGGGATCCTGCAAGCTCGCCGCCGATCATTGGCGCGATGCACCATGCGCTGGCGGGAGGGTGCAGGGGGGCCGATGCTATAATTCATTCCATCGAATGCAGCCCGCCAAACGTGCACAAGCCTCTCGCGCCTGACATTCCCCACCCAAGGTGACCGCCATGGACATGAAGGATATTCCCCCTGACGTCGATCCCCAGGAAACGCGCGAATGGCTCGAAGCACTCGAGTCCGTGCTCGAGCGCGAAGGGCCCGAGCGCGCGCATTTCCTGCTCGAACGACTGGTCGAAAAAGCGCGCCGCTCGGGCGCGTACATTCCGTTCAACGCCACCACCGCCTACATCAACACGATTCCGCCGGGACGTGAAGAGCGCTCACCCGGCAACGCTGAGCTCGAGCACAAGATCCGCTCGCTGGTGCGGTGGAACGCCATGGCCATGGTGGTGCGCGCGAACAAGGAGTCGTCCGAGCTCGGCGGCCACATCGCGAGCTTCGCATCGGCCGCGACGTTGTACGACGTGGGCTTCAATCACTTCTTCCGTGCCGCCAACGACAAGTTCGGCGGCGACGTGGTCTATTTTCAGGGCCACTCCGCGCCGGGCGTGTATGCGCGAGCCTATCTTGAAGGGCGCATAACCGAAGAGCAGCTCGATCATTTTCGCCAGGAAGTCGGCGGCAAAGGCCTCTCGTCGTACCCGCATCCGTGGCTGATGCCGGACTTCTGGCAGTTCCCGACGGTGTCGATGGGCCTCGGCCCGCTGATGGCGATCTACCAGGCGCGCTTCATGCGCTACATGAAGGACCGCGGCATACTCGAAGCCCAGGGGCGGAAAGTCTGGGCGTTCATGGGCGACGGCGAAATGGACGAGCCCGAATCCCTGGGCGCGATCTCTCTCGCCGGGCGCGAGAAGCTCGACAATCTCATTTTCGTCATCAACTGCAATTTGCAGCGCCTCGACGGCCCGGTGCGCGGTAACGGGAAGATCATCCAGGAGCTCGAGTCCGATTTCCGCGGCGCAGGCTGGAATGTGATCAAGGTGATCTGGGGTTCGTACTGGGACCCGCTCATCCAGCGCGACAAGGACGGTCTGCTGTTGAAGCGCATGGAAGAATGCGTTGACGGCGAGTACCAGGCGTTCAAGGCGAACGACGGCGCATTCGTGCGTAAGCACTTCTTCGGCAAGTATCCCGAGCTGCTCGACATGGTGGCCAATATGTCGGATGACGACATCTGGCGCCTGAACCGCGGCGGTCACGATCCGCACAAGGTCTACGCGGCGTATTCGGCGGCCGTCCAGCACAAAGGCCAGCCCACGCTGATACTCGCCAAGACGATCAAGGGTTACGGCATGGGTGAATCGGGCGAAGGCCAGAACATCACACATCAGCAGAAGAAAATGGGCACGTCGTCCATCAAGGCTTTCCGCAACCGTTTCCGCGTGGCGATACCCGACGACAAGCTCGAAGACGTGCCTTTCTACCGGCCCGCTGAAGATTCGCCCGAGATGCAGTATATGAGAAGCCGCATCGAAGCGATGGGCGGTTCAGTGCCGAAGCGCCGGCGCAAAGCCGAGCCGCTCGAAGTGCCGCAGCTGTCTGCGTTCGAAGCGCAGCTCAAAGGCACCGAAGGCCGCGAGATCTCCACGACGATGGCATTCGTGCGCATTCTGAACACGATCATTCGCGACAAGAAAATCGGCAAGCTGGTCGTACCCATCGTGCCGGACGAGTCGCGCACGTTCGGCATGGAAGGCATGTTCCGCCAGCTCGGCATCTATTCCCACGTCGGCCAGCTGTACCGTCCGCAGGACGCCGAGCAGCTCATGTATTACAAGGAAGACAAGAACGGCCAGATCCTGGAAGAAGGCATCAACGAAGCGGGTGCGATGTCCTCGTGGATCGCCGCGGCGACCTCGTACAGCACGAGCGGCCAGGCGATGATCCCGTTCTACATTTACTACTCGATGTTCGGATTCCAGCGGGTCGGCGACCTGGCGTGGGCGGCGGGCGACATGCGCGCGCGCGGCTTTCTGCTGGGCGGCACCGCGGGGCGCACGACGCTCAACGGTGAAGGCCTGCAGCACGAAGACGGTCACAGCCATCTTCTCGCGTCGACCATACCGAACTGCATTTCCTACGATCCGACATTTGCGTACGAGCTCGCCGTCATCATCCAGGACGGCCTGCGACGCATGTACCAGGAGCAGGAAGACGTCTACTACTACATCACCGTGATGAACGAGAATTACGCTCATCCGGCGATACCCGAAGGTGTCGAGAAAGGCATACTGAAAGGGTTGTATCTGCTCTCCGAAGGCAAGGCGAAGAAAGGGCAGCCGAAAGTCCAGCTTCTCGGCAGCGGCACGATCCTGCGCGAGGTCATCGCAGGCGCCGAGCTCCTGAAGGAATTCGGAATCGCCGCGGACATCTGGAGCGCGCCCAGCTTCAACCTGCTTCGGCGCGAAGGTCTGGAGGCCGAGCGCTGGAACCTGCTGCATCCTGAAGCCGAGCGCCGCGCGTCATACGTCGAGCAATGCCTGAAGGATCGCCCGGGCCCGGTGATCGCCGCGACCGATTACATGAAAGTCTTTGCCGACCAGATCCGGTCTTTCGTTCCGGCACGCAATTTCGTCGCACTCGGTACCGACGGGTTCGGGCGGTCGGACACGCGCAAGGCGCTGCGCGGCTTCTTCGAAGTCGACCGCCGCTACGTTGCGGTCGCGGCGATGAAAGCGCTCGCCGATGAAGAAGCGCTGCCGCGCAGCAAAGTCGCCGAAGCGATACGCAAGTTCGGGATCGATCCGGAGAAGCCGGATCCCACGACCGTTTAGTGATGCAGCGATGATGAGATTCCCTCTCCTGTGCTGCCCGGCGGAGAGGGCCAGGGTCACGTGAGGGGGGTAGCACTGCTGCACGTCCTCACCTGGCCACCTTTCACCCAGCGAGTGCCATGAGCGAAACCATAGAAGTCAAAGTTCCCGACATCGGCGACTACAAGGACGTGCCGGTCATCGAGGTTTTCGTGAAAGCCGGAGACCAGATCAGCGTTGAGGATTCGCTCATCGCGGTCGAGTCGGACAAGGCGACCATGGAAGTGCCTTCACCGGCTGCGGGCAAGGTGAAAGAACTTCGCGTCAAAGTGGGCGACAAGGTTTCGCAGGGATCGCTGGTGCTGGTCATGGAGGGCGCTGCCGAAGACAAAGGCGAAGCGGAGACGAAAGGCAAGGCCGACGCGAAGCCTGACGCGCCCGCGAAAGCGCCGGCGCAACCGGACAGCGCTGCGGCGTCGGATTCGGCATCCAAACCCGCTGACACTGCCCGGACCGATGCATCCCCCGCCGCTTCAAGCGAGCCGCCCGCTTGCGCGCTCGCCGCAGAGCCCGCCGCGGATCAGCGCCCGGTGCCCGTGTCGGGCGCACCGGTCGATGAAGCGGGCTTCGGGAAAGCGCACGCCAGCCCTTCAGTGCGCCGTCTCGCGCGCGAGTTCGGTGTCGACCTCGCACGTGTGACCGGCAGCGGTCCGAAGGAACGCATCGTCAGGGAGGACGTGCAGGCTTACGTGAAAGGCGAGCTCGGCAGACCGCGCGGCGCCGAAGGCGGCGGTCTCGGCATGAAGATCCTGCCGCTGCCGCAGGTCGACTTCGCGAAATTCGGATCCGTGAAAGCCCAGCCGTTGTCCCGCATCCAGAAGCTTTCGGGCGCTAACCTGCATCGCAACTGGGTCACCATTCCACACGTCACGCAGCACGAAGACGCCGACATCACCGAGCTCGAGGCATTCCGCAAATCGCAGTCCGATGAAGCGAAAAAGCAGGACGTAAAGCTCACGATGCTCGCGTTCCTGATCAAGGCCTCGGTCGCCGGGCTGAAGAAGTTTCCGCAGTTCAATGCTTCGCTTTCGTCCGACGGTGAGAGCCTCGTATTGAAGGAGTACTACAACGTCGGTGTTGCGGTCGATACGCCGAACGGTCTCGTGGTGCCGGTACTGCGCGAGGCGGACACGAAAGGCCTGCTGGCGCTTGCCCGTGAGCTCGGTGAAGTCAGCGAGCGCATGCGCTCGGGCAAGATCGCGCCTACCGACATGCAGGGCGGCTGTTTCTCGATTTCGAGTCTCGGGGGCATCGGCGGAACCCATTTCACGCCGATCATCAACGCGCCCGAAGTCGCGATCCTGGGCGTAGGCAAGGCGGTGATGAAACCCGTATGGAACGGCAAGGAATTCTCGCCGCGACTCATGCTGCCGCTGTCACTGTCGTACGACCATCGGGTGATCGACGGGGCACTGGGTGCGCGGTTCATCACCTATCTTTCGAGCGTGCTGGCGGATATCCGACGCCTTGTGCTCTGATTTGATCACGGGAAAAGACAGAGGAGACCGGAGACAGGCGTCGCTCGTGGTGCACGCCAGGCCTTGTCCTTTCTTCTTTCGCCGCTCTCCTCTGGCACGCCCGTGACCATGACCACCGGCCCCGTTGGCATCTTCGGCGGCACGTTCGATCCGATCCACTATGGTCATTTGCGGCTCGCCGAAGAGCTCGCCGAGGCGGCGAAACTGGCGGAGGTCCGATTCATTCCCAGCGGCACGCCGCCTCACCGCGCAAGGCCCGGCGCCGATGCCCATCACCGCGTGGCCATGGCGCGGCTCGCCATCGCGGGCAATGACCGCTTCACCGTCGACGATCGCGAAACGCGGCGCACGGGTCCGGGCTATACGTACGACACCCTGAGCGAGCTGCGCCTGGAGGTTGGAAGTCAGCGTTCCCTGGTGCTGCTGCTCGGCGCCGATGCATTTCTGGACCTCGCGACGTGGCATCGATGGCATCAGCTTCCGGCGCTGGCGCACATCGTCGTCGCCTACCGCCCGGGATTTCCGATCGACACGTGGCAATCGCGCATGCCCGAGCCGCTGGCCCACGAATACGCGGCGCGCTCCATGCAGCAGCCCCTGGCGGTGCATCTGGCGCCCGCGGGGGGCATCGCGGCCGTATCGATGACCGGGCTCGACATTTCCGCGACTTTCGTGCGCACCGCGGTGCATGGCGGCGCCAGCGCGCGTTATTTGCTGCCCGATACGGTTCTGGACTATATTCGGTCGAACCGCTTGTACGCTTAAGGATTTGATGACACTGACTAAAATGGCAAAGAGCACGGTTGCGGCGCTGGAAGACATCAAAGGCCGCGACATCGTCGTTCTCGACGTGCGCAAGATGACCTCGCTGTTCGACAAGGTCGTGATCGCGACCGCCGATTCAGGCCGCCAGGCCTCCGCGATGGCGAGGAACGTTCAGGAAAAGCTCAAGGCACAGGGCGCCAAAGTGCTCGGCGTCGAAGGCGAGCAGACCGGCGACTGGATACTCGTCGATCTGGGTGACGTGATTGTGCACATCATGCAGCCCGCCATCAGGCAGCATTACAACCTCGAGGAGCTCTGGACCCCGCCGAAGACGACGCGAGCGCGCAAGAAAACCGTCCCGGCGTCCGAAGAAAAGTGACCGGTTCCCGCGATTGAAGCTCGTGGTCGTCGCCGTCGGGTATCGCATGCCGGCATGGGTCGACGCAGGCTTCGACGAGTACGCGCGGCGCATGCCGCGAGAAGCACAGCTGAAGCTCCTCGAAGTAAAACCGGAGCCCAGAGGCGAGCAGGAAGGGCGCAACACCGAGCGCGCCACCGATGCGGAGGGAAAACGCATCAGCGCCGCCGTGCCCAAAGGCGCCGCGAAGATCGTGCTCGACGAAC
>JBKJKJ010000493.1:0-28270 GCA_046597455.1 Burkholderiales bacterium
GGTGTCGCTCCACCGGCAGACTCGTTACCGCGCTGGGGGGCTTGGGCGGGAGCGGCGCGCACGCGTAACTAAAAATAAGCAGGCACACCACGCACGCGCGCAGCGTGGTCCTTGGAGTCGGGTTCAATGTCACCTTCCAGTTGTCTCCGATGTTTCGCGAAGCTTCGCAGCACAGCCGTCCGTTTGACCGGGTCATCATGCGAGCGTAGCATCGATTGGGAATTTTCCTGACGCAAGGTTCACGCCCGACCGGAGGTGAGAAACATGGCAGAGCGGACGTTGAAGCAGATGATCGAAGGCCGGGAGCCCGTGACCGCACCGTCGGGCATGACTGTCAGCGAAGCGGCGCGTCTGATGAAGCAGTCGAACGTCGGTGCACTCATGGTCATCGAGCACGACAAGCTGGTCGGGATCTTTACCGAACGTGATGGTCTTTTCCGGGTCCTCGCCGGTGGCCTGGACGCGACCACGACGCCGCTCGTTGATGTCATGACCCGGGATCCGCAGACGATTGCGTCGACCAGCGGTTTCACCGTTGCGCTCCAGATGATGCACGACGGGCGTTATCGCCATTTGCCCGTGGTCGATGATGGGCGCCTGCTCGGCATCGTTTCGGTGCGCGATGCGCTCGGGCCCGAGCTCGAAGCGTTCGTCTACGAGATGCTGCGCCAGGAGCAGATACAGGAAGTGCTCGCGTAGCGCGGTAGCCTCGCGCTCACCGCATTGTTCTGGCTGTCATTCCGGACAGCGCGCGGCGCGCATGATCCGGAATCCGCTTTGACTTCGAACGGTTTGACAACGGATCGCGGCCTGGCGCCAGGATGACGGTAGCGAGAGGAATTGGCCGCACTCGTTTACGGCGCGATGGAAAAGTAGGCGCCGGCGCGCAGTCAGAAGATTCCCAGTGCCAGGCCGGCGGCGATTGCCGCGCCGGTTTCCTCACACCGTTGCAAGTCGTCGGCACCGATCGTTTTTGGCGCGAGGATCGCCTCGGGCGTTTGGGCGTGCGTGCAGACGATGATCGCTTCGCTGACCGGTTTCAGCCGCCAGCCGGTGCAAATGCGCTCGATCTGACGAACCGCGTTCGATCCGTCACTGCCCGCGCACACGAGGACTGCATAAGGCCGGCCCGCGACGCGATCGAGCGCGGCATAGTACGTGCGATCGAAAAAATCCTTCATCATCCCTGACATCGAGGCGAGATTCTCGGGCGTGATGAAGACGTAACCGTCAGCGCCGAGCACGTCTTCGCCTCGCGCTTCGGCAGCGCCCCGCAGGCGAACGGTCACGCCGGGCTCCGTCGACGCACCGCGTTGCGCGGCGTCAGCCATCTGGCGCGAGCCGCCGGTCATCGTGTGGAAAACGATGAGCAGCGTTTTCAAGCGGGCTCGAAACCTTTTTCGCGCATGGTGCGGGCCGCATCCGGCGAGACCAGAAAGTCGAGCAGCGCGAGCGCGGCGTCACGCTGTTTCGAATCCGTAAAAATTCCGGTCGTCGAGATGGAATAGGCCTGCACCTGCGGCGGGAGGGGACCGACCAGCTCCACGCCGGGCACCGCCAGCAGCTCCGGGATCTGCTGCACGCCGAGCTCGACTTCGCCGCTCGCGACGCGCTGCGCGACCAGTCCACCGGGCTGCGTTTGCGCTTTCGCTTTCACCGCCTCCGCGATGCCCAGCTTTTCGATGAGAGCTGAGAAATGCATGCCGCTCGCGCCTTCGCTGGTATGGATAATCGACTTCGCCGCGAGGAGTGCGGCCTTGAGTGCATCGAGCGAGGCGATGTCCGGTTTGGGTGAGCCCGAGCGCACGGCGAGACCCGTGCCGCAGCGGCCGAGCGTGCGACGCGTGGTGCCGTCGACCTTCCCCTCTGCCACGAGCGTATCGATCGCCGCCTTGCCGAGGATGACGGCATCGGCGGATTCACCGGCCGCGATCCGGCGCAGCATGACCTGGGCGGGATCGTAGCTGATGTCGAGCCGGTTGCCGGTGGTGCGTTCGAACTCGGGGCGCAGCGTATCGAGCACGCCGCGCAGGCTGTTCGAGACGAAAAGCCTGAGTGGCGCAGGGGCAGAGGATGGCAGGCTGCTCATGGGGATCGATCCTGTTGAATGAGGTGTAGGGCTCAGTCGACTTTCGCGCCGGATTCCCGGATCACGCGGCTGAACTTGGTCGCTTCCGATTTGATATACGCCGCGAAGTCGGTGCGACTGCTGGAGATCGCTTCGACGCCCAGCGCGGCATAACGGTCTTTTACGTCGGGCAAGGCGTGGATGCGCGCGATTTCTGCTTCCAGCTTTGCGGCGATGTCGTCGGGCACGCTGCGTGGGGCGAGTATGCCCCACCAGTTGTCGAGTGCATAACCCGGAACGCCTGACTCGGCGACGGTGTGCATCTCGGGGAAGAGCGGGGTGCGCTTCGCGCCGGTGACCGCGATCGCGCGCAGCTTTCCGGATCGGGCATGAGGCAGTGCGATCGGCATATCGGAGAACAGCATCTGCACCTGGCCGGCGAGGAGATCGTTCAGCGCGAGCACCGTGCCTTTGTAGGGTACGTGCACGATATTGACGCCGGCGTGCATCCGGAACATCTCCCCGCCAAGATAGGCGAGCGTTCCTGCGCCGCCTGAGCCGAAGTTGAGAGTGGCCGGTTTAGCTTTGGCGAGTCTGATCAGGTCCTGCACCGACTGCGCGGGCAATGCGGGATGAACGACCAGCAGTTGCGGCGCCGTCCCGACCTGGCTTAGTGGAAGAAAGTCGCGAAAAGTGTCGTACGGAATCCTGGCGTAGAGGAAGGGATTCGTTGCGAACTGGCTCAGGTTCCCGTGCAGCAGCGTATAGCCGTCGCCAGCGGCGCGAGCCGCGATCTCGGTCCCGATGATGCCGCTCGCACCGGGCCGGGTGTCGATGACGACCTGCTGCCCCCATCGCTCAGTCATCTGACGTCCCAGGATGCGGGCGAGCGTGTCCGACGTGCCCCCGGGCGAGAACGGCACCACCATGCGTATGGGGCGCGCGGGATAAGGCGTTTGCGCCGCTGTGGCGCCTGCGACGACGAGCGCCGAGGCGGCCAGCAGCATGATGCGGGCATAAGGCAAAATGTTTTTCCAATCGATTTTCAGTCGTGCGCCATCGTATCCGCTACACCGGAGGCGACGCAAATGCAGCCGGTTGCGGCAGCGCCAGTGCGAAAGACGCTGCACTATAATGAACGCCGCAGCGCTCCAGGCGGTGCAAAGGTCCGGGGAGGAGTCAGATGAACGAGCTCGATGAAACGCACGACGCTGCTGCGCAAAGCTGGGTGGCTTCGGCGCAATCGCACGCGGTCTTCCCTTTGCAGAACCTGCCGTACGGCGTGTTCAGCCCGCCGGGTGAGCAACCCCGGGGTGGCGTTGCGATCGGGGACGAGATATTCGACCTGACGCGAGCGCTCGATGCCGGGCTTTTCTCCGGGACCGCAGAGCGTGCTGCGAAAGCCGCCGCGGGGCCAACGCTGAATCCTTCCATGGCGCTCGACAGGCCTGCGCGTGTAGCGCTGCGCAAGCGGCTTTTCTCACTGCTCGCCCAAGGCAGTCCCGAGCGCGAGAAGACGGAGAAGCTTGCGGCGAGCCTTCTGCACAAGGCGTCGCGCTGCACCCTGCACGTTCCCGCGACTATCGGTTCGTACACCGATTTCTTCGCGGGCATCCATCACGCCTACAACGGCGGCGTGCGCAACAAACGCAATCCGCCGCTGCTGCCCAACTACAAGTATGTTCCGGTTGCGTATCACAGCCGCGCCTCGTCGATCATCGTGTCCGGCACACCGGTGCGGCGTCCGGAAGGCCAGCGCAAGCGCGCTGACGAAGCGGCGCCGGTTTTCGGGCCTGCGCGTAATCTCGATTTCGAGCTCGAGCTCGGTGTCTGGATCGGCCCGGGCAACGCGCTTGGTGAGCCAATTCCGATCTCGCAGGCGGGGGCCCACATCGTCGGGCTGTGCATGCTCAACGACTGGTCGGCGCGCGACGTGCAGGCGTGGGAGTACCAGCCGCTCGGCCCGTTTCTCTCCAAGAACTTCGGCACCACGATCTCGCCGTGGGTGGTGACGATGGAAGCGCTCGCCCCCTTCAGGCAGGCTCAGCCGCCGCGCCCCGAAGGCGATCCCAAGCCACTCGACTATCTCTGGGACGAAAACGACCAGGCGGCTGGTGCATTCGACCTCGGCATCGAGGCGCTCATCCGCACCGAGGGCATGCGCCGCGCGGGCGCGCAACCTCACCGCTTGTCGTCGAGCAACGTGAGCCATCTCTACTGGACGCTGGCGCAGATGGTCGCGCACCACACGTGCGGGGGCTGCAATCTTCAGCCGGGCGACATTTTCGGCAGCGGCACCCTCTCCGCGCCGGATCGTTCGGGATGGGGAAGCCTGAGCGAGCTCTCCGAAGACGGCAGGGCGCAGATCGCTCTGCCTTCGGGAGAGACCCGAACGTTTCTCCAGGACGGCGACGAGCTGATATTGAGGGCGAGTGCGCAGCGTCCCGGTTTTGCGTCGATCGGCTTCGGCGACTGCGTGGGCACGATCGTGCCTGCGAAGCGCTAAGGCGCCTCACATCACGCGATTCAACCCGTTCAGCGCCGCCACCCGGTACGCTTCCGCCATCGTCGGATAGTTGAACGTGGTGTTGATGAAATACATCAGCGTGTTGGCCTCGCCCGGCTGCGTCATGACGGCCTGCCCGATGTGGATGATCTCGGAGGCCTGGCTGCCGAAGCAGTGTATGCCGAGGATGCGTAGCGTCTCGCGGTGGAAAAGGATTTTCAGCATGCCGGTAGTGCGGCCGATGATCTGGGCGCGCGCGAGGTGGCGAAAGAACGCGTGCCCCACCTCGTAGGGCACCTTGCGGGCGGTCAGCTCGCGTTCGGTGGCGCCGAGGGAGCTGATTTCCGGAATGGTGTAAATGCCCGTGGGAATGTCTTCCACCAGACGTTGCTCGCATGCGCCCGTGAGCGCGTGGGTGGCGGCGAACCGGCCCTGGTCGTACGCCGCACTGGCAAGACTGGGGTAGCCGACCACGTCGCCGACTGCATAGATGTGCGTCTGCGCGGTTTGGTACGACGCATTGACCACGATGGAGCCGCGCTCGTTGCACGGGACGCCGATCGCTTCGAGACCCATCGCGTCGGAGTTGCCGGTGCGGCCCTGCGCCCACAGCAGCACGTCGCTCTGGATGACTTTGTTCGACTTCAGGTGCACCCGCACGCCGGAATCGTCGGCCTCGACACGTTCGTATTCTTCGCTATGGCGGATCATGACCCCGCGCTCGCGCAGGTGATAAGCGAGCGCATCGATGATTTCGTCGTCGAGGAAGGACAGCAGCTTGTCCCGGTTGTTGATCAGGTTCACCTTGATGCGCAGCCCACGGAAGATCGAGGCGTACTCGCAGCCGATCACGCCGGCTCCGTAGACCGTGATGCTGCGCGGCGCTTCCTTCAGGCGCAGCACGGTGTCGCTGTCGACGATTCGGGGATGCGAAAAATCAAGGTCGGCCGGTCGGTATGGACGCGACCCCGTGGCGAGGACGAATTGATCGGCCCGGCAGCGGTGCAGGGCGCCATTGGCGGCGGACACCTCGACGCAATGCGCATCGACGAATCTGGCGCGACCGCCGATCACATCCACGCGATTGCGCTCGTAGAAGCCGGTGCGCAACTGGACCTGGCTGCGAATGACCGCTTCGGCTTTTCGTATCAGGTCGTCGTAATCCGGGTCCGCTCCGCCGTCGCCGGCGAGCTGCTGGATGGCGTGGCGCAGGGCCTTGCTCGGAATCGTTCCGCGATGGGTACACGAGCCGCCGACTTCGGCGTCCTGATCGATTACCGCGACCCGCCGGCCGCCCTTCGATGCGGTCATCGCAGCGCCCTCTCCACCCGGGCCGCTGCCGATGACGATCACGTCGTAGTGCTCGCGCATCCCCGGCTACCTTGGCGCCGCCGGCCGCGCCGGCACGCCCGCTGTCGTCTGTCTGCGCATGTGCGCTCCTTTTGCCGCAGGATTACGGATTGGCCCCATGCGTATCGAAGCCATTGAATATCGTCGAAGAAACGCCCGATACGGCACATGCCGGCGAGATCCGACGCGTCGAAGGAGGCCGATGCACCGTGGGCAGGCTGCGCTGTTCAGGGGTAGGAGGTGATGCGAGTAGCGCTTTCGTGTCCCGTGCGTTTTGCCGAATCATGGTAACCGAATTCCGCCAGCACCGGCGCCGGCGACTCGTCCCGAGTGTCAGGCCGCTTCGCTAATCGGGCGCTCAGGAGCGGGCTGATCGATCCTCACTTCCAGCCAGGCGTGGAGCTGGCCGACCGAGATCGCCTTGCTGTAGAGAAACCCCTGGGCGTGCTCGCAACCGAGGTCACTGAGGAACGCTGCCTGGGCCTCGGTCTCGACGCCTTCGGCGATGACCTGCATTCCCAGACTTTGGCCGATGCTCACGATCGCGCGGGCGATGGCTGCGGCATCCTTGCTGTGCGGCAGGTCGCACACGAACGAGCGGTCGATCTTGAGCTGGTCGATAGGAAAATTCTTGAGATAGCCCAGGCTCGAATAGCCGGTCCCGAAGTCGTCCAGCGACAGACCCACGCCGAGCGCCTTCAATGCCTGCAGCCGTGAAATCATCGATGCGTTGCCGCCGATCACCATGCTTTCGGTGAGCTCGAGCTCGAGGTGACGGGGGTCGAGCGCCGTGTCATGCAGGATTTGCGACACCAGTTTGACGAAACCGGGCTGCCTCAGTTGAAGCGCGGACAGGTTGACTGAGATCGGCAGCGGCGGCAGCCCGGCCTCCTGCCACGCCTTGTTTTGCCGGCATGCGGTTTTCAACACCCATTCCCCGATGGAAACGATGAGGCCGGTCTCTTCGGCGACCGGGATGAACCGGGCCGGCGGTACCGAGCCCAGCTCGGGGTGATGCCACCGCAGGAGCGCCTCCATGCCAATAGTGTGACCGGAGGTAATCGATATCTGGGGCTGGTAGTGAATCTCGAACTGGCCGAGCTGGAGGGCCTGGCGCAGCGCGGCTTCGAGCGTGACGCGCTCGATCGCGTTGCGGCTCATTTCCGGCGCGTAGAACTCGTAGCAGTTGCGCCCGATCTCCTTCGAGCGATACATCGCCGCGTCCGCGTTCATGAGGAGGCTGTCCAGGTTCACGCCGTCGTCGGGATACAGGCTCACGCCTATGCTTGCCGTAACCGTGAACTGATGTTCTCCCGCCGCAATCGGGTGCGAGAGCCGCTCCAGCATCCTGCGCGCCGTGGCCGAAGCCTCGGCAGAGGCGTTCTTCAGGTCGCCCAGCAGAATCACGAACTCATCGCCCCCCAGTCTTGCCACCGTGTCGCCTTCGCGCACGAGGCCCTCGAGCTGGCGGGCCACCGCCTTGAGCAGTGCATCGCCTACGGGGTGCCCGTAGCCGTCGTTGACGTATTTGAAATGATCCAGATCGACGAACAGTACCGCCAGACCCAGCTCAGTGCGATGGGCATGATTGATCGCCTGCGCTGCCCGGTCGTTGAGCAGGTTGCGGTTGGGAAGATCGGTGAGCGCATCGTGGGTCGCGAGATACTCGATCTGGCTCTGATGCGCCTTGCGCTCGGTAATATCCTGCAGGGCCCCGTGCATCTCGATGACTTGCCCCGCCTCGTCGAAGGCAGGCTGCGTCTGGGCGTACAGGTGTCGTATTCCGCCGTCCTTGGCAACGATGCGAAAATCGACGCCGAAAGGCTGCCCTGCACTGAGCCCGGCCCTGATCGATTGCCGAAGCAGGGGGCGATCGTCCGCATGTACCCAGCCGAGAAACGCCTCGAGCGTTCCCCCGCGCGGCATATCGGCGGTGCCGAAGAGGAGGTGAGCGCGCTCGGACCAGATGACCCGCCCGCTGAGCGCGTCCCACTCCCAGCTCGCAAGCCGTGCGAGGTGCTGGGCGTTGGCGAGACGCGCTTCGCTCCTGATGAAGTCTGCGCTGGTTTTCGCGGCGCGCAGCATGTAGCGCACCCGCTGGCCGAGGATCGACCAGATGATCGGCTTGGTGATGAAGTCGGTGGCGCCGGATTCGTAGGCGCACTGAATGGAAGCGTCGTCGTCGAGCCAGGTCATCATCAGCACCGGGACGTTCGCGCCGCAGGCGAGGCTGCGCAGCTGAGCGCAGGCCTCGAAACCGTCCATGCGCGGCATCATGACGTCGAGCAGCACGATGTCGGGACGCAGCCGTCTGAACGCCTCGACGCCTTCCACGCCATCGCGGGCCTCCTCCACACGCAGACCGCACTTCCTGAGCGCCTCGCGGGCGAGGAAGCGTAGCGTCGGATCGTCGTCGATGACGAGCGCGAGCGGGGCATCCGCGCCTTGCGGCCGATCCCCTGATGCGTCATCGGCCGAGGTCACGACAATATCGGTGGACGTTAGCACGGTCGTGAGCGCTGCTTTCCGGTATGCCTGCGCACGCCGATGCGCCTGCGTTCGAAGGCGGGCGCATTGCGTCCGAGGGCGTGAGTGCGTGTCATTGGCCCATCTCGTTCCGGCGATTACGGGGCGCCAAAGAAGGCCGCGCTTGCGTCAGCCACCGCCCGGGCGGGGAGGGGCATGACATTGCCGACGGCTTTTCGCCGCGGTCCAGTGGTTATCGGCCTATTCGCACGAAAAGTTGAGCCCCGCGGTTATTTGTCGCTCGGATGCGCTGGATGAGCGCGGACCGGTCCCGATTTCCCGCGGAGGGGGCTCAACGGGTCGAACGGCAGTCCCCGTGCGGCCCGTAGTATCGTTCGCCCATGACGATCTATCACGGCATGGACCAGGCGGCGCTCGACGCGGCCTACAATAATTCGGGCGCAGTCCCGGACAGCCCGCGAATCCTGGCGGACTGGGATCGCCGTAGCGCCGCGATGGCGGGGGCTCATCCCGAGCACCTCGATCTGCGATACGGGGCGCGGCCGCGCAACCGCATCGATTATTTTTCCGCCGGCGTGCAAGGCGGCCCGGTCCTCGCGTTCGTACACGGCGGCTACTGGCAGATGCGGGCCAAGGAGACTTTCCGTTTCGTCGCGGCCGGCCCGCTCGCGCACGGCATCAACGTCGCGATGATTGCGTATACGCTCGCGCCGCAGGCGACGCTGCGCGAGATCGTGGACGAGGTGCGCGCCGCCCTCACCTGGCTGGCTTCGAACGTGGAAACCTTCGGCGCGGATGCGGACCGCCTGTACGTTTCGGGGTGGTCGGCGGGCGGCCACCTCACCGCAACGTCGCTGGCCCATCCGGCGGTGCGCGGGGGGCTGGCGATCAGCGGCATTTTCGATCTCGAGCCGATCCGGCTCTGCTACCTCGACGAAAAGCTGAAGCTCGAAGAACGCGATGTTGCGGAATTGAGCCCGATGCTGACCCTGCCTCGAACGTCACCGCCGCTTTTCGTCGCCCACGGCACCGGCGAGCTGCCCGAGCTGCAGCGGCAATCACGAGAGTTTGCAGCAGCGCGCGCAAAAGCGGGGTTGTCCGGCGCGCTGGTCCCGCTGCCCGGCCACAACCACTTCTCGATCCTCGAAGAGCTCGCCGACCCGAAAGGCGCGCTCACTGCGCGGCTTCTCGAGCTCATCCGCGCCTGATTCGGATCGACACCGGGCGCCCTCAAGCCACGCGGATGCACCCGCATCGTGCACTTGACCTTCTCGCGCACCGGGGCGGGGCGCGCGTACGCCGTCGCGCGGATGCTAAGCGCATGTTTAGAAAGGTAATCTGCAAAGTGGCATAGGCATTGCGTAGGGGAGCGGCACGCAACGGCGGCCTTCGCCGTTCGAAACCGTTCCTGGAAGGAAGCCCATGTCATCCCGTCGTTCATTCGTGCGTGCCGCGGCCGCACTGCTCCTCGCAAGCGCCGTATTCGGCAGCGCGCCCCTCTCTCATGCGCAGGGCGAGAAAGTGATCAAGGTCGGCACGCTCAAGCTGATACACGGGATCACGCCGTACTTCTACGAGAAGTTCCTCCCGGCGGGTTACAAAGTCGAAGTCATTCCGTTCGAAAGCCCGACCGATGGCAAGAACGCGGTGGTGACCGGAACCGTGGACTTCGGCACGTTCGGGATCGCCGCGGCCACGCTGGGCGCTGCTGCAGGCGAGCCGATCGTGGTGTTCGCGTCGCAATGCAACCGCGGCATGGCGATCGTCGCGGGCGCGAAGTCGGACATCAAGAGCGTGAAGGATCTCAAGGGCAGGAAGGTCGCGATCTGGCCCGGATCGACGCAGGAAGTCGTGATCCTCGAGCGGCTCAAAGCCGAAGGCATGACCATCAAGGACGTGCAGGCGATCAGGTTGCCGTTCTCCGACATGGCCTCCGCGCTCGCGCGCGGTGACGTCGACGCGTATGTCGGCGCCGAGCCCGGTCCCGGGATCAGTCTCGCCAGCGGCGTGGGCAAGATCGTCGAATATCCCTATGGCACGGCGATCGGCTCGCTCAACATGGTCTGGGGCGTGAGGCAGGAAACCATAGACAAAAATCCGGAGCTCATCAGGGTGATGATGGAAATGCACCGCAAGGCGACCGAATACGCGATGGCCAACGACAGCGCGAAAATCGAAATGGCGGTGCAGAAACTCGGTCAGACGCGCAAGTCGATCGAGCTTGCCGCGCCCAACGTGGAGCTCACGTGGAAGATCGACGACGAGTTCGTGAGGCGCGCGAAAGCTTACGCGCAGCTCATGTACGAGAAGAAGCAGATCCGCGAAATGCCGAATTTCGATAAGTTCATCACGACGAAATTCATGCCGGCTTCCGCGCCGGCGAAGAAATAGGCGCGCGCTTCCGATGGACATGACGCCGCCGGCGGTCAGCGTGTCCGGGCAAACGCCGGCGCGGGCGGCGCCGCCCAGGCGGGGGCGCGTCATGCCCGAGCGCGCGCGCAGCCTCCTGCTCGCGCTCGCGTTTCCGCTTGCGCTCGTCATCCTGTGGCACCAGCTCGTCGTGATCACCGGCACACGCCTCGTTCCGAAGCCGTCCCAGGTCGGGCTGATGATGTTCGACTTCGCGTTCGGCGGCATACACGACGATGCGTTCAGCGGCACGATCCTCACCCACCTGCTCGCTTCGATGGAGCGGGTGTATGGCGGCTTCGCACTGGCCGTGGTGCTCGGCGTGCCCCTGGGGCTCGTGATCGGCAAGGTCAAGCTGATCAGGCAGCTCGTCGATCCGACGCTCTCTCTGCTGCGGCCGATTCCGGTGACCGCATGGCTGCCGCTGTCGATGATTTTTTTCGGTCTGGGACCGCGCTCCGCGATTTTCCTGGTGTTCCTCGGCGCGTTCTATCCGATCGTCCTCAACACGATATTCGGTGTCCGCTCGGTCGATCCCAAACTGTTCGAAGCGGCCGCGATGCTGGGCTGCGACGGCTCTCGCATGTTCCGGCAGGTCGTGTTGCCCGCCGCGACGCCGAGCATCTTCAACGGGCTGCGTCTCGCGCACGGCTTCGCATGGATACTCATCGTCGTAGGCGAGATGACCGGCGTTCCGACCGGGCTCGGTTCGGTCATCATGGACGGGCGCACGCTGTCGCGCACCGATCTCGTCATCACCGGCATGGTGGTGATCGGCGTCGCCGGATTCGCGACCGATCGCCTCATCGTCGCCATCAACAACCGTTTACTGCGCTGGAGCCCGCAACATCATGGATGAGCGAAGCGAGCCGCGCAGGGCGTTTCTCGCCGTTCGCGGCGTGAGCAAAGTGTTCGAGATCGGGGGCGAGCAGGTCGCTGCGCTGAGCGGCGTGGACCTCGTCATCGACAAGGGCGAGTTCATGTGCCTCATCGGCGCCTCGGGCTGCGGCAAGTCGACGCTGTTGCGCATCATCGCCGGATTCGAGCGTCCGACTTCGGGAAGCGTCGATATCTACGATCACCCGGTCACCGGTCCCGGCAGCGACCGCGGCATGGTGTTCCAGGACTACGCGCTTTTTCCCTGGCTCACCGTAAAGGAGAACATCGCATTCGGTCCACGGCAGAAAGGGCTGCCGGTATCGCAGGTCCGTGCCATCACCGACTAGTATGTCGACATGGTGGGGCTGGCGTCGTTTGCAGACCGTTACCCGGCGCAGCTGTCAGGCGGCATGAAGCAGCGGGTCGCCATCGCGCGCGTGCTCGCCAACGAAGCCCAGATACTCCTCATGGACGAGCCTTTCGGCGCCCTCGATGCACTGACGCGCGAGCAGCTCCAGGACGAGCTCCTGGAAATCTGGGCGCGCACGGGGGTGACCGTGATCTTCGTGACGCACTCGGTCGAGGAAGCGACCCTCCTCGCCGATCGCGTGGTGGTCATGACTGCCGGGCCGGGGCGCATCGAAACCGACATCCCGATCTCGCTCGAACGCCCGCGCGATGTCTCGTCGCCGCACTTCAACGAGGTGCGCCGCGCGCTCACGCAGCGGCTGACGAGTCACGTCAAACGGCGGGTGAAGACGGCGGCTTGAGCGCTATGATCCGGCGAGGGTGATTGCCGGTGCGCCGCAGCGTCATGTGGACGAAGCGCTGCCGCCGGTGCGGCCTTCGAGTAAATCTTTCAAGCGCGCAAGATCGTTGCGATTGGCCCGGCGCATGGCCGCTGACATGAACGGTGCAGCGAGCCGGGAGAAACCGGTCGGCGTGCCGCGGTTGCGAAGCGTCATGCGCGTGATGCCCTGCGGCATATCGTCCCACGTGTACGTGGTCTCCATGGGGAATGGACCTTCGGAAGTGCGCATGACGAGGCGCTCGTGTTCCCGGAACTCGACTATTTCGTAAGTGTAGGCAAGGCGTTTTCCGAGGAACTGCGCGACGAATGCGACTCTGGCGCCGACGCGCACGTGCGGTTCGGATCGCCACTCCACGGATTTGATGTTGACGTACCACGCAGGCGCATTACCCGGGTCCGAGGCGAACGCAGCGACCTGCGCTCGCGGCCATGCGATGAGGGTCGCGGTGAGCACGTCAACGGTCATGGCGCTACCGAAAGAAGTCGGGATTCATTTGCCATGTTGCCAGGTTCAGCGCAGCCGCGAAGGTAACCCAGGCGAGGTACGGAAGGAGCAATACGCCCGCCACGCGCTGGTGGCGCCAGAACGCTACGCAGGTCGCGGCGATGAGCAGCCACAGCAGCACGATCTCGATGAATGCCCATGCGCCCTGCCGCCAGACGAAGTATAGCCATGTCCAAAGCGCATTCGCGGCGAACTGAGCGACGAACAGCCCCAGTGCCCATGCGGCGCCGCGGATGCCGTTGTCTCGCCAGACGAGCCAGGCCGCGACGCCCATGAGAACGTAGAGAACGGTCCAGACCGGGCCAAAGAGCCAGCCGGGCGGCGCCCAGGCGGGTCGTGCCAATTGGGCATAGAGGCTGCCCGCTTCGACTGACGCGAAACCACCGATAGCGGCCGCTGCGAAGGTGATCAGCAGCCAGCCGCCCAGCCCGGCGACTTGTGTGCCTAAGGATCGAGGAAAAACATGTGGCGACATTTGCGGCCTGATTGTCGGTGTTGAGCGGACGCTGTCAGCGTCCCGCGCGGCGTATAAAACACGGAAGCTTTGCAGCGCAGCGCCGTCGGCGCTCCGCCTAAGCGCAGGCTACGCCACACGGGTACTAAAAGCTCGAACCGGGCTCTGCCAGGAACGCAACCTCTTCCGGTGTGGACTCGCGTCCGAGCGCTGCATTGCGATGCGGGTAGCGACCAAATCGATCGATGATCGCCTTGTGTCGGCGCTCGAAATCGTGGTTGTGTTTCGGTGTGCGCTCCGAAAAGAGGCGTTCCCCGACCTCGTGAATCAGCGGCGATTCACTGTGCATGTAGGGCATGTACAGGAACACCCGCTCCTCCGGAGGGAGCGCAAGGTCCGCCTGCGCGGCGACGGCCGCCTGTGCAAGCGCCAGGGCCACGACGTCGGTCTCGAACGCCCGAGGGCTTCCACGATAGATGTTCCTCGAGAACTGATCCAGGACGATCACTTCGGCCAGCCTCCCGGCCGGGTCCGCGCGCCACTCGAAGAGTTCCGCGCGCGCAGCCCGACCGTGAAGGTTGCCGAAGCGCTCCGCGATCAGGCGATCCAGATCAGGATCGGCTTTCCACCACTGCGCGGATGCGATCTCCTGGAACCAGAACTGAAGAACCGACTCGGGTTCGATACTCACGATGGAAGCGGCTGCGCGGCCTCACGAGGCCGTATCAAAATCCGGTCCCGGCGTGAACCGGAGGCGGGGCGACGGAGTCGGGCGATGATCGTGGCGCGCTTCACTTGGACCCCTTGGGCGGAAGCGTGGACACGAACTGCTCGCACCGCTCGAGCCAGAAGCGCAGTTGAGGCTCGGTCTTGACTCCCGGTGCGTCGATGAACACGTAGCCTTGCATGGGTTTGCCGGTGAAGTCCATAGGGCGTACATGCTTGCGAGCCAGGGAGTCGGCGTGATTTGATTTGCCGACGCGGGCCATCAGCGATGAATCCGAGACGCCCACGAACATGAGACCGTGACGAAGGAAGGCTATTCCGCCGAACATCTTCTTTTCGGTGATGGCCCGGTTGCCGGCGAAGGCATCACGGATGCGCTGAGCAAGTTGTTCGCTGTAGGCCATGCTTCGACTCCTGGGCATGACGGGGCTGTATAACAAGCCGACGTCGGCGTCCGCCGTAGCCGTGGCGAGGGCGCCGGGCAATGCCTGCGATCACGCGGTTCATGAGTCCGGTTCGCATCGGAGGGTGGTTTAAAAGCCAGCCCTTACCCGATTAAACGGCAACGCGCGTCACTTCGGAGGGAAGCTTATTGAGAACGAGCTGGTCGAGTTGGACCTTCTTACTCGCGTTGTCGATGTCTATCCCGACCAGATTGCCTTTCGTATCGTAGTCAAGGACTACACCTTCTGAAACCTCTCGACTCTCGGTACTGGGTTGTTCGGAGAGATCAATGTATAGCGAGTCGGTCTCGGCGTAGTAGTTGAGCTTCATGGCTTGAATCCGCGGTCCGGGAATGCGTTATGAATGGTGACCTTATCCCCCGGCGTTACTGCTCGCAAGTAGCGACCGCCGAGTTCGGGCAAGCGGCCCAAAAGCGATAACGTTGTGCTCCTGGGGTTCGGAGCGGAGGGGATTATCCAAAACTCGAATGCACCATTCCTTCTTGAGATATGGCCGCTTTTGAAGACCCTCATCGTCGAAGAATTCCGTAAAACGGTAGGTGCCCATCATGAAAGAATATCGCGAAGGTCTTGTTGACATTTACCCGTTCGCTCGACCGGCCCGTACCAGCGGCGGGATGCGACACTGTGAGGGGTCGGTGTCCAAGCGGATGTTAGACCGCCTCCAACAGAGCCTTCGGATTCCTGTGCGCAATAGCGAGGAGCATTCGCGCAGGTCCAGATGGTGCGCGACGCCCTTGCTCCCACTCCTGTAGCGTGCGAACCGAGACACCCAGAAGGCGCGCAAACTCAGATTGAGACAGTCCGACGCGGGCCCGAGTTTCCGAGACCGGCGGCACCGTAATGACGCGACCGACCTGCCCGCGCTTGATCTGGCGAATGCCTTCGAGAATTTCAACTCCAATATCACGCTCATGCTTCTTAGCCATCTTCAATCTCCTTCAGAATCTTCCGCAGAACATGGGCGGGTATGTTCTCGGCTACGTTCTTCGGATACAGAGTCAACATCCAGACCAAGCCCTGAGTGGAGCGCAGATAATAGATCACTCGAAGTCCGCCGCGCTTGCCACGACCCCGTAGCGCCCATCGCAGTTTGCGGACTCCGCCCGATCCCGGAATGATCGCTCCTGCCTCGGGATTCCCCATTAGCGCCACTTGCAACTCACCGTATTCACCCTCGGAGAGGTATTCGGTGACGAGGCGAGTAAATAGCGGCGTCTCGATGAACGTAAACACGAATTGAGTATACGGCAGCGACGGATACCGGTCCAGGCACCGTGGCACAGGCGCCATGCGTACCTGCGCATAACGAATTGCGAATAGCTCGGGGAATTGCTCAACCTGATCGAAGGTCGCATCAACTGACGAGAGGAACTGCTCACCCAACCCACCTTGCCGCTAGTCGTACCACCCAGACGCAGTGGCCAGATCCCGTCCAACCGCTCGACGGAAAATGACCGGTAGAGGCATTAGCGGCGACGCGCCTCGGCCAGGACTTCTTCGCGAGTAACCACGTCATCGGTCTGGTGCTCGTCGAGTCGTTCATCGATAACTGCACGATGGGCGTCGCTAAGCGGCACCGCTGAAGCGTCGGCCGCAACACTGTCCCAGATTAACTGCACTAGCCGCAGCCGCTCCTCGACGGGAAGCTGAAGGATTTCTGCAATGTCGGTATCACTCATGCGGCTAGCCTACCATCGTTCCTGGTTTGCACCGTAACCGTGCCAGCTCGCCGGCCCGACGCCTGGGGCGCGTCCATGTGAAGCGGTGTCGGCGTTCGAGGACTTCAAGTGCCAGGTGCGCCGCCCGACCGCGCGTAATTGGAGCGTCCTCGATGTCATACTCGCTCGAGCGGCTCGCATAGTATGTGCGCGATGACGAACGATTGGCTCACGGCGCAGGGCTTGGTGAGTATTCGTGCGCTGTGGACGCAGGCTCACGGCTACGCCTGACGATCGACCTGTGTTCTGCTCTCGTGAACCGCCCGGTGCGGACCCGCATGCCGGGTGGTGTGGGGAGGGCCGGTTAGAAGCCGGCCCTTACCCGGTTAGGCCGCCGTGAGCTTGACTCTGCCAACATTGCCGAGGTTCACACGCTGCTTTGCTTGCCAAAGATCGTAGTTGTACTGCATCGCAAGCCAGCTTTCGGGCGAGCGGCCCAGCGCCTTTGAAAGCCGCAATGCCATCTCAGGGCTGATGCCACTGGCGCCAGTGAGGATGCGATTCAGCGTCGAGGCAGCCACACCCAGCTTTGCGGCGAGTTCGCGGCCGCTCAGATTGTTCGGCTCGAGGTACACCTCGGTAATAAACTCACCCGGATGGGGTGGATTGTGCATGGCCATTAGTGGTAGTCCTCATAGTCCAGGATGTAGGCGTGCCCGTCCTTGAATTCAAAAGTCATGCGCCAGTTACCATTCACCCACACCGACCAACGACCTCGCTCTTCCCCTTTCAAAGGGTGTAGCCGAAATCCTGGAATGTTCATGTCGTCGATGGACTGGGCCGTATCCAAGGCGGTCAACAGCATTCGAAGCCGTTTTGCGTGACTGGGTTGAACGCCTGCCGCACTTCCCGACGCATAGAACCTGCGCAGTCCTTTGTGTCGGAACGACTGGATCATGCCTGCAGTATATCGTGTTGCGCATCACGCAACAATAGGCCGAACGTGGCGTTCAGCGGCGCGCCGGTTGCGGCGCGGCCGCTGCAACGCAGAGAGCGCCCGACATGGGCATGAGGTTATGGGGTGAGAGTCCCCTGTGGGAGTAACCGACTCGTCGCATGCGTGAAGGATAGCGCCTAGCCGAAGGCAAGGGCAAGACCGCGAGGCAGTCCGAATGAAGCCGGAGCGCAAAAGTGCGAGCCGAGGGACGCGAACCGCATAGAAGGCTCAGTTGCGGGCGAGTCAGCGCACGAAGGTGAGGAAACGCCTTGCGCCGGGCCCGGCAAAGCGTGCAGCGATTCTGACGGCCTACATCAGCAAGAGCTACTGGCACCTGTCACGCATGCCGGCGACGCAAACGGGGATGACGAACGATTGAATCAAGGCGCAGGGCCTGGTGAGTATCCGGGCGCTGTGGATGAAGGCGCACGGTTACGCTTGAAGATCGACGTGTGCTCCGCTCTCGTGAACCGCCCGGTGCGGAGCCGCATGCCGGGTGGTGTGGGGAGGGCCAGTTAGAAGCCGGCCCTTACCCGATTAGCTGTCACTTGGTGACGTGTCTTGTTCGCTTTCTAGTAAGCACAACCAGCGCGGCGACAACGAGGATATCGATACCGCCATGAACAAATGCGACGACAATCGGAGACACGGGCTCGAACGCGGCAATCACGGCAGAATCGGCGTCGCTCGCGTTGGCGACCAAGTAGCGAAGAATAGCAAGTCGACGGTGCTGCGCCTGATTTTGAATAAGGAGATTAAAAGTGGCGAACACGATGAACGCCGCGATAATAATCGGAGCTCCAAGCCGTAACTTGCTTGGGGCGATAGTAACGACAAATCCGAGGGTACCCAGCGCGACGGTAAAGTAGAAAGTCCAGAGCTGGAATGTCGAATCAACAGCCTTGAAATATAGCTCTAGAGCGTGATGGAGTTCCATGGCGATTCCTGACAACTAATGCCCGCGCTCACCGGCGCCGAGTGAGCGTAGCGAACGAGGGAAACCCCGCCGGAGAACCGTGTCGGGGGCGTCCGAGTGGAGCACGTGGTTGGGGCTCAAGCCGGCCTCGGGAAAGGAAAGCGTTTTGTGTCGCAATGGCTGCAACTCTTCGTAACGCGGTTGTTTTCATTAGCCCACGCAAGCAGTGCATCTAGACTCTCCGCGCACGCCTTTCGAGCCGCCGTGTAGCAGCCATTCTTGTCTTCGCCGTACTTGATGCTACTCACGCCTTGATGGCTGCAGCCTCTACCTTGACTGTTTTCACGTTTGTCTTGCGACCAGTGGACGACAAATGTTCCGTCGGGCTTCTCTGACATATGAAAGCCGTCGGGATGGGCGCGCCGCCACGCTTGGAACGCTTCGTGTGTGCTCGCGTCCGGGCCGTGAAAGACCGTAATCACAAACTGTTTCTCCTTAAGTCCCAACGTTTGCGATGAGCGGCGCGCGCCAGCGTCAACGCTGGCCTCGCGCCCGTCTCGATCGCGCAGTGTGCGCCCGACATGGGTATGAGCTTATGGGGTGGAAGTCCCCTGTGGGAGTAGCCGACTCGTGGCATGTTGGCGAGGATAACCACTCTAGCCGAAGGCAAGGGCAAGGCCGCGGGGCATTGTCCGAAGGAGTTCGCCGTGATTCGCCGGCAGTCAGTTGCGGGCGAGTCAGCGCACGAAGGTGAGGAAACGCCTGGCGCCGGGCACGGCAAAGCGTGCATACAGCAGCAAGAGCTACTGGCACCTGTCACGCACGCTGGCGACACAAACGGGGATGACGCACGATTGGCTCAAGGCGCAGGGCCTGGTGAGTATCCGGGCGCCGTGGATGAAGGCGCACGGCTACGCCTGACGACCGACGTGTGCTCCGCACTCGTGAACCGCCCGGTGCGGACCCGCATGCCGGGTGACATGGGGAGGGCTGGTCAGAAGCCGGCCCTTACCCGATCAGATTTCCTACGCAGCATCGCCAAGGCGCCGCCAGGACCTGACTTCATCGAGGCGGCGCGTCACAACAACCTCCGATTCACCAGCATAGATCAACGGCCAGATTGTTCCGCTGTTTGCGCGTTCGCCGGCGACGAAACTGACCCACGCCTCGCAATAGGCCTCCCATTTGGCCTGCGACTCATCGAACGCGACGAGCTCCGCGGCATTAAGACGTTTTCTAGTCGTTGCCACGGCTTCGGCCTGACTGCCTCGCTTCTCGTCCAGTGACTTGCCCGCGGCGATGTTCATATCTGTTTGAGTCAATGGTGCGCCGGGGTGAATGGCTTCAGAGATGAATTCATCTGCTGCTCGTAGAAAGGCAACGCAACTCTCGAAACATCGAGCAACTTCGTCGGATTCGATCTCGTAGGCGGACGCTATCTCGTGGCAAATGATGTGCCGCAGTTCAAAAGTTCTGGCGACATCGGCGAACACTTCATCGGGCTTCGACAAGATCGGCGCAGGCGGTTCGCCGCGGATTTCGTGTGCCCACCGGTCAGTAGTGGTACGAAGCGCCTGTAGAAAGCCAGCGCCGAGCAAGCTCGACAGCGCGGCCTCAATATGCTCAAGTCGACTGAGCGACACGCCGTGAGCAACCAACTCGCCCACAGTGATGGCTTTGCCATGTACCGCCCGAAGCACAGAGAAGTCCAGCTTCAGCGAAGACGCAGGCTTCTCTGCATTCGTAAGGAATGGCTCTCCGGCGTCGATCAGATCCTTTATTGCCATTCGGAAGTAGCCCTCGACACAGGCGATAAGGGCAACGGGGAAATACCGCGTCAATTCGCCTTGGGACTTGTCATGGAGTTTGAAGGCGTGTTCAAGCGCGAACAGCCGCACCGGAAGTTCGGTCATTGCGGATCCGAATCGCCTGCGTTGGCGGATGTCTGCGATCTCTTGGATGATGTCGCGTGTGCGGCTCATGATTCAGGGGAAATCTAACGATCGCGTTGAGCGGGCGCCGAGGGCACCCGGCAGCGGCGCTGACGGGCGCTCCGCTCGACTAAAGTTAGGGACCATCGTATGATTCCGGAACAAGTTCGGTCCCTATCAAGATCTGCTCCGCAAACGCCAAGAACCAGTCAAACTTGTCCGTATGCTCAGGGTGGCTCTCCTTCATGCGCTCCACTCTGTCTAAGGCTGTCGATCCCCAGAAGAGGTTTAACGGGCAGACTAGATTGAGCCCCTGGTAATGGACGACAGAACGACGAATTGGCTCGCCTCTCGGCGACCAATGTCGAGGCGCAACTTCGATGCTTTGATCAATAGCGACGCAAGGCCATCGTACCGTCTTCTCGACTATGACAGCGTTTACTAGGGCTTGGCTGACAATGTAGCGATTGTTCCCCTCTTGCACATCCACGTGTCTGCCATAACCGACGCCACCCCGGACTAAGCAATGCTCGAGCAGCGTAATCGCTTGGGCAAACTTGCACATGCTTAGCAGTCGATCCAATGACTCCGAGGTAAGTACGACCGAGTCAGACACCACGTTGATGCTTACTCCCATCTCGAAACACCTGAGTATCCTCAGTTTGTTGAGGAGGTTTTCGTAGACGCGGAGTGTCGCTTCGAACTGAGTACGTACTGCATTCCCGAAGCCCAAGATATCGAGAAATGCGACGTACCGTTCGTTAGCTTCCTGCCCGGCGAACGGTTTATACGGATTGCGCAAACCGTTCACCAGGTCATGGTTGATGCGAAGCGGTTCTTCGGGTGGTGCTGCACGTCCCTCGCTCATTTATCGGGCCCTAACGAATAGGGTTTTATCCGCCGTGCGGCAGCATGGCGGATAAAACCAGTTGGACTGAACCGCTGGATTCAGGCCACGCTGTTTTGGAGTTTGTAACGGCTGGAGAGGCGTGCCGCCGCGGCCGTGACCCGCGATGCGCAGGATTGCAGATGTGCGTGCGGGTCATGGCGATTTCGAATAGGCTTTAAGAGCGATGAGTCGACTATGACAGAGGCGGCTTGGAGGGTCAACGTGCGGCCGATGCGCATAGTGGTGTGCTGCGTAGAACGAAGACGACGCAGAGATGCAAGTGCAATGAGGGCAGTGCCGTTCATGCGAGTGCGGGGGGGGGGCCGCGCGCCGACTTAGACGACAACGATGCGACGAGCACCATGCGTCCGAGGCGGCAGTGTGGGCACTGTCGGATGTCGAGAGCGGCGACGCGTAGCCAGAAGGCTGCGACGGATTCAGGTGCGCATGCCGGTGTTGCCGGCACTGGCGCATCGAGGGCGGCGCAGGCGGCCGCGAGCTTCGCGCGCTTGGTGCGGTTGGCAAGCAGCCCGTAGTGGCGGATGCGCATGAAGCCCCTGGGGAGCACGTGCAGCAGGAAGCGGCGGATGAACTCGGCGGCATCGATGCGCATGACCTTGCGACGATTGCCGTGCGCGTAGTCCTTGTAGCGAAAGCGCACTTGGCCGTGCTCGAAGCTGACGAGTCGGTTATTGGAGATCGCCACGCGATGGGTGTAGCGGCCGAGGTAGTCGAGCACTTGCTGCGGCCCGCTGAATGGTTGCTTGGCGTACACCACCCAGTCATGCTCGCGCGGCGCGGCGATGAAGCGCTGTGAGCTTGGCGCATCGGCGAGCGCGGCCGTGGTTCCGGCGAATTGCAGCGCGCCCGAGCGCAATGCTGAGCCAAGCGCGCCGAGGAACTTGCCGCGAAACACTTTGGAGAGTGCCTGCGCCGGAAACAGAAAGCCGCGGCGTGCGCTGATCCAGTGACCTTCGGCGTGCAGCGCGCCGGCGGCGACCAGACAGTGCAGGTGTAGATGCTGATTGAGATTCTGGCCCCAGGTGTGCAGCACCAGGGTGGCGGCGATCTCGCCGCCGAGCCAGCGCGGATTGGCGCCGAATTCGATCAGTGTGGCGGACGCCGCGGCGAAGAGGATGCTGTAGATCTGCGAGGGATTGCCCTGCGCGAGGGCATTGAGCTCGTGCGGTAGCGTGAACACCAGATGGCAGTACGCAACCGGCAGCAACTCGGCGCGCCGGGCAGCGAGCCAGCGTTCCTTGGCCAGGGTCTGACATTTGGGGCAGTGGCGGTTGCGGCAGGAATGATAAGCGTAGCGCTGCGCCCCACACGCATCGCACTGTTCGAGGTGTTCGCCCAGTGCGGCGGTTCGGCACGCTTCAATCGCGCGCAGCGCGCGATATTGAATACCGCTTAAGCTGCGCCCGGCGCAGAACGCCGCGCCCTGCGCACGCACGATATCGGCGAGTTCGAGCCGTCCGCCATCGCCTAACGCATCCGCCCGTTGCGGAGGCTTGCCCACCGCGTGTTACGGGGGAACGGCGCGGAGATCGCTCCAGCAAATCCAACGGCGAGGCGGTGCCCGACAAGTGCTTCTGCGCCAGATGAAAGCAGCGCGCCGTGGTGGAACTGCTGCCATGGCCCATCAGGCGAGCCCGCGGGCGCCCTGCGCTTACTCCGCCTTCATCCCCCGCTCCTTCATGACGCGGCCCCACTTCTGAACTTCGCTTTTCAGATGAGCGCCGAGCTCCTCGGGGGTGCCTGCCACGACGTCGAGCCCGCGGTCTGCGAAGCGCTGCGTCTCTTCCGGTGTGCGCAACGTCGTCCGCAGTTTCTCGCTCAGGAAGGCGATCGCCGCCGGCGGGGTGTTCTTCGGCGCGAGGAGGGCGTGCCAGGTGATGAATTCGTATGCGGGCAAACCGGCTTCGGCAAGCGTCGGTACGTCGGGCACGACGCGCGCGCGCTTGAGGCTCGTCACCCCGAGTGCGCGCAGGCGCTTGGCGAGCACGAGCGGAAAGGTCTCGGAGATGTTGGAGAACGTGATCTCCGTTTCCCCGCTCATCGTTGCGATGAGTGCCGGTCCGCCCCCTTTGAAATGGATCGGGACCAGGTTGGTGCCGGCGAGGTAATTGAAAAGCTCGCCCGCGATGTGCGGGTTGGTCGCCGCACCGGCCGAGCCGTAATTGAGCTTGCCGGGTTTCGACTTCGCGAGCGCGATCAGGTCCTTGACCGATTTCACCGGAAGCGAAGGGTGGACCGTCAGCAGCGAAGGCGACGAGGAGATGAGCGTAATCGGCGCGAAGTCTGTCAGCGCGTCGTAAGGCACGCGGCTGTAGAGAAACTGGTTCGTGACCAGGGGCAGCGTATTGATGAGCAGGGTGTAGCCGTCGGGGGCGGAGTTCTTGACCAGCTCGCAGCCGATGTTGCCGGACGCGCCGCTGCGATTGTCCACGACGATCTGCTGTCCCATCGGTTTGGTGAGATCGTTGGCGATGATGCGCGCGACGGCGTCGACGCTGCCGCCGGGCGGGAAGGGCGCGACGATGCGTATGGGTTTTGCGGGATACGTCGGCGATTGTGCGAGCGCGGCATGACCGGGAACCACGGCGAGCGCGATCACTGCGGCTTCAATTGTTCTTCTGTTCATTTTAATTTCCTCCTCGAAGTCTGTAAGACCGTTCGTCCGCTCAGTCGAAAGTCAACTGTTGCGCCGAAACCAGCCGATTGTCGATTTTCTTCACACCGTTGACGCGTTTGAGGACCGAGTAGGCGCGCCGGGCCACCTCGGCGTTCTCGACCATGCCGATGACGGCAATCACGCCGCGATCGGCCTCGATCCTGGTGTTCGCCATGTCCACGCCGGTTACTTTCGAAAGCGCTGCACGCACGGCGGCTGACAGCGTGTCGTCGGGTATCTCGACCGACGCGCGCTCGCGCTCGAGCGTCGTCTCCGCCATGCGGTATTCAGCCGCGCTGAGCTTGCCGTCGCGGTCGCGATCGAATCGCTTCAGGTTGACGAGGAGCATTGCGTCCGACGCGATCTCGGCGCGCGAAAGGAAGCCGTCGTAATCCGCGTCGAGCGCGATGAACTCGCGGTCAGTGATCCCGAGCTTGTCGTAGCGTGCCGCAGCCGCCAGCACGTCGCGGTCGAGCGCCGTTGCGGCGAGCATGTAATCGACAATGGCTCTGATTTCCGGGTCCGTCAGGTCCGCGTGGCCGCCTTTTGCCGTCATCGCGGTGTTGGGTATGCCTTCGACTGCGCTGCGATAGAGCAGTGTCATGCCAGGTCGCACGCGCCGGGACCAGTCGACCTTGTCGCCGACCTGCGGTGCGCCTGCGATCCCGGGCAAATGGCACACCGCGCAGTTCTTCATGTAGAGGTCCGCCGTGGACGCAGCCGGCACGGACCCGCATGAGATCCACAGCAGCACCGCGGCAAGGAATGGCCGCAGGGCGGGGCGAATCGGGTATTGGATAGAGCGGAACATGTTCAGGGGGTATTCGACGCGGTATCCGGAATATAGCAGTGACGGGACTGGTGGCCTGTACCAGTCAATTCGAGAGTAACGTTCGCGACGGCCGCCCGCCCGAAAGCGGGCCCGTCGCTCACCGTAAGTTGCTACCGGTTCTAACGTTACATTCCACTAGAATAAAGCTGCGGCAACCGGCCCTGTCGTGCGCTGTCGCTTGTCACCCATCGAGGAGCAAAGCTTGAAACAGGACAAGGATACCCCGGCCGCATCGCTGACCCCGTACCGGATGTTCATCGGCGGCGAGTGGACCGATTCTGCATCCGGTGCGACGTTCGAAAGCGTCAATCCCTACACCGGAAAACCGTGGGCGCTGATTCCTCGCGCCGGCCCCGAGGACGTCGACCGCGCGGTGCGCGCGGCGCACAAAGCGTTCACCGAAGGCGAGTGGCCTCGGTTCACTGCCACGCAGCGCGGGGCGCTGCTGCGCAAGCTCGGCGATCTCATCGCGCCCAAAGCCCGGGCGCTCGCTGAGATCGAAGTGCGCGACAACGGCAAGCTGATCTCGGAAATGGCGGCGCAGACCGCTTACATGGCGCAGTGGTATTACTACTACGGCGGCCTCGCGGACAAGGTCGAAGGGGCGGTGCTCCCGAGCGACAAGGCTGACGTATTCAATTACACGCGCTACGAGCCGCTCGGCGTCGTTGCGGCGCTCGTGCCCTGGAATTCGCCGCTGCTGCTCGCCGCGTGGAAGCTCGCGCCGGCACTGGCGGCCGGAAACACCGTCGTGATCAAACCCTCCGAGTTCACGTCGGCGTCGATCCTCGAATTCATGAAGCTCGTCGAGGAAGCCGGTTTCCCGCGAGGCGTCGTCAACGTCGTCACCGGTTACGGTCCTGAAGCAGGCGCGCCGCTCGTCGAACACCCGCTGGTGGCCAAGATCACCTTTACCGGGTCGGATGCGACCGGGCAGAAGATCTACGAAGCGGCAGCGCGGGGGCTCAAGCGCGTGAGCATGGAGTTGGGCGGCAAGTCGCCGAATATCGTGTTCGCGGATGCGGACATCGACAACGCCGTCAAAGGCGCCATCTCGGGCATTTTCGCCGCGTCGGGGCAAACCTGCATTGCAGGGTCGCGTCTGCTCGTCCAGCGTTCGATTCACGACGCGTTCGTCGAGAAACTGGTCGCGTTTGCAAAGACTGCGAAGATGGGCGACCCGATGAGCGCCGAGACGCAGGTGGGGCCCATCACCACGCCCCCGCAATACAAGAAAGTGCTCGATTACATCGATATCGCGCGCGGCGAGGGGGCGACTGCCGCGCTCGGCGGCGCCAAGGCTGCCGAGTTCGGCGGCGGCTATTTCGTGCAGCCGACGATCTTCACCGGCGTGACCAATACGATGCGCATCGCCCAGGAGGAAGTGTTCGGGCCGGTCCTGTCCGTGATCCCTTTCGACGATGACGAAGACGCGATTGCGATCGGCAACGGCGTCGTCTACGGTCTCGCCGCAGGCGTGTGGACGCGAGACATCAAGCGCGCGCTGATGATGGCCAACCGCCTGCAGGCGGGAACCGTCTGGATCAACACCTACCGGGCGGTGAGCTTCATGTCGCCGTTCGGCGGCTACAAGCGCAGCGGCATCGGGCGCGAGAGCGGGCAGGAGACGATCAAGGAATTCCTGCAGGCGAAAAGCGTCTGGATCTCGACTGCGAGCGAAGTGCCGAACCCGTTTGTAATGCGGTGATGAAGTGATGAAGTGATGCAGTGATGCAGTGATGCAGTGATGCGGCGGCGATGTGCCGGGCAGTGAATACCACGGGAGACATGATGAAACGCGTATTACAGTTGCTTGTGGTGGTGACCTGCATCGTCGCCGCTTCGCCGGCGTTTGCGGCTGACGGCTATCCTTCGCGTCCCATCCGCTTCATCGTCCCGTTTCCGCCCGGCGGCGGCACCGATGCCTTTGCCCGCATCGTCGGCGCGAAGCTCACCGAGATCCTCGGGCAGCAGGTGATCGTCGACAACCGGCCCGGCGCGCAGGGCAACATCGGCTGCGCCGTCGCGGCCAAAGCGACCGCTGACGGTTACACCATCCTGCTCGCGCACCAGGGCGCGCTGACCATCAACCCTCACCTGTATTCGAACCCCGGATTCGACACGCTGAAGGATTTCGCTGCGGTGGCTCGCGGCACGGAGACCGCGATGGTCCTGGTGGCGCACCCGTCGGTGCCCGCGAAGACGATGAAAGAGCTCGCCGCATATGCGAAGCAGAATCCCGGCAAGCTCACATTCGCGTCGACGGCCTCGGGCCAGCAGCTCGCGGGCGAGCTCTTCAAGCTCGTCACCGGGACCGATCTGGTGCACGTGCCTTATAAAGGCGCCGGTCCCGCGGTGCTCGACCTGCTGGCAGGTAACGTCACGCTGATGTTCTCGAACCCGACGTCCATCGTGCCCCAGGTCAAAGCGGGCAAGCTTCGCGCGATCGCGGTGCTGGGCAAGGCCCGCAACGATGCGCTTCCCGCCGCGCAGACCGCTGTCGAAGCCGGCTACCCCGATCTCGCGCAGGTCCTCGAATGGTATGGCGTGGTTGCACCGGCTTCCACGCCGCGTGCCGCGATACTCAAACTCAACGAAGGGATCGTACGCGCGCTCGGTGCGCCCGATGTCGTCGAGCGCATGCAGTCGCTGGGGCAGACGATTTCGCCGAGCGGCGCCGACGAGTTCGCGAAGCATATCCGCGAAGATTACGTGCGCTGGGGTAAAGTGGTGAAAGCGTCGGGCGCTAAGGTGGATTGAGGCGCGATTGGGCGCTGGGCCCGCGTTCCCGAATGAAATCCGCAGTCGTCCTCGCACATTCCTCCGCGTCGCTGACCGCGACGTGATACGAATTCCCCGGGAGCACGACGAGCCTCGAATCGGCAATTTTCTGCTGCCACGCGCGGTTGGCTTCGACTGAAGCAAGCTCGCTTTCCTGCGTCGTCATGACGAGCGTCGGGCAGCGGATGTTCGGGATGTCGTCAGATGTCGGCGCACGCGATGGTGGAAATGAAGCCGATCTGCGAGTTCGTGTCGGTGCGTCCCATGTACTGCGTCCACCATTCCACGCCTTCAGCGGGAAAATGGCTACCCAGCCGGCCTGCCATGGTGCGCCTCGCCCACGGCTCGACGCCGTGGGCTTCGAGGTCTTTCGACCATTCCGGAATGCGTTCCTTCGCGCCTTTGCGAAAAGGCGGCGGGGTGCCGACGACCGTTAGCGTGAGCACGCGTTCCGGGCGCCTCGCGGCGAATGCGCGCGCGACCGTGCCGCCGATCTTCGCCGCAACCAGATGGAAACGCTCGGTACGCAGCGCATCCATTACCCGGAGGTAGTCGTCGATGAGGACGTCGAGCGTCCACGGGAAATCGCGCGGCATCGGCGTCGACCGGCCGAACCCGCGCATGTCCGGGCGCACCAGGCGGTAGCGGCGCGCGAGGTGAGGCACCCAGCCGTACCACGCCGCGCCGCTTTCGCAGTTGCCGTGCAGCATGAGGATAGGCTCGGGCGCGGTCCACGGATCGGTGAAATCGTCGACCTCGTAATACATCTCGAGACCGGGGCTTTTGAGTGTCGGCATATGCGGCCTCACTATTCAGTCTGACGCTTTCCCGTCGAGCAGCTCGAGGCAAAACGCCATGACCGTTCGCGTTGAGCGTCGTGGTAGCAAAGTAGAAACGTCGCCCTGAGCCTTTCGACCAGCTCAGTAC
>JBKJKJ010000515.1:0-5793 GCA_046597455.1 Burkholderiales bacterium
CATGACCGCAATCCCGACGACACTGTCCGCCGCCGAATTCACCGCGGGCGCAGGTATCACCGACGTCCAGCGCAAGGTCAAACTGTCGTTCAGCCATCCCCTCATGGCGCCGATCGCCGCGATACTCGACCCGGCAGCGACGCTCGAGACGCCGATGGAACTGATGCTGTCCACGGGCATGCGCGCGATGGATCACGCGGTCGAGCGCTGGTGCTCGATCCGTCCCCATCCGCTGGCCGACGGCCTTGCGTTGCAGGCCATGGAAATGCTCGCCGTGAACCTGCCGGCGATCAAGGCCCGCCCCGATGACCTGGAGCCGCGCCTGAACTGCCAGCTCGCGGCATGGCTCACGCAGGTGTCCGCCATACCCGGCGTGCCGAACGGCGCGAGCCACGGCATCGGCTATATCCTCGGGGGCTACGCGGGCGTCCCGCACGGCATCACGTCGTGCATTTCGCTTGCAGCCACACTCGAGTGGAACGAACCCGTCAATGCCGAGCGCCAGCGGGCCGTGGCCGAAAAACTCGGCCGCGCCGGGGCAAGGCCGTGCGATGTAATCCGGGATTTCGTGAAGTCACTGGGGCTACCCAGCCGGCTCGGCGATGTCGGCATCGGTGCAGACCGGATCGCCGAGCTCGCACGGCAGTACGACGGCAGCGGTCCGATTGCGACCAATCCGCGGCCGGTGCGAGGCGCGGACGATCTCGCGCAGATCCTCGAGCTCGCGCTCTGACGCCGAAGCATCGGCATCGCAAACCCGAGGCACATCGCAAAGTTTACGTCGCCACCAGCGCCGATGCCGGCGCGAGCGTCGTGCCGCGCAGTTCGTTGATGCCGCGGGCAGCGTCGTCGAGCGTGCGCAGGGTGCCTGCGTCAATCGGCAGCGCGCGCGCCCGCTCTTTCCGGTATCGACGTTCGGCATCGCCCGGCACTTCGATCGGCGCATCGGGGTCGGTGCGCCGGGCGGATTGCACGTATTCGATGAACTCGCGAGTCTCCTGCTCGAAATGCGCGGCCGCGCCAAAGCGCGACGGGTCGAAAACGATGGCGAGCATGTTGTTGTAAAGCCCCGGCACGCGCAGCCGCGAAGGTTGCGGCGTCGCGCCGCCGAAGAGCGCGCTGCCGAGCAGATCGCACACCATTGCCAATGCGTAGCCCTTGTGGCCGGCTGCCGTGAGCAGCGCGCCCAACGGCTCCTCGTACATCACTGCGGGGTTCGTCGTCGGTTTGCCTTCGTGATCGATCAATGCGCCGGCCGGCGCCTGCCCCTTGCGGTTGTAGGCCACGCGCACCTTGCCCACCGCGATGGCGCTGGTGGCGAAGTCGAGCAGGATGGGCGGCCCGTCACGCCGGGGCAAACCGACCGTGAGCGGGTTGGTGCCGAACCGCCCCTGTCCGCCGCCGTGTGGGGAGACCAGCGGGCGGCTCACGACGTTGGTGAAGTGAATCGAGGCCATGCCGGCTGCGATCGCCTGCTCGGCCCAGTGGCCCACGCGGCCGATGTGGTGTGAATTGCGCAGGCCGACGATGGCAACACCGTCGCGTTTCGCGCGTTCGATGGCGAGCTGCATCGTCTGGTTTGCGATCGACTGGCCGATTCCGCGGTTGCCGTCGACGACGAGCAGCGAGCCGCTGTCGGTCACGACGGTGATGCGCTGGTTCAGCTGAAGCTCGCCTGCTTTGAGCGAGCGCACGTATGGCATCACCATGCCGACGCCGTGCGAGTCGTGGCCCGCGAGGTTGGCGCCGATCAGGTGGTCCGCGACGAGTTGCGCTTCGTCCGGCGCGGAACCTGCCGCACGCCACAGGTCGCGCACCCAGTTGCGGGTCTCGTCGGTCGGTAACAGGACATCGGCTTCCACAAGGGCTCTCCTTCGGCGGGGTGGGTCGGCTCGAGGACAAACGACGCGTGCTCGATGGCTTGCGAACTTAGCACGACATGCGAAGAAAAATCTTCGCAGCTTCTTTTCACGGGTACGGGAAGGCCGTGCGTTGACCGTAGAGCAAGACGTGAATAATCTCGAAGGCGTTGGAAGCGGCATGCATCATGGATGCCACGAGCTAGCCCCAATCAAACCAGACGGTCTTCGCTAAAGCGACCCGCCGAAACCTGTCCTATGGAGGAATTCCCATGCCGTTCGGAGGCAATGACTGGCACGCCCTGACTGCGGAAACACCCCTCGAACCCGAGTTGCCCATCTGCGATCCCCACCATCACCTCTGGGATCGCCGGTCTGCGCGCGTTCCCTATCAGCGCTATCTGCTTGACGAACTGATGGCAGACACCGCCAGCGGCCACAACGTGCGCTCTACGGTCTTCATCGAGTGCCGCTCGATGTACCGCAAGGACGGGCCCGAAGAAATGCGTCCCGTGGGCGAAGTCGAATTCGTCCAGGGCCAGGCCGCCGCCAGCGCCAGCGGCCTGTACGGCTCGACCCGCGCAGCCGCGGCGATCATCGGGCATGCCAACCTGAACCTCGGCGAGCGCGTCGCCCCGGTGCTGGAAGCCTTGCAGGCGGCGAGTCCCAACCGGTTTCGCGGCATCCGGCATTCGGTGACCTGGGACCCGCATCCCGAGGTGGAGAACACCCCCGCGCACAAAGCGCAGGGCCAGCTTGGAGGCGACGCGTTTCGGGCCGGCGCGCGGGTGCTGGCGCGCATGGGACACACACTGGAGGGATGGCTTTACCATCCGCAGCTTCCCGAGATGGCTGCGTTCGCGAAAGCGGTCCCCGAGCTGACGATCGTCCTCAACCACGTCGGCGGGCTGCTGCGCACCGGACCCTACGCCAATCGGGACGGCGAGGTAATGGACAACTGGCGCAAAGGCATCGCTGCCGTGGCCCAGTGCCCCAATGTCGTGGTCAAGCTCGGCGGCCTGGGCATGACGCGCTGCGGTTTCGACTGGCACACACGCGACAAGCCCATCGGCTCGGAAGAGCTGGCAGCCGCCATGGCGCCGTTCCTGTCCTACTGCATCGAACAGTTCACGCCCGAGCGCAGCATGTTCGAGAGCAACTTCCCGGTGGACAAGGTCTCGTTTTCGTACAACGTGATGTGGAACGCGTTCAAACGGTTTTCGAAAAGCTATTCGGCGAGCGAACGCGCCGCGATGTTCCATGACACCGCAGCGAGAATCTATCGGATAGCGCTCTAAAGTCGTTCAGAGGCGGTCCACCTGTACCGACCCGTGGCGCAGGTGTTGCGGCGCCAGCTAGGAAATCTGGACCTGACCTCTCTTAGCAAGGGGTCGCAGCGCTGCGAGACCGAGCAGCGGCCCCAATGCGAGCGGCAGGAACAGGTAAGCCGGATCGACGACGGTGGCGAGCCAGCCCAGCAGCTGGATCGCCGGAATCGTGATCGCAAAGCCGATGCAGTTGGCGATCGTGAGCGCCGAGCCCACGAGTTCCTTCGGCGCATACTGCGCGTTCAACGCAGAGAATTGCGGAGAGTCGCCGACCACAGTGATGCCCCACACGATCAGGAATGCGAGGAACACCGGCGTCGGCGCGTAAAAAGCGAGCGGCGAAAGTACGCAACACAGTCCGGACACCAGCAACTGCGCGAAAGCCACGCGTGCACTGCCGGCCTTGAGCGACACCAGCCCGCCGCCCGCGCATCCGAGGAATCCCGCGGCAATCACGCCGAAAGACCACATCGAGACATTGAGCGCGATGTTGGCGCTCGCCGCGTGCGCTGCGAGCAGCACCGGCACGAAAGCCCAGAACGCGTAGAGCTCCCACATATGACCGAAGTACCCGAAGGCCGACGCGCGAAATTCAGGCGAGCGGAAAACGACGACGACCGCACCCGGATCGAAGCGGGCTGCGCTTCGCGAGTACGGACCGTCCGGCACGAGCCACAGCATCAGCACGCCGCCCAGCGCCGATGTGATCGACACGGCGATCGTCACGACTTCCCACGAAAGCGCCTGGCCGAAACCCCTGAGCAGGTGAGGGAACGCAGTCCCCAGCACCAGCGCGCCGACGAGATACCCGATCGCACGGCCCAGGCCGCGTTCATACCAGCCTGCGGCGATTTTCATCCCGACGGGGTAGATGCCCGCGAGAAACAGTCCGGTCGTGAAGCGAAGTGCCAGGAGCGACGCCGTCCCTTCTGCGAACAGGTACACACCGAAGTTGGAGAGAGCGCCAAGTAGCGAGCAGAGGAAAAAGACTTTGCGCGGCGAGTAGCGATCCGAGATTGCGAGGAATGCAAAGATCAGCGTGCCGACGATGAAGCCGAGCTGTACCGCCGACGTGACGTAACCAACGGCGTCGGCCCCGAGCCCCCACTGATCCTGCAGGTCGCCAAGCACCGCGTTACCCGCGAACCACAATGATGTCCCCGCGAATTGCGAAACGACGATGACCGGCAGGATACGGCCCGGGCGCGCAGCAGGCCCGCTCCGTTCCGCGTCACGGGGGCCAGGTCGCTCGGGACGCGCGTCCCCGGGCCGATGCGACTCGACGCCGCGCGGCGCTTTGGGTTCATCCATCATCGAAGCGCGATTCTGTTGCGGCTCTACCCATGTTGTCTTTGCGAGGCACCCTGCGACGAAGCAATCCCGGAACGTCCGATGCGCTAATCACGCGCAACGGAATCGCGCCCCCGACCGCGCCGCACCTCGACTTCGCTACCCGCGCAGGAAGCTCTGCACCACATCGACGAACCCCTGCGGATTATCGAGCGTGATGTGATGATCCGACGCCGGCACCTCCGCCATCTGCACCTGAGGCGCCCGCTCCCGCACCTCGGCCAGGAGCTCGGGCGTGAACCGCGTGCTGCGCTCGCCTTTGATCACCAGCGCCGGCACCTTGACCTTCTCCCACAGCGGCACGCCCGCGATCTGCTCGAAGTTCGCATAAACGCCGCGGTCGGCCTTGTGCTGCCAGCGACCGTCGGCGTCCTGCCTGCCGCTGTGCAGGGCCATGCGATGGAGCACTTCTGGCGCGGCGATCTGTGTTTGTGCGGGCTCGAGACGATAGCGCGCGATGAGCTCCGCCTGTGTGGCATAGCCCTTCGTGGGTTTCGCACCGAATTCGCGCATCCGCGTGACGCGCTCCATAGGCATCAGCATGATGCTGTCGACGATGACGAGGGCGCCCATGCGTCCCGGATGCGTCGCGGCATAGACGAGCGATACCATGCCGCCCATCGAATGGCCGACGAGCACGAAGTCGCGCAGATCGAGCTCTTCGACGAAGGCATGGACATCCTCCGCGAAAGTCTTCCAGGCGTAAGTGCGCGGGTCCGCCCGCGCGCTGTCGCCATGTCCACGCAAATCCAGCGAAAGCACGTGATGGTCCCGAGTCAATCCGGGCGCGACGAAGTCGAACCAGTGCGCATGTGCCGCCCCGCCATGGACGCACAGCATCGGCCGCCGCCCGGCCGTGCCGTAGTCCAGGTAATGGAGCTTGATGCCGTTCGCCTCGACGAAATGGCTCGTGCCGGTTGCAGCTTGAAGGTCTGTCACGATCTCACGAAAGTCCGATGCGGGGGATCGCCGAATTCTACGAGAAATTGCGTCCTGCATCGGTTGCCTTCACATCTCGGCGCGACGGTGAAAAGAGCTGGCTCCCGCGGCGCGAAAAAACGGATACCATCACAGCAAACATTCCCTCAGGAGGAGCAGACCATGACGACTTACGACCCCACCGCAAAATTCGAAATCAAAGCCTTCGACGTCGAGTTCCGAAAAACCCCCACCCGCACGTTGAAGGCGCACGTCTATCAACCGCAGGGGCCGGGACCCTTCCCCACCCTGCGCGACGTGCACGGCGGCGCGTGGCA
>JBKJKJ010000140.1:0-10356 GCA_046597455.1 Burkholderiales bacterium
AAGCGCACGCCTTCGTCGCCGATCTCGACCGTCTCGCCGCCGCGCCGATACGCTTTGACGAGCTTCAGGCTTGCCTCCGTCACGACGGCTGCTATCAGCTCGTCGTTGTCGGTGACGTCCTGCAGCGCTTCTTCGAGGACCTCATCGTTCAACTTCGCCGGGAGCTCGGCGTAGCCTTCGGGCCCCCGATACCCGTGCCGTCGATCGTATTCCTGAACGCCGCGGCGCAGCGCCTGATAAGCGGCCTCCTGGTGACGCGCCGAAAGCGTCGTGTAAATGCGAATGCCGCGCGTATAGGTGTCGTCCTTGTAACGCTCGAACACGGCCTGACGCACCATTTCCGCGAAGTGCTCAGCGTGCACGCCGAAATCATTGGCGCCGCGCTTGACGACGATCGGGTGCTGGTCCGCCGCCGCAAGATCGGCATTGCTGATCATCCCGAGCTCCCGCATGCGGCGCAACACATACTGCTGCCGCAACTGCGCGCGCTTCGGATTGGCGATCGGGTTGTAGGCCGAAGGCGCTTTCGGCAGGCCGGCGAGCATGGCGTACTCGGCGAGACTCAATTTTTCCAACGGCTTGCCGAAATAAATCTGTGACGCGGCCGCAAACCCGTAGGCACGCTGACCGAGGTAGATTTGATTGATATAAAGCTGAAGTATCTCGTCCTTGGTCAAGCTCGCTTCGATCTTGAAGGCGAGCAGCATTTCATTGAACTTGCGGGTAAGGGTGCGCTCCTTCGACAGAAAGAAATTGCGCGCGACCTGCATGGTGATGGTGGATGCGCCCTGGCGCACGCCGCCGGATACGAAGTTCGACAGGGCCGCGCGGGCCACGCCGATGTAGTCGACGCCGCGATGGTGGTAAAAGCGCTCGTCCTCGGCGGCCAGAATCGCCGACACCATCGGTTTGGGCACGTTGGCAATCGCCACGAACGCGCGCCGCTCTTCCCCAAACTCGCCCAGAAGGCTGCCTTCGGCGCTGTATACGCGAAGCGGAATCTTGGGCTGGTAGTCAGTGAGCACTTCCAGCGATGGCAGCGTGGGGTATACGATCACCGCAGCAAAGGCGACCAGAATTACGCCCCCGAGGACCGTGGAAGCTACCAGTAATAGTGGGAAAGCCCACCAGCGAACCAACATCTTGAGGCCTACTTCTAGCGGAATAAAGTCATGCGCGACGGGGGCTTACATGCGATACTGAACATGGTGTAAGTTTCCAAAGGGCGCCGCGGGAGGCGAGGATCGTTCAGACGGCCCGAGCATTATAGGGGCGCTAAGGCGCAAAAAGGAAACAACGCGGCAATGGGGTTAATTGTCGTGACCTTAGTGCGGAATTCTAAAGTAAAATCTGGGCAATGCGACCCATACGCCTATGCTAAAAGGGAAACTCGGCTTCGATTCAAGCAAGCTCAAGTTTGACGCGAGCGTGCTGGAGCGGCTGTTCAAACCCAAAGCGCCACCGCTGATCGGTGCGGACCTTTCGTCTTCGTCCATCAAAATGGTGGAGCTGACCGAAGCGGGGGCGGGCGTCTACCGCATAGAGCGTTACGCCATCGAGCCGCTACCGAAAGACAGCGTCGTCGAAGGCAACATTAACAATCTCGACGCCGTCAGCGACGCGCTCAAGCGCTGCCACAAGCGGCTCGGCACCAGTATCAAGAACGTCGCCCTCGCGCTTCCGAACGCCGCGGTGATCAGTAAGCGAATCTTCGTTCCGGCAGGTCAGACGGAGGAGGAACTGGAAGTTCAGGTCGAAACCGAGGCCAACCAGTACATCCCGTTTTCCCTGGACGAAGTGAATCTCGATTTCCAGGTCCTCGGGCCCGCGCCCGGCAATCCCGACGACGTCGAAGTACTGATCGCGGCATCCCGCAAGGAAAAAATCGAGGACCGCGTGGCCGCTGCCGAAGCAGCCGGTCTGAAAGCCACGGTGATGGACGTCGATCTCTACGCCGCGCAGGCTGCGTTCGAGCTGATGACCGGTGAGACGGGTGACGAAGATACCGACGAGAACATCGCGATGGTCGACGTCGGCGCGACGATCATGACTGTGAATGTTCTGCGCAACGGACTATCGATATATCTGCGCGAGCAGCCCTTCGGCGGCAACGAACTGACGCAGGAAATTCAGAACAAGTTCGGGCTCTCCTCGGAAGAAGCCGAAGCCGCCAAGCGTGACGGCGGCCTGCCCGAAGAATACGACGGCGAAATCCTGCAGCCTTTCGTGGACAAGATGGGTCTGGAGATCGCCCGCGCACTCCACTTCTTCTTCAGCTCGACTCCCTACAATCAGGTGAGCCAGATCGTGCTCGCCGGCGGGTGCGCGGCGATCCCCGGGGCCGACGCCGCGATTACGCGGCGCACCCAGGTGCCCACCGTCATCGCCAATCCGTTCGCGAACATGGACGTGTCGCCGAAGATCAAAATGAAAAGCCTCGCGCAGGACGCGCCATCCCTGATGGTCGCCTGCGGCCTCGCGCTGCGGAGGTTCGATCCATGATCCGCGTAAACCTGCTGCCGCATCGCGAGCTGCGCCGCCGCCGCCAGCAACAGCAATTTTTCATCATGCTGGGCGTCGCCGCGTTTTTCGGCGTGGCGATCTGGTTTCTGGTTCACAGTTCACTCAGCGGCCGTTATGACGACCAGATCGGCCGCAACCAGTACCTCCAGGGGGAAATCGTCAAGCTCGACAAGGAAATCGAGGACATCAAGAAGCTCAAGGAAATGACCGCTTCGCTGCTCGCCCGCAAGAAAGTCGTGGAGACGCTGCAAAGCAACCGGGCCGAAGTCGTCCATCTTCTCGACGAGCTGACCCGGCAGTTGCCCGACGGCGTGTACCTCAAGGGCATAAAGCAGGCCGGTAACCGCGTCACCATCACCGGTTATACCCAGTCGCAGGCGCGGGTCTCGACACTGATGCGCAACCTCGACGCCTCGCCGTACATCGAGAACGCCAACCTCATCGAAATCAAGGCGGTGCCGCTCGGTACGACGCGAATCAACGAATTCGTGCTGGCGGTAAACATCGAGCGGCCGAAAGTGGAAGACGACAAGGCCGCGGTCAAGCCGGCGAAAACAGGGGCGACGGGGGCAAAATGACGCTCGACGACATCAGACGCCTCGACCCGAAGAAAATCGGCTCATGGCCCCCCGCCCCCAAGCTCGCCGTACTGCTCATCGTGCTGCTTCTCATTGTGGGCGCTGCGTACTGGTTCGACTGGAAAGACCAGGTCGAGCAGATTGACGCCGAGAGAGCGAAAGAGGTCCAGCTCAAGAGCACGTTCGTCGACAAGAAGAAACAGGCGCTCGACCTGCCCGCCTATCGCAAGCAGCTCGAGGACATCGAGAAGCAGTTCGGCGCGTTACTCAAGCAGCTGCCCGGAAAATCGGAAATGGACGCGCTGCTCACGGACATCAACCAGGCGGGTCTGGGCCGCGGCCTGCAGTTCGAATTGTTCAAGCCGGCGAGTGAAGAAAGTGTGCGCGACTTCTACGCCGAGTTACCGATTTCGATCAGGATCACCGGCAGCTATCATGACATCGGCGCATTCGCCAGCGACATCGGCAAGCTGTCGCGCATCGTGACGCTGAACGACATCGCACTCGTGCCGAACAAAGACAACCAGCTCGTGATGGATGCCACCGCAAAGACTTTCCGCTATCTCGACGAGGAAGAGATCTCCGCACAGAAGCGGGCGAAGGACAAGGACAAGAAGGGAGCGAAGTGATGAGGCTGCGTCATGCCCCACTTCTCCTGGCGTGTGTCGTAGTCGCCGCATGCTCCGGCGAGCAGCATGGGGACTTGCGCCAGTTCGTGAAGGACTCGGACAAGCTCCCGCACGGGCGCATTCCGCCCCTGCCCGAGGTCAAGCCCTACGAGCCTTATACCTATAACGCGTTCGATCTCACCGATCCTTTCAAGCCGCGCAAAATCCAGGCCCCTAAAGGCGGCGGCGGGGGGCTCTCGCCCGACCTGAATCGTCGCCGCGAGCCGCTCGAAGCCTATCCCCTCGAGAATCTGCGCATGGTGGGCACCCTCGAGCAGAAGAAGCAGATGTTCGCCCTTCTCAAGGCGCCGGACAACTCGCTGTATCGCGTCAAAAACGGTAACTACGTGGGCCAGAATTTCGGGCGTATCGTCGGGATTACGGAATCATCAGTGAAATTGAAGGAAATCGTGCAGGACAGCGGCGGCAACTGGGAAGAAAAAGAACAGGTCCTCCAATTGTCGGAGGAACAGGAGGCAAGGAAATGACGGCCATGACAAATTTAACCGCCCGTGTGCTCAACACGCTGGCCGCACTCGCCCTGCTCCTCGTGTGGGGGCACGCCTTTGCCCAGACGAACAGCATCCAGGCGGTCAACGTGTCCGCCCAGCCCGGCGGCCGGATACTCGTGCGCGTGACGATGAAGGAGCCGCCGTCTAATCCGCCTGCGGGTTTCTCCGTGAACAACCCGCCGCGCATTGCGCTGGACTTCCCCAACACCTCGAACGCGATGGGGCGCACCTCCCAGGAAGTGGCCGAAGGCGATCTGCGGCGCATCAACGTCGTGCAGGCCGGAGATCGCACCCGTATGGTGCTCGAGCTCGGCCGCGCGGTGACTTACGATACTCAAATCGACGGCCGTACCATCCTCATTACGCTCGCCGGTGGGGCGGAGAAAACCATTGCGGGCTCCGCGCCCCCGCTCACCCAGCACTTCGCCGAACAACGCCCCGGGGATACACGGCACGCGCTGCGCGACATCGACTTTCGTCGCGGCCCCTCGGGCGAGGGCCGAATCGTCGTCGATCTGTCCGATCCCCAGGTGGGCATCAGTGTCAAAACGCAGGGCCGCAACATCGTCATCGACTTTGCGAATACGACCTTGCCGCGCAATCTCGAGCGGAAGATGGATGTGACCGATTTTGGCACGCCGGTGCAGTTCGTCGAATCCTTTTCCCAGGGCGGCTCGGCGCGTCTCACGATCCAGCCGCGCGGCAACTGGGAGCATGCGGCGTATCAGACTGACAACCGCTTTATCGTCGAAGTCAAACAGGTCATCGAAGACCCCAACCGCATCGTCAGACCCGGCTTCGTCGGCGAGAAACTCTCGCTGAACTTCCAGAACGTCGAAGTGCGCGCGGTGCTGCAGGTCATTGCGGACTTCACCGGGCTCAACATCATCACGAGCGACACCGTCAGCGGTAACCTGACGCTGCGGCTGCGCGACGTTCCGTGGGACCAGGCGCTCGACATCATTCTCCAGAGCAAAGGCCTGGACATGCGCAAGACCGGCAACGTGGTGTGGATCGCACCCCGCGATGAACTTGCAACACGCGAAAAGCTCGCGCTCGAAACGCAGGCACAGATCGCCGAGCTCGAGCCGACGCGCACCGAAACCTTCCAGTTGAACTACCAGCGCGCGCTGGATTTCGCGAAGCTGCTCACGGACGACAAACAGCGTCTGCTTTCACGGCGCGGCAGCGCGGTCATCGATGCTCGCACCAACACGATCTTCGTGCAGGACACCCCGTCCCGGCTGGAGGAAGTGCGCAAGCTCATCCGCAAGGTCGATATCCCGGTGCGGCAGGTCATGATCGAATCGCGCATCGTCGAAGCCCTCGATACGTTCAGCCGCAACCTTGGCGTGCGTCTTGGACACACCGACCTGACCCTGCTGAAGGGCGGTGGCGTGCCGGGGCAGGCGATCAGCGGCACGGGCTCGCGCTTCACGGTGGGCGGCAATGTCCAGAGCGTGGGCGTGCAAACGGGACAGATACAGGACTACGGGCAGAGCTTCATCCCGGATTCGCTCAGCGTCAATCTGCCGGCCCCGACGATCGGCGGCGCGCAGGCAGGGCTGTTCTCGTTCCTGCTATTCAACAACAAAGGCACGCGCTTCCTCAACCTTGAGCTCTCCGCGCTGCAGGCGGATGGACGCGGCAAGATCATTTCGAGCCCGCGAGTGATCACCGCCGACCAGGTCGAGGCGCTCATCGAGCAGGGCACCGAGATACCGTACCAGCAGGCGACATCGAGCGGCGCCACCGCAGTCCAGTTCAAGAAAGCCACACTTTCGCTCAAGGTGAAACCGCAGATCACGCCTGACGACAACGTGATCATGAGCCTGAACGTACATAAAGACAGCGTAGGTGTGCAGACCATATCGGGCCCCAGCATCGATACCAAGCAGGTGACGACCGAAGTGCTGGTCGAAAATGGCGGCACGGTCGTAATCGGGGGCATTTACACGCAGGACGAGCGAACGACCGTGAACAAGGTGCCCGTGCTCGGCGACCTGCCGTACCTCGGCTTTTTGTTCAGGAACACGCTCAAGTTCGATAACCGCAACGAATTGCTCATTTTCGTCACCCCGCGCATCCTGAAAGACACGCTGCGGGTGGCCCAGTAAGGCGCCCTTCCGGAAGGCGGCGCCACTGCGCCGCCTTCGTTTCGCGCTCATCGACTGTGGCGCGGCGGCGATTCCGCTAAAATCCCCCGATGTCCAGCAACAACGCGCAGGGGCCCGGCAGCGTCGAGCGCGAAAACATTTTCCTGGTGGGTCTCATGGGCGCCGGCAAAACGTCCGTTGGGAAACTGCTCGCCCGGCGCATGGGCAAGAGGTTCTACGACTCCGACCACGAGATCGAGCGCATAACCGGTGTGCGCATACCCGTGATATTCGAAATCGAAGGCGAGCCCGGTTTTCGCGCCCGGGAGAGCAGAATGCTGGCGCAGCTCGCGAAGGGTTCTGGTGTCGTACTCGCGACCGGCGGCGGCGCCGTGCTGTCCGAGCAGAACCGCAAAGTGCTCTCTCAACATGGCACGGTGGTCTACCTGCGCGCGTCCCCTCATGACTTGTGGCATCGCACGCGTCACGACCGCAACCGGCCCTTGCTGCAGACGGGGAACCCGCTCGCCAAGCTGACCGAACTCTTTACCGAGCGCGACGCGCTCTATCGTGAGGTCGCCGACGTGATCGTCGACACGGGCAGTCAGAGTGTCAGCAGCCTGGCGCATCGCCTCGAGCAAAAGCTGATGCAGCTCGGCTCGAGCAAAACGGATGCCCCGGCTGCGGGGCCGCAGGACAATATATGCGCACCCTGACCGTCGCGCTCGACGAGCGCAGCTATCCCATCCACATCGGCGCCGGGCTGCTCGCGCAGCCCGATCTCATCGTCACGCAGCTGCGCCAGAAACGCGTCGCAGTCGTCACCAATACCACGCTCGAAAAACTGTATCTGCGCGCGCTCCTCGACGGTCTCCACGCGCGTGGCGTGGAGACGGTCCCGATCGTCATCCCGGACGGCGAAGCGCACAAAGACTGGACGACGCTCAACACGATCTTCGATGCATTGCTTCAGGCGCGTTGCGAGCGCGGAACGACGCTGATCGCGCTGGGCGGCGGGGTCGTCGGGGACATCGGCGGATTCGCGGCCGCTGTTTATCAGCGCGGCGTGCCTTTCATACAGGTACCCACGACACTCCTGGCGCAGGTCGACTCGGCGGTCGGCGGCAAGACCGCGATCAACCACCCGCTGGGCAAGAACATGATCGGCGCTTTTTACCAGCCGCGCGTCGTGGTCGCGGATACCGATACGCTGCAAAGCCTGCCGGCGCGCGAGCTTGCGGCGGGCCTCGCTGAAGTGATCAAGTACGGCTTCATCCGCGATCTCGAATTCCTCGAATGGATCGAAGCCCATCTGGACCGACTGCTCGCGCGCGATTCCACGACCCTCGCGTACGCGGTCGAGCATTCCTGCCGCAATAAGGCGCAGGTCGTCGCACTCGACGAGCGCGAAAGCGGCGTACGGGCGCTGCTGAATTTCGGCCATACCTTCGGCCACGCGATTGAGGCCGGAACGGGATACGGCACGTGGCTGCACGGTGAAGCCGTCGCCGCGGGCATGGTGCTCGCGGCGCGACTGTCTCATCGCATGGGTTACATCGGTGAAAACGATGTCGATCGCGTGATTTCGATACTCGCGCGCGCCGGGCTCCCCGTGGCGGCGCCGGACCTGGGACGCGAGCGCTATCTCGAACTCATGGGGCACGACAAGAAAGTCGAGGGCGGCAAACTCCAGTTCGTGCTCCTGAAGCAGATCGGGTCTGCGTTCGTGAGCGAAGCGCCCCGACCGGCGCTCAGCGACGTACTCGACCAGTTCGCGATACATGCCTGAAGCGGCGCTCGCCCCGTTTGCGGCCTGCGTGGTGAACTCGCACGGACGCCACCATCCGGAGCCGCCGCCGCGCGGCCGCACCGAATACCAGCGCGACCGCGACCGCATCGTTCATTCCACTGCGTTCCGACGACTCGAGTACAAGACGCAGGTCTTCGTCAATCACGAAGGCGACCTCTTCCGCACGCGGCTCACGCACAGTCTCGAGGTGGCCCAGCTCGGCCGCTCGATCGCCCGCAATCTGCGCCTCGAGGAAGACCTGACCGAGGCCATTACGCTCGCTCACGATCTGGGTCACACGCCTTTCGGCCACGCCGGACAGGACGCCCTGAACGCCTGCATGAAACCCTACGGCGGCTTCGAGCACAATCTGCAGAGTTTGAGAGTCGTCGACCTGCTCGAGCAGCGCTACGCCGCTTTCGACGGACTGAATCTGACGTTCGAGACGCGCGAAGGGATACTCAAGCACTGCTCGATCGCCAACGCGCGCGAGCTGGGCGACGTGGGTGAGCGCTTCCTGAAGAAGCGCAGGCCGTCGCTGGAGGCCCAGATCGCCAATCTCGCCGACGAGATCGCCTATAACAATCACGACGTCGACGACGGCTTGAGATCGGGGCTCCTCGAGCTCGACCAGCTGTGCGAAGTGACTCTTTTCAAGCGGCACCGGGCAGTCGCCCTCAAGGCATTTCCAGGATTGAGCGGACGCCGGCTCATACACGAGACGGTGCGTCGGATGATCGACACGCTGGTGACCGATCTCATCGAAACCAGTGCCTCACGCATCGAACAGCACGCGCCGGACTCGGTGGACGCGGTGCGCAGCGCGCCGCCCCTGATCGCGTTCAGCGAACACGTCCGCGAAGAACAGCTCGAGTTGAAACATTTCCTGCACGAAAACCTTTACCGTCATTATCAGGTGGCGCGCATGGCCAGCAAGGCGCGGCGCGTGGTGACCGAGCTTTTCGACGCTTTTCTCGGCGAGCCGGCGTTGCTGCCGCCTGAATTCCAGGCCCGGGCGGGCGAGGACAAGGCGCGCGCAATCGCGGACTACATCGCGGGCATGACCGACCGCTACGCCTTCCTCGAGCACCGACGGCTTTTCGCGATCGAGCCGGCCTGATTCCCTTCGGGAAACCGACTCGTCGAGAAGTTTTGATTGAAGTAAGCCCTTGAAGTAGGTAGACTTAACGGGTTTCACTCCCGGTTTGGCGTCACGCTTGTCGCAGTGCAACAACAAGCGCTCCCAACCGCTTGACGCAACGGCATTTTGGAGAAAACCCGGTGAACGGATCAGGTCTGCCTCTGCCCCAGGGCCTTTACGACCCAGCCAACGAGCATGATGCATGCGGCGTCGGATTCGTCGCGAACATCAAGGGCAAAAAAAGCCACGCGATCATTCAGCAGGGTTTGCAGATCCTGCGCAATCTGACCCATCGCGGTGCGGTCGGGGCTGACCCGCTCGCCGGCGACGGCGCGGGCATACTGCTGCAGATCCCGGACGCGTTCTTCCGCGAAGAGATGACCGCCCAGGGTGTGCGCCTCCCGCCGTTCGGTCAGTACGGAGTCGGCATGGTGTTCCTCCCGCAGGAACCCGCCTCCCGCCTCGCCTGCGAGTACGAGATCGAGCGTGCGATCAAGGACGAAGGCCAGGTCCTTCTGGGCTGGCGTGACGTGCCTTGCGACAACTCCGGCCTCGGCGATTCGGTCAGGAAGATCGAGCCCGTGATCCGCCAGGTCTTCATCAGCCGCGGAAAAGGCGTAACCGTCACTGACGCGCTCGAGCGCAAGCTCTACATCATCCGCAAGTCCGCCGGCCACGCCATACAGGCCCTGAAACTTGCGCACGGGAAAGAGTTTTACGTCACGTCGATGTCGGCGCGAACGATCGTCTACAAAGGCATGCTGCTCGCGAGCCAGGTCGGTACCTACTACAACGACCTGCAGGACGAGCGCGTGACTTCGGCCCTGGCGCTGGTCCACCAGCGCTTCTCGACCAACACCTTCCCGACCTGGCACCTGGCGCATCCGTTCCGGCTCATCGCGCACAACGGCGAGATCAACACCCTGCGCGGCAACGTCAACTGGATACGCGCGCGCCAGGGTGCGATTTCGAGCCCGATCCTCGTCCGCGGCCCCGACAAGCTCTGGTCGCTGATCTACCCGGGGCAGTCCGACTCGGCGTCTTTCGAC
>JBKJKJ010000206.1:0-10343 GCA_046597455.1 Burkholderiales bacterium
TTGACGCGATGACACCCACAGGTCGTTGCAACGCGAGCGCTGTGACGAAGCAACCCCATCGCGAACGTGGCTGCTGCGCACTGGGGCGGTTGCGAACAGCATAGTGCGCCACGGGGTGGCCACGCGTGTCCTGAGCTCGCCGAAGGGTCGCTCTGCTCCTCGCGATGACAGCTCGGTGATTTGCATACTCCTGCCGACCTCGCCCCAGCACCTCATGACCCCATCACCCCATCACCTCATCACCTCATCACCCCATCACCCCATCACCTCATCACACCATCACCTCATCACCTCATAACTAGGTAACGTAGTGACGGTGCGCCACGTCACTTCCTTTTCCGCTCCAGAAAAGCCGCCATCAGTTTTTTCGGCTCGTCGGTGCGCCGCGCTTCCACGCACATCTCGATGCCGCGCCGGATGCTGTCCGAGATGGACATGCGTTCCCAGTCGCGCATGAGCGACTTCTGGAGGCGCACTGCGCGCGGGCCGCTGATCAGGATCGACTGCACCCATTTGTCGACGGCCGCATCGAGCCCCGCTGGCGGAACGAGCTTCTGGACGAATCCGAACTGATAGGCTTCGTGCGCTTCGAAGATGTCGCCGGTCAGGACGAGCTCGGCTGTGCGGCCCCAGCCGATGAGCGCAGGCAGCAGCGCCGCCTCCATGCCTGACGGCAGGCCCACGCGCACCTCGGGCATGCCGAATTTCGCAGTGTCGGCACACGCGCGCATGTCGCACGACGCCGCCAGCTCCATCCCCGCGCCGAAGCAGTAACCGTTCACGCGTGCGATGACCGGAACAGGGCAGCGGCGTATCGAGTCGCACGCATAGTGCGTGAGCGTGTGCTCTTCCTCGGCTTCCTCGACCGTGAGGTCTTTCATTTCCGAAATGTCCGCGCCCGCGATGAACGATTTATCACCTGCGCCCGTGAGCACCACGGCGCGCAGCTGATCGTCCTGAGAGAGGCGGGCGAACGCACTCGCGATCGCGCGCTTCCCGGCCATACCCAGTGCATTGCGCTTCGCAGGATTGTTCACCGTCACGTAGGCGACACGTCCTGCATCGCCGCGTTCTTCGATACGAACGAGCACGAGCTCGTCGGATTGCCCGGAAATGTTCATTCGGTTCCACTTTCATGTTGTTGCGCCGCCAAGGCGCGGTCGCGTATCCATGTTAAGCGCATCGGGCCTCCACGAGAACGGGTGACGTGCACGCCCGATGTCTGCTATAGAAGACGTATGAGAAACGACCGAATCCGCCGCCCGGCCCGCATGCTTTTCTCGGCGGCGCTCGGCCTTGCCGCGCTGACGTGTGCTCACGCGCAGACTTTCCCGTCCGGCCAGGTGCGCATCGTGGCGCCCTATCCCCCCGGCGGCGGGACCGACATCCTCGGGCGCGCAATCGCGCAAAAGCTCACCGAGCGCCACCACCAGCCTGCGATCGTCGACAACCGCCCCGGTGCGAACGGCACGATCGGCGCTGCTTATGTCGCGAAAGCGCCGCCCGATGGCCATACCCTCCTGATCGTTCCCGCAGGCTACGCGGCCAACCCGGCGCTTTACAAAAGCCTGCCTTACGACCAGTCGCGCGATCTCGCACCGGTGTCGCATCTCGCGTCCGGACCTCTGGTGCTGGTGGTGCATCCTTCGCTGCCCGCGAAGTCGATCAGGGAGCTCGTCGCGCTCGCGAAGAAACAGCCCGGCGCGATCAACTGCGGTTCGGCGGGCAACGGGTCGCTGCCGCACCTGTCGCTGGAGCTGTTCAATTCGATGAGCAGCGTGAAAATCACGCACATTCCTTACAAGGGCTCCGGCGCGGCGATCGCCGACGTGCTCGGCGGGCAAGTCCCGGTTTACTTCATGAACATCCTGCAAAGCCTTCCGCTCGTGAAAGCGGGCCGGCTGCGCGCGCTCGGCGTGACGAGTCCCGCCCGCTCGCCGATCGCGCCCGACCTGCCGGCGATTGCGGAAGCGGGACTGCCCGGATTCGATATGACGAACTGGTACGGCCTCCTCGTACCCGGCGCCACGCCACGCGACACGGTGACGCGGGTGCAGCAGGAAGTCGCGCGCATCCTCAACCTGCCGGAGCTGAAGCAGCGCCTCGGCGACGACGGCATGTCGGTGGCGGCGAGCACGCCGGACGAATTCAGCCGGTTCCTCGCACGCGAGACCACGAAGTTCAACACGGTCATCGAGCGCGCGGGGATCAAAGGCTCGCTGTAAGGTTGGCGCCTTACGCCTTACGCCCTGCGCGTCGCGTTTAAACCGCACCCGCGCCGCGCAGGCGCTCTATTCCCGCGGCGTCATACCCCAGTTCCTTCAGAACCGCGTCGGTGTCGGCGCCGATCGTGCGCGGCGGGGTGTCGGCACGCGGGCCGTCGTGCGCATAGCTGAACGGCGCCAGAGGAACCTGGAGATCGCGCGGCAGGCCGGTCTCGCTGGCAGGAAAGCTGTGAAAAAGCGCGCGCGAGCCGACCTGCGCTTCGGCCATGGTTTCGGGGACCGTGCGTACACGCCCCGCGGGCACGCCGAGCGGACTGAGCATCGCTTCCCACTCCGCGGCGCTGCGCGTCATGAGCGCATTCTGGATCGCAGCCCGCAGGGGCGGCACGTTCTCGCGGCGCGCGGCCGGCTCGCGAAAGCGCTCCTCGTCGAGCATCGCTTCGAGCCCGAGCGTTTTCATCAGCCCTTTGAACTGGTGTTCTTCGTTGCAGGCGATCGCGATCAGGCCTTCGGCGGTGTTGAACGTCGTCGATGCCGGCGCGCGGCTCGCCGCGTTGTTGCCCGACTGCTTGGGCGGCACGCCGGTGTTGAGATACTCGGTCACGGTGGAAGCCATGAGCATCATCGTCGCATCGAGCATCGAAAGATCGATGTACTGACCCTCACCCGTGCGGTCACGCTGATAGAGCGCTGCGGCCACCGCGTAGGCGGCACACATGCCGGTGCCGTAGTCGATGACGGGCGCGCCGGCTTTCAGCGGACCAGTCTCGGGCGTACCGGTGACGCTCATGAAACCCGACCACGCCTGTATCACCGCGTCGTATGCAGCGTGGTTCGCTTTGGGTCCGGTGTTGCCGTACGCGGTGATCGAGCAAAAGATGATTTTCGGATTCACCTTCTTCACGTCTTCGTAGCCGACGCCGCGCCGGTCCGCCGAGCCTGTGCGAAGGTTTTGCACGATCACGTCAGCGTCGGCCGCAAGCTTCAGGAAGATCTCGCGCCCTTCGGCCGTGTCGAGGTCGAGCGTGATGAAACGCTTGTTCGACGCCTGCGTGAGAAAACCCAGCGACATGCCGCGCTTGCCGTAACTGGGGTCGTAATCCACCCGCCAGCGAACGGTTTCACCGCGTCCGGGCTTCTCGATCTTGATGACGTCGGCGCCCATCAGCCCGAGCTGATAGGCGCAGAAAGGACCTGCGAGCACGCGCGTGAGATCGAGGACTTTGATCCCGACAAAAGGACGGCGATCTTGCATGGTGTCTCCTGATCAGTTGACCTGCGCGCCCGAGGCCTTGACGACCTTGGCCCACTTGGCGATTTCGGATTTGACGTGCGCTTCGAGCGCTTCGGGCGTGCTGGGTCCGGGTTCCGCGCCCTGCGTGGAAAGCTTCTCCACCACGTCGGGCATGGCGAGTATGCGCCGCACTTCAGCATTGATTTTTGCGGTGATGTCTTTAGGCGTCCCCGCAGGAGCCTGCATCGCATACCACTGCGTCACTTCGTAGCCGGCCAGCCCGCTTTCCGCGAGCGTGGGCAGGTCCGGCACGACTTTGGAGCGCTTCGCAGTCGTGACGCCGATCACGCGCAACTTGCCGCTGCGGATGTGCGGCAGCGCAATGGGTACAGGGCTGAACATCATGATGGTTTCGCCGGAGAGCACCGCGGTCAGCGCCTGCGGGCTGCCTTTGTACGGAATGTGCACGATGTCGGTTCCCGACATCGTCTTGAACAGCTCGCCCGCAAGATGCGCCGGGCTGCCCGGCCCCGACGACGAATAATCGAGCTTGCCCGGCTGCTTCTTTGCGAGGGCAACGAGGTCTTTTACGTTTTTTACCTGGAGCGAAGGATTCACGACGAGCACGTTGGGCACGTATGCCAGCATGCTGATGGGTGAGAAGCTTTTGACCGAATCGTAGCTGAGCTTCTTGTACATACTCGGCGCGATCGCGTGCGAAGCCGTGTGTATGAGCAGCGTATAACCGTCCGGCGCGGCGCGCGCCACGGCTTCGGTTCCGATGATGGCGCCCGCCCCCGGCTTGTTGTCGATGACCACCGGCTGACGCCAGGCTTCGTTGAGCTTCTGGGCGATGGCGCGCGTGACCAGATCGGGCGTGGAGGCGGCAGGGAAAGGCACGACGAGGGTGATCGGCTTGGCGGGATAAGACTGCGCGAGGACCGAGGTCGAAATGGCGAATGTGGCAGCGGCGATGGCTTTAGCGAGGTGTCTGGTTTGCATGATTTCTTCAATAGCGTATGCGCGCCGGTCGTTCGGGCGCGGTGTGCGGTTCATCTGATGTGCTTCGAACAGTGGACGGCCCGGAGGTCCCGGAGGCTGCAGGCTGATCGTCGAACGGGTCGATGAATTTTACACGCCGTTCGGGGTTAGCTTCAGCCCGACTCGCCGTCCACCCCTTCCGCGGGTACCGAGCTCAACGCCAGGAAAGTCGAAGGGCGAACGGCCTACCTCGCTCGATTACGTGATGGACACCGGGTGTTCGGGATTGCGCGCGTCGTCCGTTTAGCGACGGGTCGCCACTCACGCCGCGCACCCCGCACATCGCAGCGTTACTGCTTCTGCAGGCCCAGCTCCGGGAGCAGCTTGCGGTAGACCTCGTATTCCGATTTCCACTTCGCCGCGTACGCCGCCTGCGAGACGTCGGCCGCCGGCTCGCCGCCCTGGCGGTCGAAAGCTTCGCGGATTGCAGGTTGCCGCAGCACTGCGGTGATGTCGGCATGAATGCGATTGACGAGATGCTTCGGCAGCTTCGCCGGTCCGATGACGCCGATCATCGTGTCGACTTCGGCGCCGCGCACACCCACTTCCGCCATGGTCGGCACGTCGGGCAAACCGCGATAGCGCTTCGCGCTCGTCACCGCGAAAGCGCGCAGCCTGCCGTCCTTGAGCATCGGCAGCGATGCGGGCGAAATCCAGATGAGATAGTGCACCTGAGTCGCAATCAGGGCCGCGATGACATCGCCCACGCTCTTGAAAGGCACGTGCACCGCTTCGATGCCCGCCGCACGGTTGAAGATCTCGGGCGTGAGATGGGACGCGCTGCCTGCGCCGATCGACGCGAAATTGAGCTGCCCCGGCTTGGACTTCGCGAGCGCGATCAGCTCCTTCATGTTTTTCGCCTGAACCCCCGGCGCCACCACCACGACGCTCGTCAGGTCCGAAAGCAGCGCGACCTGCACCAGATCCTCGAGCGGCCGGTAAGGCGGTTTCATCTGCAGCAACGGCGCGACGACCGACGAGGTCGAAGCGACCCCGAGCGTGTAGCCATCGGGGGCGGCACCGGCCACGAGGCCGGTGCCGATGAGGCTGCCGGCGCCGGCGCGGTTATCGATGACGACCTGGTGCTTGTAGACCTCGCTCAAGGCCTGCGCGACGCTGCGTCCCATGTAGTCCATGCCGGTGCCTGCGGAAGCCGGAACGATCACGCGAATCGGCCGTACGGGGAAAGCGGTCGTATTCTGCGCGTGCGCGGCGCTGGACAGCAGGAGCAGTGAGACCAGCGAGCCGACAGTGCTGCGTTTCATCTTCTTCCTTTTCGGTGAAATGCGTTGTTGCACGTAAGGTTGCTTCATCAGGCGCATCGCTCCACGCCCATGACGAACCTCACTGCGCGAAAGTGCACGCGAGCCATGACGTGACCGCAGCGGTGACTTCGTCTTCTCGGCCATTGTAGAAGTGATCGCAGTCCGGGATCACCACTGCACTGGCGGGCGTCTTAGCCGCCCGGGCGAATTCCTCGGCGGGATAGCGGTCCGCGATCTCCTTGTCGCCTCGCAAGGCGAGAATCGGGCACTGGATCCGCGGGGCGAGCGCGATGGTATCGGGCACGGTCGAGAGGCGGTCGACGAAGCTTTCGGCGGTAATCACGTACCACCAGCCGGGGATCAGCATGAGGTCGCGTCCGCGGCCCTGCGCGACGAGGCGTTTCGCCTGGTCGCAGATCTCGTCGAATCGATCGCCTGCGAGCAGGCCTTCGGTCCCGCCCGACTTCACGCTGGTGGGCCCCCCACGTCCTGCCGAGAGCAGAATGAGCGCGCGGGTCTCGGGGTGGTCGACCGTGTGCTGCACGCCCAGCATGCCGCCGTTGCTGTGACCAATCACGACCGGCTGCGCAAAACCCCTGTCGGCCATCCAGCGCGCAGCGATGTGGTTATCCTCGAGTCCCTGTGCAGTCGTCTGGAAAGCACCGCCTTCCGCGGCGCGGCTGTTGCGTATGCCCATGATGTCGTGGCCGCGGCGGTTGAATGCGAGACACGAATAACCCATGCGCGTCAGCGCCGGCGGCAGGAAACGCAGCGCGCCGACGTAGAAATTCATCGTGTTGCCGTGAAAAAGCAGCACGCCGCCCGCGCTAGGGCCTTCTGCGTCGGGCTGGTAGAACAGGCCGTCCAGCGGGGTGGTCGGCGTCGCAATCGAAACGAGTTCCAGCTTCATGTTCTTATACTCCCTTGATCGATCCAATCACGCCGCCGGAATCACAGGCAGTACGAGATACGAAGCGTGATCGGCACCGGTTGCAATCGTATGCGTCGCGCCCCGGACTGACGCAGGCCTGTCATCGGCGTGGTCATGAAGTATGCGCCCGGGCGTTCCTGCGAACTCGAAATCGCGTCCCTGGATCGTGAGGGCGAGCCGATAGCCTTGCAGAAAGACCATGCACGTGGGCCAGATCTCGATGTCCACCGGATACAGCGTTCCCGGTTCGAGCGTCGTGGGCTCCCGGTGCGCGTGCCATAACCGTGTAGGCGTCGAACGCTCGGGATCGAGTGCGCGATGGGACGCGCGCAGCCATCCGCGGCTCACCGGCGTGGGCTCGTGCGCGCCGTCGAAAATCACTTCCTTGCCCGCAGCATCGAATGCGCGCAGGCTCGCGAACAGATCCATGTCGGTCGCCGTCGAAGACACCCAGAGCCGCAGCGTCACGAAACCGGTGAATTCGACGTCCGCGTCGAAAGCCTCGGTCGTAAAACTCACGCCTACACCATCGGCGCCGTAGCTGACCGACGTTTGCGCTTCGGGATTGCCGTGCTGGATGCGCAGGTTCTTCGCGTCGAGATGGAATCGCATCCACTGCGTGCGGGCCAGCGGAAACTCGCGCTCCATGCGCCGCGTCGCGCCGTCGGGACGTCGTATGGAAAGCTGTACGTTAGGCTCGTCGTCCCATCCATTATCGAGGTCTTTCAGATAGCGATCGAAGAACCGCTTCTGCATGGCGACGTACTGCGGCAGGTAGAAGCTTTCGTAATGGGTTCCGGTGTGCATCGAAAGCCATTTCGATTCCGACGCGCTGCGCATCCAGCCTTCGATGTTGCCGCGCAGGTGAACACCGGGCCCGCCCCAGTTCCCCGCCGACAGCACCGGAACCTCCACGCGCGAGAGATCCGGCGTGCGGTCTCGATGCCATTCGTCGTCGAGAGCGTGGCGCGCCAGGTCGCCGGGATAATCGCTGCGATTGCCCGCAAGCATCGCCGCGTCCAGCGGCGCGCCGGTCGTGCGCTCGCCCGTGTCGCGGTCACGATGCGCCGTATCGGCGTTGCCATGCTGGTTGACCAGCACCTGCCGCGGCCACCACGCTGCCGCGAAACCGCTCAGCATGCCGCCGTGGCGGCTCCAGTCGCGATAGTGATCGCAGGCGCCTTCCCACGGCACGATCGCCGCGAGATGGGGCGGCCTCAACGCGGCGACGAGCCACTGCGTTATCGCGTAATAGGACACGCCGATCAGGCCTACCTTGCCGTTGGACCAGGGCTGGCTCGCGGCCCACTCGATCGCGTCGTAGTAATCCTGGATTTCGCGCGGCGAATACGGATCGAGGAAACCGGGCGATTTGCCGGTGCCGCGCGCATCGACCTGGATCACGACATAACCGTCGGGCACCCAGCGCTCGGGGTCTACGGTCTCCCACCGCAGATAGCGTCCGCTCGAACGCGCCCCCGTCGGCTGTGAAGCGTCATCGACATCGGCATCGCAAAGACCCGGATAGAGCTGGAGCAGCCGGGTCCACTGCGGCTTGAAGGCATCGGCGAAATGCACGTCCTTGCCGTAAATGCCTTGCGCCATCACGACCGGATACGTGCCGGGCGCTTCGGGACGGAACACGTTGGCGCGCAACACATTGCCGTCGCCCACCGGGACTGCGACATCTTTCTCGAACAGCAAACCGCTTGCCTTCGCCATCGGTAACACTTGCCCTGCCGTCACCGCGGCTTCAGTCCGAGTTCCGCGATCAGTTTGCCGTAAGTCGCATACTCCGCGCGAAGGCGGGCACCATACATTTCGGGCGTGACTTCCGGCTCGGGCGTTCCGCCCTGGGTCGCGAACCGTTCCCGGGTCTCAGGCTGGCGCAGCACTTTCACGATGTCGCGATGCAGGCGCGCGACCATGTCACGCGGCATTTTCGCGGGGCCTACCACGCCGACGAGCGCTTCGGACACCGCGCCCGGAAGACCGGCTTCGGCGAGACTCGGCACATCGGGCAGCGCCGCGCTACGGCCTTTGCTCGTCACGGCAAGCGCGCGCGCCTTGGCATTCCTCACCAGCGGCATTGCCGAAGGCACCAGGAAGACGAGGTAATGGACTTCGCCCGCCAGCAAGGCGGCGTGCGAGTCACCCACACTCTTGAAAGGCACGTGCACGGTGTTGATGCCGGCGGCGCGCCTGAAGATCTCCGCCTGCAGATGGGCGGCGGTGCCGTCGCCCAGCGACGCGAAGTTGAGCTGGCCGGGCCGCGATTTCGCCAGCGCGATCAGCTCCTGCACGCTTTTGGCCGGAATGCTCGCGGTGGCCACGACCACCGAAGGCAGGGAAGTCAGCAATGCGATCGGCGTGAAGTCTTCGATCGGCCGGTACGGCGGCTTCGCCTGCAGAACCGGCGCGACCACGTGCGCCGTGGAGGCGATGCCGATCGTGTAACCGTCAGGCGCTGCCGCGGCAATCGTCCCCGCGCCGATCAGCCCGCCTGCGCCCGGCCGATTGTCGGCCACGACCTGCTGCCGGTAGAGCTCGGTGAGTGGCTGCGCAAGGGTGCGCGCGAAGTAATCGACGCCCGAGCCCGCGCCGCTGGTCACGATGAGCCGTACGGGTTTGGTGGGAAATGTTTCGGCTGCATGTGCGGCACCAGCGGACAAGATGGTGAGCGTGACGAGCGTCGTATTCCAGAAGCGCATGAATATCCCTTGAGTTCATGATTCGGCCAGTGGCCGAAGATCGCAGATCGCAGCGGTTCGATCAAGCGCGCCGGGTCGCGCACGCCGTGCGCACTCCACGGTGCACGACAGGAGAACTCCAGTTGCACAGCGGGGCCCCGGCAGTGTAAATGTCGAAGCCGTCGCCCGATAAATAGAATGGAGGAGCGGAAGATGCAAATTACGACGAGGGAGCGCAGTCATGCGCCCGGCTCTGCGGCCCCTGGCAGCGCGGCATCCACGAGCCTCATGCGCCGGTCGGCACGGCTGATCTCTGCCGTGGCGGTCGTAGCGATTGCATCGGGCGCCATAAGCGCATACGCGCAGCAGTATCCCGTGAAGCCGGTTCGCATCATCGTGCCGTTTTCGCCCGGCGGAGGCACCGACATGATCTCGCGCCTGCTCGCATCGAAGCTCGGCACGAGTCTCGGACAGCAATTCATCGTCGAGAACCGGGCCGGCGCGGGCAGCACCATTGGCACCGAGATCGCACTGAGATCGCCGCCTGACGGCTACGTGCTGCTCCTCACATCGGGCAGTTACACGGTCGCACCCAGCCTCTACAAGCTCAAGTACGACCCGATCGGCGACATGACGCCCATCGTTCAGCCCGACGATGGTCCTTTCGTCATGGTCACGCACCCATCACTGCCGGTAAAAACCGTGAAACAGCTGGTGGCGCTCGCGAAAGCTCGGCCCGGGCAGATCACCTATGCGAGCAGCGGCGTGGGCAGCATCAGCCACATGTCCACCGAGCTATTTTCAATGATCTCGGGAATCTGGCTCACACACGTGCCGTACAAGGGCACCGGCCAATCGGTGGCGGATACGATCGCCGGTCATAACCAGATCATGCTCGCCGCGGTGGCGAGCGCGATTCCGCAAATCAGGGCCGGACGCCTGACGCCGCTGGCGGTC